>JALZCZ010000260.1 GCA_030862825.1 Actinomycetota bacterium | reverse complement strand
CGAGTGCCCGCCACGGACGGGCGGGTGCGTCAAGACCGTCGTTCAGTCTAGAGAGTCGCCGGGTCGACCCGGACGCGGACGGGGTCGAGCTTGCGGGCCGAGCGGATCCGCTGCAGCTCGCCGAGGGCGCGGGAGAGCGCGGCACCCTGACCACGACGCGCTCCTCGTCGTCGCCGACCGGCACCGGACCGAGCACCTCCGCCCCCGCAGGTGCGGCCAGCAACGTGACGGCGTCGTCGACGGCCCCTGCCTCTCCGGTGATCGTCGCGAGCCGGGACGCCGGCGGCAGGTGCGCCTCCTGACGCTGGCCGATCTCGCGCTCGGCGAAACCCGAGTGGTCCCAGCGCACCAGCGCCTGCAGGGCGGGGTGGGCCGGGTCTCCGACGGCCAGCACCCGCCCGCCCCGGCGTACCAGCCCCGCCGCGTTGCTCCATCGACGCAGCGCCTCCTCCTCCGAGCGCAGGTCGGCCCGGCCCAGCAGCAGCCGCGTGTCGAGGAGCACGACGGCGGGGTAGCCCCCCACGGCGACCGGCTCGGCTCCGGGCGTGGCGACCACGATCGCCGCGTCGTCACCCACCTCGGCGAGCACCCGGTCGCCCGACGAGGTGCGGACCCGCGCCGGCGCGAAGATGCGGCCCAGCTCCTCCGCCGTCCGCGAGTCGCCCAGCACCGGCGCCCGGAGGCCGCGGGCACCGCACTCGGGACACGACCAGGCGTCGACGGCGGTGCCGCACCAGCGGCAGGCGGGCGGGGTGGTCGGCCCGGTCAGGGCCAGCGGTCCGGAGCAGTGGGCGCACCGGGCGGGCGTGCGACAGCGCTCGCAGGCCAGCGCGAGCACGTAGCCGGCCCGCGGGGTCTGCACCAGCACGGGACCCTGGGTCAGCGCGTCGCGGATCAGGTGGTGCACCTGGCTCGGCAGCCGGGTCGCCTGGGCGTGGGGGTCACGGGCGAGCTCGTGGTCGGTGGCGCCCGTGACGGCCACGGTCACGCGTTCGCGCAGCGCGGCCCGCGGCGGTGCGATCTCGTGGGCCCAGCCGGTGCGCAGGAGGTACTCGCCCTCCACGCTGCGGGCGAACCCGCCGACCAGGGCGGCGGCGCCCTCCAGCCCGGCCCGGAGCAGCAGCGTCTCGCGGGTGTGGGGGTAGGGCGCGCGGGGCTCGGCGTGGAGGTCGTCGCCGTCGTCCCAGATGCACACCAGCCCCAGGTCGTGGACCGGCGCGAACGCCGCCGCACGGGTGCCGACCACGATCCGCCTGGTGCCACGGCTGACGGCCAGGAAGTCGCGGTAGCGCGGGCCCGGCCCGGCCTCCGCCGTGAGCGCGACGTGGTGTCCCGGCCCGAGCACCTCCGTGAGCGCCCGGTCGAGGCGCGCGACGTCCTTCACGTCGGGCACGCAGACGAGGGCTCCTCGCCCGCCGTGGTGAGCGCTGGCCGCCGCGTGCGCCACCAGGCGCGGCCAGTCCTCGCCCGGGGCCGCGCCCCACACGGCGCGTGGCGCGCCACCGTCGGCAAGGTGGCGGAGATAGGCGCCGGCGTGTTCGTAGGCACCCCAGTCACGGGCCGCCGCGGCGGCGTCCCAGGCCGTCGTCGCGGGCTCAGCGTCCGAGGGCAGCTTCTCGGTCGTGGCATGCCGGGGCGGCACCGCCAGCCGCAGCACGTCGGCGCGCACGCCGGCGTAACGCTCCGCGAGCGCCGCCGCCAGCTCGACGACCGCGGGTGCCAGCACCGGCTCGTCGCTCACCACCCTGCGCAGAGGGGTCAGCGAGCCTGCGTGGTCGCTCGCGCCGGTGCGCGCGACAACGAAACCGTCCACGTCCTGCCCCGCGAACCGCACCTTCACCCGGACCCCCGGCCGCGCGTCCGACGCCATGGTCTCCGGCACGGCGTAGTCGAACGTGCGGTCCAGGTGCGCGAGCGGCACGTCGACCAGCACCCGGGCCACCGGGTCGACGTCCGCGACCGCCAGCTCGGACGCCTTGCGGGCCCGGGTCGCCCGCGCCTTGGCCTGCGACTGCTTGACCGTCGCGCGCACCATCCCGGGCAGCAGCTCGGGCTGCCCGGGCTGGTCCGGAGCCGGGTCGGGGGTCACGGCCGCATTCCTACCAGCCGCCGCCCTCGATCGGGTTCGGGGTTGTCGAGGGGATACCCGGTCGGCCGGGGATCCCTCTGCTTGTCGGGTGTCGCGACAGCCGACAAGTGGAGGAACTGGCCGCCCAGTGTGGCCGATCAGGCGACCCAGGACCCAGCGCCGACACCCGCGCAAGGCGGCTGTCCACAGGTCGCGTGGATCGGGGTTGCCGGCGAGGTCCGCACGGGCCTGAATGTCGCCATGGATCCACGGCTGCGTCACATCTGCGACACGAAGGGAGTCTTCCTCCGTCGCGAGGCAGAGCACCTTGGCTACAGCGATCAGGCGATCGCTCGGCTCGTCAAGGCGGAGGACTGGCACCGGGTGCGTCGTGGTGCCTACACGTTCGGCGACCAGTGGGCCGACCTGTCGGACAACGAGCGCTACGCCCTGTTGTGCGCAGCCGTCCATCGCCAGGCGAAGACGGATGTGGTGATCAGCCACCTCAGTAGTGCAAACGAGTGGGGGGCGCCGCTGTGGGATGTCGACCTGTCCGAGGTTCATGTGACGCGGCTCGACGGCAAGACCGGCCGTCGCGAAGCAGGCGTCGACCAGCATCGTGGACGGATTCTCAGAGGCGATCTCGAGGTCGGCCGTTACGGGCGGAAGGTCATGGGGCCAACCCGCACGTGCCTCGAGCTGACCACGATCCTGGACGTTGAGCACGCCATGGTGGAGATCGGTGATCTCCTCCACCGTGCGCTCACCACGATCGAGGCACTGCGGAGCAGGTATGCGTTGATGGACCGGTGGCCGGACACCCTGCGCAGCGACCTGATCCTGAGACTCGTCGATGGTCGGCCCGAATCCGTCGGCGAGCAACGGACCCTCTTCCTGTGCTGGGCACAGCATCTTCCCGCCCCGATCCCGCAGTACCCGATCCGTGACCGCTCCGGACGGGTCATCTGTCGCGTTGACCTGGCCTGGCCCGATCTCGGCCTGTTCCTGGAGTTCGACGGGAGGGTCAAGTACGAGCGCCATCTCCGCGACGGCGAGACGGCAACGGATGCGGTGCTCCGGGAGAAGCGGCGTGAACAGCTCATCTGCGAACTCACAGGGTGGCGCTGCATCCGGATCGTGTGGGCGGATCTGTACACACCGGAGAAGACCGCCGCCCGGATCCGCGCCATGTTCCGGAGCGTCGCAGCCTGACTCCAGGCGCCCCACCCGCCCCACGTGACGGGCCTCCCCTGCACTTGTCGGCTATCGCGATGCCCGACAAGTGCAGGAATACCCGGCCGACCGGGTATTCCTCCAACAGGGCCTACGAACAGCCACCGCCCCGCGGGCCACGGGGTCCGGACGGGGCGGTGGTGAGGGTCGATCAGGCGCCGGCGGCGGCCTTCAGCGCGTCGGCGCGGTCGGTGCGCTCCCAGGTGAACTCGGGCAGCTCGCGACCGAAGTGGCCGTACGCCGCGGTCCTGGCGTAGATCGGGCGAAGCAGGTCGAGGTCGCGGAGGATCGCGGCCGGGCGGAGGTCGAACACCTCGAGCACGGCCTTCTGGATCGCCTCGTCGGAGATGGTGCCGGTGCCGAAGGTCTGCACGAAGACACCCACGGGCTGCGCCTTGCCGATGGCGTAGGCGACCTGGACCTCGCAGCGGCGGGCCAGGCCCGCGGCCACGACGTTCTTGGCGACCCAGCGCATGGCGTAGGCGGCCGAGCGGTCCACCTTCGACGGGTCCTTGCCGGAGAAGGCACCGCCACCGTGGCGGGCCATGCCGCCGTAGGTGTCGACGATGATTTTGCGGCCGGTCAGTCCGGCGTCACCCATGGGGCCACCGGTGACGAAGCGACCGGTCGGGTTGACGAGCAGGCGGTAGCCCTCGGACGGGAGCGCGAAGGTCTCGAGCACCGGGTCGATGACGTTCTGCTTGATCTCGGCCTCGAGCTTGGCGAGGTCGGTCTCCTCGGAGTGCTGGGTCGACAGCACGACGGTGTCGATCCGCACGGGGCGGTCGTCCTCGTCGTACTCGATGGTGACCTGGGTCTTGCCGTCGGGGCGCAGGTTGCTCATGGTGCCGTTCTTGCGCACCTCGGTGAGCTTCTCGGCGAGCCGCTGGGCGATCACGATCGGCAGCGGCATCAGCACGTCGGTGTCGTCGCAGGCGTAGCCGAACATCAGGCCCTGGTCGCCCGCGCCGCGCTTGTCGAGCTCGTCGTCGGAGTCGCCGACCCGGGCTTCGTGACCCTGGTCGACGCCCTGTGCGATGTCGCTCGACTGGGCGCCGATGGCGACCTGCACGCCGCAGGTGAGCCCGTCGAAACCCTTCTCAGAGCTGTCGTAACCGATGTCGAGGATGGCGCCGCGGACCAGGTCCGCGACGGGGGCGTACGCCGTGGTGCGCACCTCGCCGGCGACAACCACCAGTCCCGTGGTGATCAGCGTCTCGACGGCAACGCGCAGGTCCTGCTTGTTGTCGTCGTGCTCCATCAGGTAGTCCAGAACGGTGTCGCTGATCCGGTCAGCGATCTTGTCCGGGTGACCCTCGGTCACGGACTCCGAGGTGAAAAGGCGTCCAGCCACAGTTGCAACTCCGCTCAGGCGTGAAAATCAAGGTGTACTCAGGATATGCGGTGACCAGCATGCAAGATGGTCATCTCACTCAACGAATCAACGGGCGAGTCGTAACGCGACCTGGTCCCAGATCTCGTGGGCGAGCGCGGCCTTCGACCCGCGGGGCACCTCGACGGCCGATCCGTCGGCGCCCAGGATCACGGCCTCGTTGTCGGGGCTGCCGAACACCGCTCCCCCGCTCACGTCGTTGACCACGAGCAGATCGCAGCCCTTGCGTGCGAGCTTGGCGCGCGCCAGCTCCATCACGTCGTGGTCCGCGTCACCGGTCTCGGCTGCGAACCCCACGATCACCGAGCCCGGCCGGGACCGCTGGGTCGAGATCTCGCGCAGGATGTCGGCGTTCTGCACCAGCTCGATGCTCGGCGCCGAACCGTCGTCGGCCTTCTTGATCTTGGCGTCGCTGACGTCGACCGGACGGAAGTCGGCCGGAGCGGCCGCCATCACCACGGCGTCCGCCGACGCGGCGGCAGCCACCACCTCGGTGTGCATCTCGGCGGTGCTCTCGACCCGCACCACCTTGGCTCCGGCCGGGTCGGCCAGCGCCACGTTGGCGGCGACCAGGGTCACCTGGGCACCCCGCGCCACCGCCGCGCGCGCCAGCGCGTAGCCCTGCAGGCCGGACGAGCGGTTGCCCAGGAAGCGCACCGGGTCGAGGCGCTCACGGGTTCCTCCGGCCGACACCACCACGTGGCGGCCGGAGAGGTCGGGGTGCACCACGCCGCGGGCGAGGACCTCGAGGCACAGGTCGAAGATCTCGGCCGGTTCGGGGAGCCGGCCCTTCCCGGTGTCCTTGCCGGTCAGCCGGCCCTCGGCGGGCTCGATCACGACCGACCCGCGCTCCCGCAGCAGGGCGACGTTGGCCTGGGTCACCGCGTGCTCCCACATCTCGGTGTGCATCGCCGGGGCGAACACGACCGGGCATCGAGCGGTCAGCAGGGTGTTGGTGAGCAGGTCATCGGCCAGCCCGTGCGCCGCCTTCGCCAGCAGGTCAGCGGTGGCCGGCGCGACCACGACCAGGTCGGCCTGCTGCCCGATCCGCACGTGCGGCACCTCGTGGACGTCGGTCCAGACATCGCTGGCCACCGGCTTGCCGGACAGGGCGGCCCAGGTGGCAGCGCCCACGAACTCCAGCGCCGCGGCGGTGGGCACCACCGTCACGTCGTGCCCGGACTCGGTGAAGCGGCGCAGCAGCTCGCAGGACTTGTACGCCGCGATGCCACCGGCCACCCCGAGGACGATCCGAGGCCGCTGCCCCGACGGGGAAGCGGCCTCGTGTGGAGCAGTGCTGCTCAGGGTGTTACTCGCCGGCGGTGAACGACGCGTCGAGGGCGGCCTGCTTGGCAGCGGCCTCTTCGGCAGCCAGCTCGGCAGGGTCGACGTCCTCGCAGGTCAGCAGGTCCTCGCTGATCTCACGGAGCGCGATGGAGAGCGGCTTCTCCTGCACGTGCGTGTCGACCAGGGGGCCGACGTACTCGAGCAGGCCCTCGCCCAGCTGGGAGTAGTAGGCGTTGATCTGGCGCGCACGCTTGGCGCTGTAGAGGACCAGCTTGTACTTGCTGTCGGTCTTGGTGAGCAGGTCGTCGATCGGGGGGTTGGTGACCCCGACGGCGGCGATGTTGGGCGCAGACACGCTTAAGCCTCGCATTAAGTGGTGGGGATCCCGGTCGGTGGACCGAGCGCGCTCAGGAGCGCAACATCAAGCCTACCAACTCGTCGGCTGCAAGATGAACTTCGTGATTGACGATGGTCACGTCGAACTCGTCCTCGGCGGCCAGTTCGTCGCGCGCGGTGGCCAGCCGGCGGGTCCGCTCCTCCTCGCTCTCGGTGCCCCGGCCCACCAGCCGCCGCACCAGCTCCTCCCACGACGGGGGCTTCAGGAAGACGAACAGCGCCTCGGGCATCGACTCGCGAACCTGGCGCGCTCCCTGCAGGTCGATCTCGAGCATGGCCGGCCATCCCGCCGCCAGCGCCTCCTGCACCGGACGCCGCGGCGTGCCGTAGCGGGCGGCCTGGTGCACCACGGCCCACTCGAGCAGCTCATCGGCCGCGATCATCCGGTCGAACTCCGCGTCGGAGACGAACCAGTAGTGGACACCGTCGACCTCACCCGGGCGGGGCGGACGGGTCGTTGCCGAGATCGAGATCCACACCTCGGGGTGCCGGTCGCGCACCGCGGCGGCCACCGTGCCCTTGCCGACAGCCGTCGGACCGGCAAGCACGACCAGGCGGGTGGGGTACGGGGCTGGACCCTCGGCGGATGGGCCGTCGGTCACTGCTCCGGGCCGGCGAACTCGCGCTCCAGGGCGGCTACCTGCTTCGTGCCGAGTCCACGGACCCGGCGCGACTCGGCGATGCCCAGACGCTCCATGGTCTGCCTCGCCCGGATCTTGCCCAGGCCGGGCATCGACTGCAGCAGCTCGACCACGCGCATCTTGCCGATCACCTCGTTGGACGCGCCCTGCTTCAGCACGTCAGCGATCGAGGCCCCGGAGTTCTTCAGGCGGTTCTTCACCTCGGCCCGCTCGCGGCGGGAAGCGGCTGCCTTCTCGAGGGCCGCCTGGCGCTGTTCGGGGGTGAGCGGGGGAAGAGCCACGGAAGAGGTCCTTGGTGTCGATGTCCAAGCGGCGAAGGAGGAAACCGCAATGGAGGTCAATGTAGTCAGATCGGAGAGTGACCGGCAATCGGTCCGCGAGAACGAGTTCTACATGTCCCGAGAGCTAGAGGTACAACGGTGTCTTGCAGACGTCGCGGGCCTGT
Organism: Actinomycetota bacterium; assembly: GCA_030862825.1. Lineage (GTDB taxonomy): Bacteria > Actinomycetota > Actinomycetes > Propionibacteriales > Nocardioidaceae > Nocardioides. Next base: position 17,415 of record JALZCZ010000260.1, on the reverse strand, counting down.
TGCTGGACCGCCTCGAGAGCGAGGGCGGTCTCCGGAGCTGTCAGCCGGCGCGCGGCGGCGTCGATCGCCGTCTGCTCCTCCTCCGTGACATCGGCGGGCGGCTCGTCGCGGTCGTAGGTGTCCGGATCGACGCCGGCTTCGTCGAGGGTCTCCACCAGTCCCTCGATGGCGTCGGTCAGCGTGGACCACTCGTCGCCGATGTCGTCCGGCGCCTTCGCGGCCAGGGCTTCGAAGCTGGGCAGCGCCTCCATCAGCGCGGTCGGAGTCGTGTTCGACAACGTCTCGGTCAGCGGCTTCTGCTGCTCCTCCACCTCGTCGCAGTACGCCCCGAAGGGGTCGTCCTCGCCGCCGCAGCCTGCCAGCACTGTGCACACCAAGACGGCGACCAGCGCGCGCTTCATCCGGCGCGCAGCTCGTCGTTGCCGCGACGGACGGCGTCGCGCATCGCGTCGGCGTCGGGGCCGAGCCGCAGCACCTCGCGCGACGAGCTCGGGATGACGGCTCCGACCGCAGCCCCGAAGATGCGGCGTACGTCGGCAGCCGTGCCGCCCTGGGCGCCGAAGCCAGGCGCCAGGATCGGCCCGTTGAACGCGAGGTCGATCTCGCTGTCGCCGATGGTCGCGCCCACCACGGCGCCGAACGAGCCGAGCGGCTGCGCGTCGCGGTTGAGCTCGCGCAGGTGTTCGATCATCCGGGCCGCCACGGTCTGCCCGTCGTCGAGCCGGGCGTGTTGCACCTCGGGGCCTTCCTTGTTGGAGGTCTGGACGAGCACGAACACCCCGGCGTCGTGCTTGCGGGCGGCGTCGATCATCGGCGTGAGGGACCCGAAGCCGAGGTAGGGGCTCGCGGTGATCGCGTCGGAAGCGAGCGGCGACGAGGGGTCGAGGTAGGCGTCGGCGTACGCCTGGGTGGTCGAGCCGATGTCGCCGCGCTTGACGTCGAGCAGCACCTGGGCGCCGGCCGCGCGTGACTCCGCGATCACTCGCTCGAGCACGGCCACCCCGCGGCTGCCGAAGCGCTCGTAGAAGGCCGACTGCGGCTTCACCACCGAGCACAGCGGCGCCACCGCGTCGACCACGCCCAGCGCGAACCTCTCCAGGCCGGCCACGTCGTCGCCCAGGCCCCACTCGTGCAGCAGCCCGGCGTGCGGGTCGATCCCCACGCAGAACGGCCCGCGATCCTCGATGGCGGCGTGCAGCCTGGCGCCGAAGGTCATGCGTTCTCCTTGTCGGTACGGCGGGGTAGTCCCTGACGAAATGGGGGTGGACCCGGCCGATTGACGACGATTTCGTCCGGGACTACTCCGAAGGTGCAGGTCACGAGAGCCCCTTGACGATCCGGCGGGGCCAGAGCGGACCCTCGTAGATGAACGCCGTGTAGCCCTGCAGCAGGGTGGCACCGGCGTCGAGGCGGGCCCGGGCGTCGGCCGGGGTGGTGATGCCGCCGACCCCGATCAGGGTCAGGTCCGGGCCGACCCGCCGGCGCAGCAGCCGCAGCACCTCGCAGGCGCGGCCGGCCAGCGGCGCGCCGGAGAGCCCGCCGGCGCCGACCCGCTCGATCTCCCCTGGATCGCTGCGCAGCCCCTCGCGGCCGATCGTGGTGTTGGTGGCGACGATCCCGGCCAGACCAAGATCGAGAGCGAGGTCGGCCACATCGAGCACATCGTCGTCGGCGAGGTCGGGCGCGATCTTGACGAGCAGCGGGATCCTGCGCCCCGCCGCGCCGTCGGCGGTGACCTGCACCCGCTCGAGCAACGGCCCGAGCTTCGCGACCGACTGCAGGTTGCGCAGCCCCGGCGTGTTCGGCGAGCTCACGTTGACGACCAGGTAGTCGGCGTGGGGCGACAGCAGCCGCGCGCTTTTCTCATAGTCGGCCTCCACGGCGGCCTGGTCGTCGTCCGGCACCACCTTGGTCTTGCCGATGTTGACGCCCAGGACCGGGAACGGACGCCGGCCTCGCGCGGCCAGGCGGGCCGCCACGACCTCCGCGCCGTCGTTGTTGAAGCCCATCCGGTTGACCACGGCCCGGTCGTCGGGGAGCCGGAGCAGCCGCGGCCTGGGGTTGCCGGGCTGGGCCCCACCGGTGACGGTGCCGACCTCGACGTGCCCGAACCCGAGCGCCCCGAGCGCGTCGATGCCGACCGCGTTCTTGTCGAAGCCGGCGGCCAGCCCGAGCGGGTTCGGGAAGGTGAGCCCCATCGCCTCGACCGGCCGGCCGGGCGTCCTCGTCCGCCCCAGCACTGGTCGGGCGAGCCGGATCGCCCGGAACCCCACGTGGTGTGCCTTCTCGGCGTCGATCCGGCGGAAGCCGTGGTCGAAGAGCGCGCGGTACATCAGGTGAGGGCTCGCTTCGCCCAGTCCTGGAGGCTGCAGACGCCGATGTCGCCCGACATCTGCGCCTCGATCCCGTGTACGGCGGCACCGAGCCCCTGCACCGTGGTGATGCACGGGATGTTGGCGCGTACGGCGGCGGTGCGGATCTCGTAGCCGTCGATCCGCGCCGACCCTCCCCTGGTCGAGCCGGCCGGCGTGTTGATCACCAGCTGCACCTGTCCGTCGAGGATCAGTTCGACGGTGGTCGGCTCGCCGTTCGGACCCGGGCCCTCGAAGTGCTTGCGCACCACGGTCGACTGCACGCCGTTGCGGCGCAGCACCTCAGCGGTGCCCTGGGTGGCCAGGATCTCGAAGCCGTGGTCGGCCAGCACCTTGATCGGGAACACCATGTGCCGCTTGTCCCGGTTGGCCATGGAGACGAAGATCCGGCCGCTGGTCGGCAGGGAGCCGAACGCGCCCGCCTGGGCCTTGGAGAAGGCCGTGCCGAAGTCGGAGTCGAGCCCCATCACCTCGCCGGTCGACTTCATCTCGGGGCCGAGCACGGTGTCGACCTGGCGGCCGTCGCGGGTGCGGAACCGGTTGAACGGCATCACCGCCTCCTTGACCGCGATCGGCTGGTCGGCCGGCAGCGAGCCGCCGTCACCGGTCGCCGGGAGCACGCCGGCGGCGCGGAGCTCCGCGATCGACTCCCCCATCATCAGCCGTGCCGCGGCCTTGGCCAGCGGGATCCCGGTCGCCTTCGAGACGAACGGCACCGTGCGGCTCGCCCGCGGGTTGGCCTCGAGCACGTAGAGCACGTCCGCGCCGAGCGCGAACTGGATGTTGAGCAGCCCGCGCACGCCCACCCCGCGGGCGATCGCCTCGGTGGCGTCGCGGATCCGCTGGATCTCGGCGTCACCCAGGGTGATCGGTGGCAGCGCGCAGGAGGAGTCGCCGGAGTGGATTCCGGCCTCCTCGATGTGCTCCATCACGCCGCCGAGGAAGAGCTGTTCGCCGTCGTAGAGCGCGTCGACGTCGATCTCCACCGCGTCGTCGATGAACCGGTCGACCAGCACGGGGTGCTCGGGGCTGATCGCCGTGGCCCGCTGGATGTAGCCCTCCAGGGCGTCGTCGTCGTAGACGATCTCCATGCCGCGACCGCCGAGCACGTACGACGGGCGCACCAGCACGGGGTAACCGATCTCCTCTGCGATCTTCTTGGCGGAGTCGAAGCTGGTCGCCATGCCGTGCTTCGGGGCCGGCAGCCCGGCCTCGGCCAGGACCCGTCCGAACGCGCCCCGCTCCTCGGCCAGGTGGATCGCCTCGGGGGTGGTGCCGACGATCGTCACGCCGTTGTCCTTGAGCCCCTGGGCCAGCCCGAGCGGGGTCTGGCCACCGAGCTGGCAGATCACGCCCGCCACCGGTCCGGCCAACTCCTCGGCGTGCACGATCTCGAGCACGTCCTCGAGGGTCAGCGGCTCGAAGTAGAGCCGGTCGGAGGTGTCGTAGTCGGTGGAGACGGTCTCGGGGTTGCAGTTGACCATCACCGTCTCGTAGTCGCCCCCGCCCTTGCTCGCCGAGAGCGCCAGCGACGCGTGCACGCAGGAGTAGTCGAACTCGATGCCCTGTCCGATCCGGTTGGGGCCGCTGCCGAGGATGATCACCGCCGGCCGCTGCCGCGGAGCGACCTCGGTCTCCTCGTCGTAGGAGCTGTAGTGGTACGGCGTGACCGCCGCGAACTCGGCCGCGCAGGTGTCGACGGTCTTGTAGACGGGCCGGATGCCGAGCGCGTGGCGTACCCCGCGCACCACGTCGGCGGTCATGCCGCGGATCTTGCCGATCTGGGCGTCCGAGAAGCCGTGCCGCTTGGCCTTGCGCAGCAGCTCGGGCGTCAGCTCCGGCGCGGCGGTGACCTCCGCGGCGATCTCGTTGATCAGCAGCAGCTGGTCGACGAACCAGGGATCGATGCCGGTGGCGTCGAAGATCTCCTGCGGTGTCGCCTGGGCGCGCAGCGCGTCCATCACCTTCTTCAGGCGGCCGTCGTGCGGCACCGAGATCTCCTCGAGCAGGGCCTCCTTGTCGAGCTCGACCCACTCCTGGTGCCAGTCGAAGACCGCGTCCGCCCGCTCCAGCGACCGCAGCGCCTTCTGCAGCGCCTCGGTGAAGTTCCGGCCGATCGCCATCGCCTCGCCCACGGACTTCATGTGGGTGGTCAGGCGGGGGTCCGCTCCCGGGAACTTCTCGAACGCGAACCGCGGCACCTTGACCACGACGTAGTCGAGGGTCGGCTCGAAGCTGGCCGGGGTCTCGAGGGTGATGTCGTTGGGGATCTCGTCGAGCGTGTAGCCGATCGCCACCTTCGCGGCGATCTTCGCGATCGGGAAGCCGGTGGCCTTCGAGGCCAGCGCGCTGGACCGGGAGACGCGCGGGTTCATCTCGATCACGATCAGCCGCCCGTCGCTGGGGTCCACGGCGTACTGGATGTTGCAACCGCCGGTGTCGACGCCGACCTCGCGGATGATGCCGATCGCCAGGTCGCGCATCTTCTGGTACTCGCGGTCGGTGAGGGTCAGCGCGGGGGCCACCGTGATCGAGTCGCCGGTGTGGACGCCCATCGGGTCGAGGTTCTCGATCGAGCAGATGATCACCACGTTGTCGGCGGTGTCGCGCATGACCTCGAGCTCGTACTCCTTCCACCCGATGATCGACTCCTCGATCAGCACCTCCGTGGTGGGGCTGGCGTCGAGGCCGGCGCCGGCGATCTGGCGCAGCTCGGCCTCGTCGTGGGCGATGCCGGAGCCGGTGCCGCCCATGGTGAACGACGGCCGGACAACGATCGGGTAGCCGAACGTCTCAACGGCCGCGAGGCAGTCGTCCATCGTGTGGCAGATGGCGCTGCCGGCGACCTCTCCCCCGAGGTTCTCCACGATCTTCTTGAACTGCTGGCGGTTCTCGCCGCGGTCGATCGCCTCGATCGAGGCGCCGATCAGCTCCACGCCGTACTTCTCCAGCACGCCGGCCTTGTCCAGCGCAGTGGCGGCGTTGAGCGCGGTCTGTCCGCCCAGGGTGGCGAGCAGCGCGTCCGGTCGCTCCTTCGCGATCACCTTCTCGACGTACTCCGGCGTGATCGGCTCGATGTAGGTGGCGTCGGCGAACTCGGGGTCGGTCATGATCGTGGCCGGGTTGGAGTTGACCAGGATCACCCGCAGGCCCTCGGCCTTCAGCACCCGGCAGGCCTGGGTGCCGGAGTAGTCGAACTCGCAGGCCTGGCCGATGATGATCGGCCCCGAGCCGATCACCATCACGGACTTGATGTCGTCACGCTTGGGCACTGTGGTCCCCCATCAGGTCGCAGAACCGGTCGAAGAGGTACGCCGCGTCGTGAGGACCGGCGGCAGCCTCGGGGTGGTACTGGACGGAGAAGCTCTTCAGCCGCCCCGCCTCGTCACGCAGCTCGAGACCCTCGACCACGTCGTCGTTGAGGCAGACGTGGCTGACCGTGGCCTCGCCGTACGGCGTGGTGGTCGGCGCGTCGAGCGGTGCGTCGACCGCGAAGCCGTGGTTGTGCGCGGTGACCTCGACCTTGCCGGTGGTGCGGTCCATCACCGGCTGGTTGATGCCGCGGTGGCCGTAGCGGAGCTTGTAGGTGCCGAAGCCGAGCGCCCGCCCGAACAGCTGGTTGCCGAAGCAGATGCCGAAGTAGGGCAGATCCCGCTCGAGGGCGCCCTGCAGCAGCTCCACCTGGTGGGTCGTCGCGGCCGGATCGCCGGGGCCGTTGGAGTAGAAGAGGCCGTCCGGCCGGATCGCCAGCACATCGTCGAGCGAGGCGGTCGCCGGCACCACGTGCACCTCGATGCCGCGCTCGGCCATCCGGGCCGGGGTCATCGTCTTGATCCCAAGGTCGAGCGCGGCGACGGTGAAGCGTCTCTCCCCCACCGCCGGCACGACGTAGGTCTCAATGGTGGAGACCTCGCTCGACAGCTCGGCGCCGAGCATCTCGGCCGAGCCCCTGACCCGGGTGAGCAGCGCCGACGCGTCGGTCTCGGTCGAGGAGATGCCAACCCGCATCGCACCGCGCTCGCGCAGGTGGCGGGTCAGCGCGCGGGTGTCGATGCCCGAGATGCCTACCACGCCCTGGTCGCGCAGCTCGTCGTCGAGCGACCGCCTGCTGCGCCAGTTGGACGGCACCCGGGCGGGGTCGCGGACGACGTAGCCCGCCACCCAGATCCGGCTGCTTTCGCCGTCCTCGTCGTTGACGCCGGTGTTGCCGATGTGGGGAGCGGTCATCACCACCACCTGTCGGTGGTACGACGGGTCGGTCAGCGTCTCCTGGTAGCCGGTCATGCCGGTGTTGAAGACCGCCTCCCCGAACGTCTCGCCCTCGGCGCCGTAGGACGCACCGTGGAAGGTGCGCCCGTCCTCGAGCACCAGCAGCGCCGATCCGGGGGCACTCATTGCAGCTTCCCGTCGAGCACCGTGGGCTTGCCGCGGAGGAAGGTCGCCACGACACGGCCGGGCAGCTCCCGGCCGGCGTACGGGGTGTTGCGGCTCAGCGAGGCGGACTCCGACGCCTCGATCGTGCGGCGTACGCCGGCGTCGTAGAGCACCAGGTTGGCCGGCGCCCCCTCCTCGATCGGCTGGCCGTGGCCGCTGACCCGGCCGATCCGGGCCGGCGCGTAGGACATCCGCTCGGCGACGCCCGCCCAGTCGAGCAGGCCGGTGTCGACCATCGTGTCCTGCACGATCGAGAGCGCCGTCTCGAGGCCGAGCATCCCGAAGGCCGCGGCCGCCCACTCGCAGTCCTTGTCCTCGTGCGGGTGCGGCGCGTGGTCGGTGGCCACGATGTCGATGGTGCCGTCGGCCAGCCCGGCCCGCAGCGCCTCGGTGTCGGCGGCCGAGCGCAGCGGCGGGTTGACCTTGTAGATCGGGTCGTAGGTCGCGGCCAGGTCGTCGGTGAGGAGCAGGTGGTGGGGGCAGGCCTCGGCGGTGACGTTCCAGCCCTTGCGCTTCGCGTCGCGGACGATCTCGACGGACCCGGCGGTCGAGACGTGGCAGACGTGCAGTCGCGAGCCGACGTGGGCCGCGAGCAGGCAGTCGCGGGCGATGATCGCCTCCTCGGCGACCGCGGGCCAGCCGGCCAGGCCGAGCCGGCCGGAGAGCTCGCCCTCGTTCATCTGCGCACCCTCGGTCAGTCGCGGCTCCTGCGCGTGCTGGGCGATCACGCCGTCGAAGGCCTTGACGTACTCGAGCGCTCGGCGCATCAGCACGGCGTCGCTGACGCACCTGCCGTCGTCCGAGAAGACCCGCACCCGCGCGGCGGAGTCGGCCATCGCGCCGAGCTCGGCCAGCCGCTCCCCGGCGAGCCCGACCGTCACCGCGCCGACGGGGTAGACGTCGCAGTAGCCCGCCTCACGGCCGAGCCGCCAGACCTGCTCCACCACGCCCGCGGTGTCCGCCACCGGCTCGGTGTTGGCCATGGCGTGCACCGCGGTGAAGCCGCCCATCGCGGCGGCCCGGGTGCCGCTCTCCACGGTCTCGGCGTCCTCACGACCCGGCTCACGAAGGTGGGTGTGCAGGTCGACCAGCCCGGGCAGGGCGATCAGGCCGGTGGCGTCGATGGTCTCGGCACCTTCCGGAGCCGCGCCGCTGGCGATGACGCCGTCGCGGAGCACCAGGTCGGCGGGGTCGGCACCGAGCACCGAGACGTTCTTGATCAGGTAGGCGCTCACGCGTCGTTCTCCTCGATGTCACTGGATCCCTCGGCCCCGCTCAGCAGCAGGTAGAGCACGGCCATCCGGACCGCTACGCCGTTGGTGACCTGCTCCACGATCACGGAGCGGTCCGAGTCGGCCACGTCGGCCGTGATCTCCATCCCGCGGACCATCGGCCCGGGGTGCATCACGATCGTGTGGTCCTGCAGGGTCGCCATCCGGCGGCTGTCGAGGCCGTAGCGGCGGGAGTACTCGCGCGGGGTCGGGAAGAACCCGCTGTTCATCCGCTCCCGCTGCACCCGCAGCATCATCACGGCGTCGGTCTTGGGGATCACCGAGTCGAGGTCGTACGACGTCTCCACGCCCCAGGTCTCGATGCCGACCGGCAGCAGGGTCGGCGGCGCGACGAGAGTGACCTCGACGCCGAGGGTCTGCAGCAGCAGCGCGTTGGAGCGGGCGACCCGGCTGTGCAGCACGTCGCCGACGATCGCGACCCGCCGTCCCTCGAGTCCGCCCTTCAAGCTGGCGCCGAGGTGGCGCCACATGGTGAAGGCGTCGAGCAGTGCCTGTGTGGGGTGCTCGTGGGTGCCGTCGCCGGCGTTCACCACGCTGGAGCGGACCCAGCCGGAGTGGGCGAGCCGGTGCGGAGCGCCGCTGGAGCCGTGGCGGACCACGACGGCGTCCGCGCCCATCGCCTCCAGCGTCAACGCGGTGTCCTTGAGGCTCTCGCCCTTCGACAGGCTCGAGCCCTTGGCCGCGAAGTTGATCACGTCGGCCGAAAGACGCTTGGCCGCGGCCTCGAAGGAGATCCGGGTGCGCGTGGAGTCCTCGAAGAACAGGTTGACCACGGTCCGGCCGCGGAGGGCCGGCAGCTTCTTGATCGGCCGGTCGGCCAACGCGAGCATCTCCGCGGCGGTGGTCAGGACCAGCTCGGCGTCGTCGCGGCTCAGGTCGGCCGCACTCAGCAGGTGGCGCTTCATGACTCGCTCCCCTCGGAGCCCCCGGTGCTGCCGGCGCCCTCGATGGTCACCGCGTCGACCTCGTCGGTCTCGGCCAGCCGCACGCTGACCCGCTCCACCAGGGAGGTCGGCAGGTTCTTGCCGACGAAGTCGGCGCGGATCGGCAGCTCGCGGTGGCCGCGGTCGACCAGCACGGCCAGCTGCACCGCGCGCGGCCGACCGACGTCGTTGAGGGCGTCCAGCGCCGACCGGATGGTGCGGCCGGAGAAGAGCACGTCGTCGATCAGCACCACGGTCTTGTCGTCGATGCCGCCGGGCGGGATCTCGGTGTGCAGCAGTGTGCGCGCCGGCTTGAGGCGGAGGTCGTCGCGGTACATCGTGACGTCGAGCGCGCCGACCGGCACGGCGTACCCCTCGACGGATGAGATCCGTTCGGCGATGCGGGTGGCGAGCGGCACCCCGCGGCGGGGGATGCCGAGGAGTACCAGGTCGGTCGCGCCCTTGTTGCGTTCGAGGATCTCGTGGGAGATCCGGGTCAGGGCCCGGGTGATGTCACGGGCGTCGAGGACCACTCTGCCGTTGGCGGGGCCGCTGGACGGCCGGGTTGCTGGCGCAGGCTGGGCACACACGAGTGCGCTTGACCTCCTTCTCCGCCTCACGGGACGGCTCGTTAAAGGATGTCGAACGGCGCCCAGCCTACCCCGGAGCCCGGCCCGGTCCGCACTCGGCACACCGCCTTCTCAGCGGGCGGACGCGAGCCACCCTGGCCACGGTGAGGAAAGCCGATCGCGAGGAGCGTCGATGCCGGAGCTGCCGTTCCCCGACCATGTCCGCGAGCTGTTGCGCAAGCCCGACCCGTCGGTGATCACCACCCTGCGCCCGGACGGCCAGCCGGTGTCCGCCGCCGGCGACCAGACCCGGATCAGCATCCACGTCGACCTCCCCGGGTCCTGGGCGCACCGGCTCGACGGCCAGCGCGAGGCCAGCGCGAGGCCAGCGCGAGGCCAGCGCGGCGGCCCAGCGCGGACTGGCCGGGGCTCGCGGCCCGACCGCCGGGATAGTCCCTGACGAAATCGCGGTGAAGTCGGCTTTCCGACAGCGATTTCGTCCGGGACTACCCCGCCAGGTCACGCTTCGGCGACGTCGACGAGCACCTTGCCGATGGCTCCCGCCTCGACGGCGTCGTGGGCGGCCGCGGTGTCCTCCAGCGCGAAGTGGTGCAGCGGCACACCAACGTCCGCGCCGACCCGGAAGGCGCCCAGCTCGACCGCCGCGTTGACGTCCTCCGCCGCGGACCGCAGGTGCGCCGGGTCGAGGTTGTAGAGCAGCAGGAACTGGTAGCGGAGGTTCTTCGAGAACGTCGCCCGGATCGGCACCGGGAACTCGTCGCCACCGTTGTTGGCATAGATCGCGATCGTGCCGTGGTTGCGCACCACCTCGAGGTCCAGCGCGTTGTTCTGCGCGGGCGCCACCTCGACCGCGATGTCCACCCCGCCCGGTGCGAGGGCGGCGATCTCGTCGCCAGCGCGCCCGGTGCGGTAGTTGACCGTGTGGTCGGCGCCGGCGGCGACCGCCAGGGCGGCCTTCTCCTCGCTGCTCACGGTGGTGACCACCCGAGCCCCGGACCACGTGGCAAGCTGGATCGCGGCATTGCCCACGGCCCCTGCCCCGCCCGCGACCAGCACGGTCAGGCCGTCCATGGCTCCTGGACCGAGACGGCCGGGGCCACCCTCGGAGCAGGTCAGCGCGCGATGCGCGGTCACGGCCGGCACGCCGAGGCCGGCACCCACGTCGTACGACGCCTGGCCCGGCAGGTGCACCACGCGCTCGACCGGCTGCACCGTGTGTTCGGCGGCCGTGCCGTAGGCGCGGCCGTGCTGGGCGAGGAACAGCCACACCCGGTCACCGACGGCGAACTCCTCGACGCCCGGCCCCACGGCGTCGACGACCCCGGCGCCGTCCTGGCCGGGGGTCACCTCGTCGTAACCCGACATCATCCCTGCCCGGAACTTCCAGTCCGTCGGGTTCACCCCTGCCCGGACCACGCGGACCCGCAGCTCGCCCGGACCAGGCTCCGGCACCTCCCGCTCGACGAGCGTCAGCACGGAGGACGGACCGGTCTCGCGGTAGACGACAGCACGCATGGCCACCGACGCTACCTGACCTCGAACCCGGTCCGGCCGGGGTCATCCGTGGGCATGGCCTCGACCGTCTCCACCGATGCCCGGGGCGGGCCCTGCTGCGCCCAGCGGACCATCTCCTCCAGGGCATCCGGTGGTCCGGCCACCACCGCCTCCACCGCACCGTCCTCCCGGTTGCGCACCCAACCGCGTACGCCGAGTGCGGACGCCTTCTGGCGGCAGCTGTCGCGGAAGAACACCCCCTGCACCCGTCCGCGCACGACCAGGCGGAGCGCCTCGTCGGAGTCGGTCATCTGTCCATGTTCCCTCAGAGTGCCGAGGCCATTCCGGCACAGGCCCGCAGCCAGGAGCGGGTGGTGGCCTCCGACAGTCGGTCGTAGGGCACCACCGACCCGGACACGAGCACGGGGTCGAACGGCACCCGGTAGACGGCCCCGGTGCGCTCTCCGTAGACCTGCTCGAGGTCGTGGGCAAGCCTCGTGTCGATCGTGTGCGAGGGATCCGAGAGCACCGTGACCGTCTTGCTCTTCAGATGCTGGTAGCCGGCGTCCTGCAGCGCGTCGAGCATCCAGAGCCCGCTGTAGCCGGTGTCCTCGCGCACCGTGGAGGTCACCACCAACAGGTCGGCGGCGTACGCCGCGGCGAGCCAGTTCTCGGCCCGGATGTTGTTGCCGGTGTCGACCAGGACCACGGGATAGAACCGCCGGAGCAGCTGGTGAACCGCACCGAAGTCGTCGGCGTGGATCATGCCGGTGACGTCGGGCCGCTCATCGGAGGCGAGCACGTCGAACTCCGCGCCGCGCTGAGCACGCACGAACGGGCGAAGGTCGCGGAGATGCGAGTCGAAGGCATCCTTGAAGCGGCCCAGGTCGTCCAGCAGCTCCCGGGTGGTGTTGCGATGGGGGCTCCGGGTGCCGCGGATGCCGAGGGTCCCGCGCGTCTCGTTGTTGTCCCACGCCACCACTCCCCCTCCGCGGAGGGTGCCGAAGGTGTAGCCGGCGGCGAGTACCCCCGTCGTCTTCGCCGCACCGCCCTTCGGGTTCACGAAGGCGATCGTCCGCGGACTCCCGAAGTCCTTCTGGACCAGCGCCCGGTCGTTCTCGTAGGCCACCTCTCGAGGGCCCATCCGAGGCCTGATCGCGCCGCCGCTCAGGCGCCGGACCCGGCCGCGCCAGCCCCACGTGGCGGGTCCCACGTGCCTGCTGCCCTCGCGGCGGTCGAGGAACCTGGTCGACGAGAGGTGGCGGCCTGGCGCGTCGCCGGGCTGGGTCGGCGAACGCTCACTGGTGTCGTCCATCTCGGCCCGGACCGAGTCCGGCGGCCACTGGGTCATCTCGTCCTCCCGAGAGTTGAGCATCCGAGCGACGCTGAGCCTATGCCAGATCCTGCAGGGCAGTCTCGATCCCTCGGTGGAAGGTCGGGTAGGCGAAGTGCATGGTCGACAGGGTCGCGACCGGGATCTCGGCGTGCACCGCGGCCGCCAGCAGCCCCAGGATCTCGCCGCCGGACGGCCCGACTGCAGTGGCACCGACCAGCACGCCGCGGTCGGCGTCGGCCACCACCTTGATGATCCCGTCGTTGCCGGAGTGGTGGATCCAGCCCCGGCTCGACTTCGGGACCTCCGCCTGCCCTGTCTGGACCTCGAGCCCGGCCTCGCGCGCTTGGTGCTCGGTCATGCCGACCGAGCCGACCTCGGGATCGGTGAAGGTGACCCGGCTGACCGCGCGGTAGTCGGCCCAGGGCCCGTCCTTGTCCAACAGGTCGCGCACGGCGAGCTGGGCCTGGTACATCGAGACGTGGGTGAACGCGCCGTGCCCGGTGATGTCACCGATCGCCCACAGCCGCTCGCCGGCTCGCATCCGCTCGTCGGTCTCGATCGACTTCATCGAAGGGTCCAGCCCCACCGTGTCGAGGCCGATGTCGGCGAGGTTGTTGCTACGCCCAGCCGCGACGAGGAGCTTGTCCGCCGTGAGCACCTGGTCGCCGAGGTCCACGGTGAAGGTCCCGTCGACGTGCGAGACCGACCCGATCTGCGCGCCGGTGAGCACTTGGAGGCCCTCGCGCGCCAGGACGTCCGCCACGACGGCACTCGCCTCCGGCTCCTCAGGAGCCAGGATCCGGTCGGCGACCTCGACCACGCTGACCGTCACGCCGAAGCGCGAGAACGCCTGGGCCAGCTCGAGACCGACCGCGCCCCCGCCGATGACCACCATCGAGGCGGGCACCGACTCCGCCCGCACGGCGTCGCGGTTGGTCCAGTACGGCGTCTCCGCGAGTCCGGGGACCGGCGGGACGCCGGGCTCGGTGCCGGTGTTGAGGATGACGCCCCTGGATGCCGAGTACGTCGTCCCGTCGACTTCGACGCGGCCGGGGCCCACCAAGGTGCCGTGGCCGCGGACGAACCGGACGCCGGCCTTCTCCAGCCGCTCGACCGCGACAGTGTCGTCCCAGTCGTCGGTGGCCTCCTTGCGGATCCGGGTCGCGACCGGTGACCAGTCGGGGATGACCTCGGCGCGGCCGGCCAGGTCCGGGACCCGTCGCGCCTCCCCCAGCGCGTCGACCGCCCGGATCATCATCTTCGACGGCACACAGCCGTAGTAGGGGCACTCACCACCCACCAGGCGACGGTCGATCCCGACCACCTGCAGCCCCGCCTCCGCCAGCTTGATGGCGGCGTGCTCGCCGCCCGGGCCGAGACCGATCACGACGATGTCGACTTCCGTGGTTGCCTCCATGACGTCAGCCTCGCATGCCGCCGGGCCGCGGTCACCGATCCAAGTGGCGCGCCCAGGCGAAGCAGAACATGCCGAAGCAGGCGATGCCGACCCCCATCGCGGTGAGCAGGACCGGCCCGAACGGCCGAACGAGCACCTCGGCCAGGGCCTGGTCGAGGCCGCCGGACTCGTCCGCCTCGTGGGTGACCGCGGCGTAGCAGAACAGGCCGCCCACCACGCCGAGCGCGGCACCCTTCGCGGCATAGCCCGCACGGCCCAGCCAGGTGTACGCCGACCCGGTGGCCCCGTCCTGCCCGTCGGCGTCGATGTCGCGCAGGAAGCGGTCGGTCACGCCTTTGAACGCCAGCGCCGCTCCGATGACGATGATGCCGACGCCGACCAGCCCCACCAGCACCTGTCCGGCGGGGAGGTCCATCAGGTCCGCGGTCATGGTGTCGGTGCTCTTCTCGCTGCCGCCCGACCCCTCGCCGAGTGCCACCTTGACCGCGCTGGTGCCGATCACGGCGTACACGACAGCCTTGCCCGCGGACGCGAGCCGCTTGCGTGCCAGGTGCACGCCGACCTGCTCCCGGTGGCCGAGCATTGCCTCCACGACCTGCCACGCGGCGAGCAGGTACATCCCGATCCCGACCGCCCACACCAGGACCCCACCGAACGGCTGCGCCGCAAGCTCGTGGATCGCACCCGACGTCGAGGTCGAACCCGCCCGGTCGCCGAACGCCAGCTGCACGGCCAGCCAGCCGATGACCACGTGCATCACGCCGTAGGCGACCAAGCCCACCTGGGCGAAGCGATCCAGCCAGTCGCTGCGATGGGCCTGCAAGCCCAGCCGTTGAGCCTGGTCGGCGATGTCGTTCATCTCGCACGGTACCCAGCGCAAGGCGATTGATGGCTCGATACTGGCTCGATGGCAGCCACCAGACGTGCACTTCTCGGCTCCGGCATCGCCGCCGGCGCAACCGCCCTCCTCGCGGGATGCGATGGCTCCTCGCCGCCAACGCCGTCGCGACCGCCGGTCGCCTTCGACCCGCGGGACTGGGACTCCGTGCGCGGGCAGTTCCTGCTGGACCCCGAGCGCGCGCAGTTCGCGGCCTTCGTGCTCTCCCCCCACACGGCGCCCCTCCAGGCGGCGATCGACGGCTACCGCGACGAGCTGGCCACCGACACCGAGTCGGCGTTGCAGACGGGCCTCGATCGCGAGGGGGCCGTGCGCGCGGCCGCGGCCGCCTTAGCCGGTGGCACGCCGAGCCAGTACGCACTCACCGACAGCACCACGATGGGGATCGCGACCATGTACGGCGGGCTGTCCCTCGCCCCCGGCGACGAGGTCCTCACGACGACCCATGACTTCTACTCGACCGAGGCCAGCCTCGACCTGGTGGTCGGGCGCACCGGGGCCGGACTGCGACGGGTGACGCTGTACGACGACCCGGCAACCGCGACCGTGGACCAGATGGTCAGCCGCCTCGTCGACGGCCTGGGGCCGCGGACCAGCGTCGTGGCAGTCACCTGGGTGCACTCGAGCACCGGCGTGCGGCTGCCCCTCCAGGAGATCGGCACGGCGCTCGCCGACGCGGGCGACCGGCGCGGCCGGCGGATCCTTCTCTGCGTCGACGGCGTGCACGGGTTCGGCGCGGTCGACGCGGACCTGCCCGACCTCGGATGCGACTTCCTCGCCACCGGCACCCACAAGTGGCTGTTCGGGCCGCGCGGCACCGGCATCCTGTGGGCCCGTGACTGGGCGCCCCTGACCGAGCTGATCCCGTCGTTCTCGGGACCGGGTGGCGGTGCGACCAGGCTGACGCCTGGCGGCTACCACGCCTTCGAGCACCAGTGGGCGACCGCCGACGCTTTCGACCTGATGGGCCGGATCGGCCGCGACCGGGTGGCTGCACGGACGACCGAACAGGCGACGCAGCTCAAGGAGGGGCTGGCCGAGGTCACCGGGATCCGGGTGGTCACTCCCGCCGCGCCCGAGGTCTCCGCCGGGATCGTGTGTGTGGAGGTGCCCGGGCTGATGCCCGCCAACGCGGTGCTCGAGCTGCGTGACGCCGGCATCGTGGCCAGCGCGACGCCGTACGCGGTGTCCTACCTGCGGCTCGGGCCGAGCATCGCGACTACTCCGCAGCAGGTCGACGACGCGGTGGCCGCGGTCGCAGACCTGGTGTGATCTGGCTCAGGCGAGGGTCGCCTTGTTGCGCTGGATGGTGCCGAGGATGCCGTTGACGAACGGCGCCGACTCGTCGGTCGACAGCTCGCGCACCAGCGCCATGGCCTCGCTGACGGCGACCGCGTCGGGCACGTCGTCGACGTACAGCATCTCGAAGAGGCCGATGCGCAGCACGTTGCGGTCGACCGCGGGCATCCGCTCCAGCGTCCAGCCCTCGGAGTAGGTCGAGAGCAGCTCGTCGATCCGGGCTTGGTGCTCCACGACGCCGCGCACGAGGGTGACCGTGTAGTCGTTGGTCGGCGCCGAGCCCTCCTCGACGGACCGGTCCAAAGTCGCGGTCGCGGCCTCCCCGCGCAGGTCCGCTGCGTACAGCAGGTCGAGTGCGCGCTTGCGGGCCTTGGATCTGGCTCCCATCAGCGGGCCGTCAGGACTTCACGCGGCCGAGGTAGGAGGAGTCGCGGGTGTCGACCTTGACCTTCTCCCCCTGGGTGATGAAGAGCGGGACCTGGATCTCGTGTCCCGTCTCGAGCGTCGCCGGCTTCGTGCGGCCGGTGGCGCTGTCGCCGGCGAGGCCGGGCTCGGTGAACGTGATCTCGAGCTCCACCGAGGCCGGCAGCTCGATGTAGAGGACCCGGCCGTCGTTGGTGGCGACGATCGCCTCGCCGTTCTCGAGCAGGAAGTTCTTGGCGTCGCCGACGATCTCCGGGGCCACCTCGAGCTGGTCGTAGGTGCTGGTGTCCATGAAGACGTACGACGTGCCGTCGTTGTAGAGGTACTGCATCGTTCGCTTGTCGACGTTCGCGACCTCGACCTTCACGTCGGCGTTGAAGGTCTTGTCGACGGTCTTGCCGGACTCGATGCTCTTCAGCTTGGAGCGCACGACCGCGCCGCCCTTGCCGGGCTTGTGGTGCTGGAACCAGATGACCTGCCAGAGCTGGCCGTCGAGGTTGAGCACCATGCCGTTCTTCAGGTCGTTGGTCGTTGCCATGCGCGCAGTTCAGCCTTCGGTCGTCAGTGATGAGATCGGGATCGCAGCCCTCCCGGAGGCCGGGAAGACAACAGCCGCCGAGTCTATCGCCCGCTCGCTTCGCTAGGCGAACTCCCATACGACCTGGACGGCCACCCCCAGGTCGGCGCGACCCGCGCTGACCGGCATCCTGGCCAGCGCCGAGTCGGCGGCGTACGCCGACTCACTCAGCAGATTCCGCCCGTCGATGGAGCTCTGCGCCTGGTCGTCGACCTCGCGCAGGGTGAGCACGTCGCCGAGCTTCTGGCCGGTCGCGTCGGCGTACTCCTCGGCCTTGGCGGTGGCCTTGGCCACGGCTTCCTCACGGGCGGTCGCGAGTGCGGCCTCCGGGTCGCCGATCTTGAGCTGGATGTTCTCGAC
>JALZCZ010000220.1 GCA_030862825.1 Actinomycetota bacterium | reverse complement strand
GAGAGCGCGGCGATCTACGAGTTCGCGCTCAAGCTCTGGGAAGGTCTCCCCGCCGAGCTGGACTACGACTTCCTGTTCAGCCAGCGCGGCGTGCTCAACCTCGCCCACACCCTGCAGGACGTCCGTGAGAGCACCCGGCGGGTCAACGCCAACAAGCTCAACGGCGTCGACGCGGAGTGGCTCGAGCCGGACGACGTGGCGAAGATCTGCCCGATCCTCAACGTGTCGCCCGACGTCCGTTACCCGGTGCTCGGCGCGACCTTCCAGCCACGGGCAGGCATCGCCAAGCACGACCACGTGGCCTGGGCGTTTGCCCGCGCGTGCGACCAGCTGGGCGTCGACCTGATCCAGAACTGCGAGGTCACCGGCTTCGTCAAGGACGGCGACCGGGTGACCGGGGTGGAGACCACCCGTGGCCGGATCAACGCCGGCATGGTCGGACTCGCCGCCTCCGGTCACAGCAGCGTGCTTGCGCAGCAGGCAGGCGTCCGGCTCCCGGTGCAGTCCTACCCGCTCCAGGCACTGGTCTCGGAGCTCTACGAGCCGGTGCACCCGACCGTGGTGATGTCGAACCACGTGCACGTGTATGTGTCACAGGCGCACAAGGGCGAGCTGGTGATGGGCGCTGGTGTGGACGCCTACAACGGCTACGGACAGCGGGGCTCCTTCCACGTGATCGAGCACCAGATGGCCGCCGCGTTGGAGCTGTTCCCGATCTTCGCGCGGGCCAAGATGTTGCGCACCTGGGCCGGGATCGTCGACGTCTCCCCGGATGCCTCGCCGATCATCGGCGACACGCCCGTGGAGAACCTGTACGTCAACTGCGGCTGGGGGACCGGCGGGTTCAAGGCGACCCCGGCGGCCGGTTGGGCGATGGCGCACACCATGGCCACCGGCACTCCCCACGAGCTCAACCGGCCGTTCGTGCTGGAGCGGTTCGCCAGCGGAGCCCTGATCGACGAGCACGGCGCCGCCGGCGTAGCCCACTAGGAGAACTTCATGTTGCAGATCAGCTGCCCCTGGTGCGGACCACGGGACGAGACCGAGTACCACCACGGGGGAGAAGCCCACGTGGCCTACCCCGCTGACCCAGACGCTCTCTCCGACGAGGAGTGGGCGGAGTACCTCTTCTACCGCGACAACCCCAGGGGGCCCTTCGCCGAGCGCTGGTCGCACGCCGGCGGGTGCCGTCGCTGGTTCAACGTCGTGCGCGACACGGCGACGTACGAAGTGTTGGCGGTCTACAACGGAACGGCTCCGGCCGCGAAGCAAGGAGTTGCCCGATGACCGGGTCGCAGTCACACCGCCTTCCCACTGGCGGCCGGATCGATCGAAGCCGGGTGTTGCGGTTGAGCGTCGACGACATCGACTATGTCGGCCACCCGGGTGACACGATCGCCTCAGCGCTGCTGGCCAACGGCCGGATCCAGGTCGGGCCATCGATCTACCGCGGTCGCCCGCGCGGCATCGTGGGCGCCGCAGCGGAGGAACCGAACGCGCTGCTCCAGGTCGGCGGCGAATCCTCCGAGCCGATGGTCCCCGCGACCGTCCGGCCGCTCGTCGACGGGCTCTCCGCAAGGACCCTGTCGGGGTTGGGCCGGCTGGACCCGATCCCCGACGATGCGGTCTACGACAAGAAGTTCGTGCACACCGACGTGCTCGTCGTCGGCGGCGGTCCGGCCGGGATGAGTTCGGCGCTGAGCGCCGCCCGCTCCGGCGCCCGCGTGGTGCTGCTCGACGACCAGCCCGAGCTGGGCGGCGCGCTGCTCTCCGGGCGGCTGGAGGTGATCGAGGGCAGGCCGGCGATGGAGTGGGTCGCCGATGTCGCTCGAGAGCTCGCCGACGCCGCCGAGGTCACGGTGCTGACGCGCACGTCCGCGTTCGGGTCCTACGACGACAACTATGTCCTTGCGCTCGAGAACCGCACCGACCACCTCGACGCCCCAGCCCCGACCGGAGTCTCCCGCCAGCGGGTCTGGCACGTCCGTGCCCAGCAGGTCGTGCTCGCCACCGGCGCCCACGAGCGGCCGCTCGTCTTTGCCGGCAACGACCTGCCCGGCGTGATGCTTGCTGGTGCTGTGCGGACCTTTCTCAACCGCTACGCCGTGGCCGCCGGAGACCGCGTCGTCCTGGCCACCACCAACGACAGCGCCTACGAGCTGCTGAGCGACCTGGTCGCGGCGGGGATCCAGGTCGAGGCGGTGGTCGACGCCCGGCCGGTGCTCAGCGACCGCGCCGCCGCCCGCGCGGCTGCCTGCCGCGTGACGGTGCGGACCGGGTCGGTCGTCCTCGCCGCCCACGGCGACAACCGCGTCGAGTCGGTCGACGTCGTCCGCCTCGACACCGCCGGTGCGCCCACGGGTGAGCCCGAGACCTTCTCCTGCGACACGGTCGCGGTCTCGGGTGGCTGGAGCCCGGTCGTCCACTTGCACAGCCAGCGCCAGGGACGCCTGACCTGGAGCGACGAGATCACCGCATTCGTTCCGTTCGGTTCGGTCCGCGACCAGTTCATGGTCGGCTCAGCGGCCGGGGAGTTCACGCTCGACGGCTGCCTCAGCGCCGGCACCAATGCCGGGGCCGCAGCCGCGACCCGTGCCGGATTCCCGGTGCAGGCTGCAGCACCCCGGGGCGTGGGTGGTTGGCAGGGTCCGATTCGCCCGGTCTGGTTGGTGCCTGGGATCACCGGCGAGCCGGCGGAGTGGACCGAGCACTTCGTCGACCTGCAGCGCGACCAGACCGTCGCGGACGTGTGGCGGGCCACCGGCGCCGGCATGCGCAACGTCGAGCACGTCAAGCGGTACACCTCGATCGGCACCGGACAGGATCAGGGCAAGACCTCCGGGGTCACCTCGATCGGCGTGATCGCGGCCGCCCTGGCCAATGGGTCGGGCGGACCCGGCGTGGGTGAGATCGGCACCACGACCTACCGCGCGCCGTACGTTCCGATCCCGTTCGCGGCGCTCGCCGGGCGGGAGCGCGGCGACCTGTTCGATCCCGAGCGCACCACCCCGGTGCACTCATGGCACGTCGAGCACGGCGCCGAGTTCGAGGTGGTCGGCCAGTGGCTGCGCCCGTGGTACTACCCGCAGACCGGGGAGGACATGGACGCCGCCGTACGCCGCGAGTGCCGGGCGGCCCGCCAGGGCGTGGCGATGATGGACGCCTCGACGCTGGGCAAGGTCGAGGTCCGCGGCGCCGACGCCGGCGAGTTCCTCAACCGGATCTACACCAACGCGTTCAAGAAGCTGCCCGTCGGCTCCGCCCGCTACGGCGTGATGTGCACACCGGACGGGATGATCTTCGACGACGGCGTCACGCTGCGGCTGGCCGACGACCGCTATTTCCTCACCACGACGACCGGCGGCGCGGCTGCCGTGCTCGACTGGCTCGAGGAGTGGCTGCAGACCGAGTGGCCCGAGCTCGACGTGGTGTGCACCTCGGTCACCGAGCAGTGGACCACGATCGCGGTGGTCGGCCCACGGTCCCGTGACGTCGTCTCCCGCGTGGCCCCGGACCTGGACGTCTCCAACGACGCGTTCGGCTTCATGACGTTCCGCGAGACCACGCTTGCCTCGGGCGTGCCCGCCCGGATCTGCCGGATCTCCTTCTCCGGCGAGCTGGCCTTCGAGATCAACGTGTCCGGTTGGTACGGCCGGGCCGTGTGGGAGCAGGTGTACGCCGCCGGAGAGGACCTCGGCATCACGCCGTACGGCACCGAGACGATGCACGTGCTCCGCGCCGAGAAGGGCTACCCGATCGTCGGCCAGGACACCGACGGCACAGTCACCCCGCAGGACGCGGGCATGGAGTGGGTCGTCTCGAAGGCGAAGGACTTCGTCGGGCGCCGTTCCTACAGCAGGTCGGACACGGCCCGGCCTGACCGCAAGCACCTCGTCGGGGTGCTGCCGGTGGACCACGCCACCCGGTTGCCCGAAGGCACCCAGCTGGTGGCGCAAGGCTCGCCGGTCACGCCGGTCGACGGGCCGGTGCCGATGCTGGGCCACGTGACGTCGAGCTATCACAGCGAGGCGCTCGGCCGACCGTTCGGCCTGGCGCTGATCAAGGCCGGTCGCGAGCGGTTCGGCGAGGTGCTCCTCGCCCCGGTCGGCGAACGGATGGTCGAGGTCGAGGTGACCTCACCGGTGCTCTACGACCCCGAAGGGAACAGGCGCGATGGCTGACCTGACACTCGGTTTGACGACGCTGCGGCGCAGCCCGCTGGCTCACCTGGCGGAAAGGCTGGCGGCGGCCTCCGATCCGTCGGTCGCGTGCCTCGCGGAGATGCCGTTCCTCGCGATGGTGAGTCTCCGGGTCGACCCCGCGAGTCCGGCCGCGGCCCGGGTCGCCGCGGTCCTGGGTGGTCCGCTGCCCCTCGCGTGCGGTGAGGTGACCAGCACCATCTCCCACGACGCGATCTGGCTGGGCCCCGATGAATGGCTGGTGGTCGCGACCACCGATGCGGCCGCCATGGCCGACCAGTTGATGGCGGCGGTCGGCGAGGAGCCGGGTCTGGCCCTCGACGTCTCAGCAAACCGCACCGTCCTCGAGCTCACCGGTCCGCGGGTCCGCGAGATCCTCGAGAAGGGCTGTCCGGTCGACCTGCACCCGCGGGCTTTCGGGCCCGGCCATGCGGTCTCCACCACGCTGGCCCGGGTGCCGGTGCTGCTGTGGCAAACCGGTGACACGTCGTACCGGCTGTTGCCGCGCTCCTCCTTCGCCGACTACGTCGCCCGTTGGCTGCTCGACGCGATGGTGGAGTTCACGGGCTGATGACGCTCTCCGCGTTCGACCTCTACTCCGTCGGCATCGGCCCCTCTTCCTCCCACACGGTGGGACCGATGCGGGCGGCCAAGACCTTCGCGGACCGGCTCACCGAGGCGGGGCTGCTCGACCGCGTCGCGCGGGTGCACGCCGAGCTCTTCGGCTCGCTCGGCGCCACCGGTCACGGCCACGGCTCGCCCAAGGCGGTCGTGCTCGGCCTGGAGGGCGAGGACCCGGCGACCACGGACACCGAGCTCGCCGACCTCCGGCTCGACCGGCTCCGCGAGGAGCGGGTCCTCACCGTGGCCGGCACCCACCCAGTGCCGTTCGATCTCGACGATGACCTGGTCATGCACCGGCGGCGCAGTCTCCCGGCCCACCCCAACGGCATGACCTTCGCGGCGTACGACGACTCCGGGGCGGCGGTGCTCGAGAAGACGTACTACTCCGTCGGCGGCGGATTCGTGGTCGACGAGGCCGCCACCGGGGCCGACCGGGTGGTCCTCGACGACACCCAGGTGAAGTTCCCGTTCAGCACGGGCGGGGAGCTGTTGGACGTGTGTGCCCGCGAGGGTCTGTCGATCAGCGACGTGATGCTGGCCAACGAGCAGGCCTGGCGCAGCGAGCAGGAGATCAGGGACGGGATGCTCCACCTGTGGTCGGTGATGACCGCGTGCGTGGAGCGCGGTTTCCGGCGGGTGGGTGTGCTGCCCGGCGGGCTGAAGGTCCCGCGGAGGGCGCCCGAGCTCTTCCAGGAGCTGTCCGGCTCCGCCTCGCAGGACCCGCTGCAGGTGATGGACTGGGTGAACCTCTACGCCCTCGCCGTCAACGAGGAGAACGCCTCCGGCGGACGGATCGTCACCGCTCCGACGAACGGCGCGGCCGGCATCATCCCGGCGGTGCTGCACTACTACGCGCGTTTCGTGCCTGACGCCGATGACGACGGGATCGTGCGTTTCATGCTGACCGCGGCCGCGGTGGGGATCCTGTTCAAGACCAACGCGTCGATCTCCGGGGCGGAGGTGGGCTGCCAGGGCGAGGTCGGTTCGGCGTGCTCGATGGCCGCGGCCGGCCTGTGCGAGGTGCTGGGAGGATCCCCCGAGCAGGTGGAGAACGCAGCCGAGATCGGGATCGAGCACAATCTCGGACTGACCTGCGACCCGGTCGGCGGCCTGGTGCAGATCCCCTGCATCGAGCGCAACGCGATCGCGTCGGTGAAGGCCATCAACGCCGCCAGGCTCGCCATCAGAGGTGACGGCATCCACAAGGTCAGCCTCGACAAGGCCATCAAGACGATGCGAGACACCGGGGCGGACATGAAGACCAAGTACAAGGAGACTGCCCGCGGCGGACTCGCGGTCAACGTCATCGAGTGCTGATGGACGACGACCTGCTTCCCGACGAGCTCCTGGGCACGCCCGACGAGTCCCGCCTCCAGGTGGGTAAGCCCAAGGATCACGCGGCGGGCATGAAGGCCGTGACGGTGGCCATGGGCCGTGGACTGCGCGAGATGGGCCCGTCCCGCATGGCGCGGACCCTCTCCCGGCTCAACCAGGTCGACGGCTTCGACTGCATGAGCTGCGCCTGGCCGGACCCGGATCCCGAGCACCGCCATCAGGCGGAGTTCTGCGAGAACGGCGCGAAGGCGGTGGCCGAGGAGGCGACCAGGGCGCGGGTCACGCCGGAGTTCTTCGCCCGCCACAGCATCGCCGACCTGACCACCCACACCGACCACTGGCTCGGCAAGCAGGGCCGGCTGACCCACCCCGTGGTCAAGTGGCCCGGAGCCACCCACTACGAACCCCTGTTCTGGGAGGACGCGCTCGCCCTGGTGGGGGAGCGGCTGCGTTCGCTCGGCTCGCCCGACGAGGCGGTCTTCTACACCTCCGGGCGGGCGTCCAACGAGTCGGCGTTCGTCTACCAGCTCTTCGTCCGCGCCTACGGCACCAACAACCTCCCGGACTGCTCCAACATGTGTCACGAGTCGAGCGGCGTCGCGCTGATCGACACGATCGGCATCGGCAAGGGCAGTGTCAGCCTCGAGGACATCTACCGCGCCGAGCTGATCGTGCTGGCCGGGCAGAACCCCGGCACCAACCACCCGCGGATGCTGTCCGCCCTGGAGATCGCCAAGCGGCGCGGCGCCAGGATCATCAGCATCAACCCGCTCCGCGAGGCGGGTCTGGTCAACTTCCGCAACCCGCAGGTCCCCCGCGGGGTGGTCGGTCGCGGCACCGACCTGACCGACCTGCACCTGCCGATCCGTCTCGGTGGCGACCAGGCACTCTTCCAGGCGATCGGCGCCCTGCTGGTCGAGTGGGACGCCGTCGACCCCGGCTTCGTGGCTGCCCACACCGAGGGCTACGACACGTGGTGCGCGCATGTGGCGCACCTCGACTGGGAGCTCGTGGACCGGGCGACCGGCCTGGACCGCGACCAGATCGTGCAGGCGGCCAGGATGGTCGCCGACTCCGACGCCACCATCTGGTGCTGGGCGATGGGGCTGACCCAGCACCGCAACGCCGTGGCCACGATCAAGGAGGTCGTGAACCTCGCCCTGGCGCGAGGTGACGTCGGCAAGCCCGGGGCGGGGCTGTGCCCGGTGCGCGGTCACTCCAACGTGCAGGGCGACCGCACGATGGGGATCTGGGAGAAGCCCCCGGCGCCGTTCCTCGAGGCGGTGGACGCCGAGTTCGGGTTCACGTCACCCCGCCACCACGGCTTCGACACCGTGGAGACGATCCACGCGATGCTCGAAGGGAAGGTGGGGGTCTTCCTCGGCCTGGGCGGCAACTTCCTGCACGCCGCGCCCGACACGACCGTGACGGCCGACGCGCTGCGGCGAACGGCGCTCACGGTGCAGGTCTCCACCAAGCTCAACCGGTCGCACCTGGTGACGGGCGAGACCGCACTGATCCTGCCGACCCTCGGACGCACCGAGACCGATCTGCAGGAGTCCGGCCCACAGTTCGTCACGATCGAGGACTCCATGTCGGTTGTCCACGCGTCGCGTGGACGGCTTGCTCCCGCGAGCGAGCACCTACGCTCGGAGGTCGCCATCGTGGCCGGCATCGCCGAGGCCACGCTCGGGCCGCGCACCCCGGTCGACTGGGCCGGCCTGCGCGACGACTACTCGCGGATCCGCGCCCACATCGAGCGGGTGGTTCCGGGATTCGAGGACTACGAGGCCCGGGTCCTCACCAAGACCGGCTTCGTGCTCCCGCACCCGCCGCGCGATCGCCGGGCCTTCGACACGCCCACCGGACGCGCGCAGTTCTCGGTGTCGGAGCTCGAGCTGCTCGAGGTGCCGCCAGGCCACCTGGTGCTGCAGACGATGCGCAGCCACGACCAGTTCAACACCACCGTCTACGGCCTCAGCGACCGCTACCGCGGGATCGAGGGAGGGCGACAGGTGGTGCTGGTCAACGGACAGGACCTCGAGGCCCAAGGTCTGCGCGACGGCGACCACGTCGACATCGTGGCGCACTGGCCCGGCGACGACGTCGACCGTCGGGTGCGCGGCTTCCGGGTGGTCGAGTACGCCACACCACGCGGTACGGCGGCCGCCTACTACCCGGAGACCAACCCCCTCGTCCCGCTCGGCTCCGTCGCCGAGCACAGCAACACCCCGACCTCGAAGTCCGTGATGGTGCGCTTGGAGCGCAGCGTCCAGAACGGATGACGTCTCCTGGATGGCCGGGACCCGTCCCCGCCCGCCCGGTCCTTCACGACCGGCGCGTGCTGCGCTGGTGTCGACCTCGCCCCAGGCCGACGCTTGCCGCGGGTCAGCACCTTCCGCGGGCGCGGGGGACTGACCCGACCAGCGGGAGATCGCGTGAGGATCCGCCGACCCGCACGCCGTAGCAGCCCGGCACGACCCGCCAGGTATCCGTCGCGGCGTCCCACACCGAGAACGCCCGGTCGTCCAGCTCGAATTTGACGGTCCGGGTCTCCCCGAGCTCGATGTCCACCTTCTCGAAGCCCTTGAGCTGGAGCGGTGGTTCTCCGGCCACTTCAGGGAAGGCCAGGTAGAGCTGGACCACCTCGGCGCCAGGGCGGCCGCCGGTGTTGGTGATGCGCGCTCGGACCGTCACGCGGGCGGCCCGCCGTTCGACCTCCAGCCCGGAGTACTCGAACGTCGTGTACGACAGCCCGTGCCCGAACGGGAACAAGGGCTCGATGCCTTGGTCGTCGTACCAGCGGTAGCCGATCAGAAGTCCCTCGGAGTACGTCGAGTGCGGGACACCGTCGGCGTCCTTCACGCCGGGGTACTGCTCCACGCTGCGGATCGGGCCGTCGGCGAGCCGCCGCGGGAAGGTCACCGGCAGCCTGCCGGAGAAGTTGACGTCGCCGAACAAGAGGCCGGCAAGCGCGTCTCCGTCGACCTCGCCCGGGTACCAGTTCTCGACCACCGATCGCACTGCGTCCAGCCAGGGCATCTCCAGCGGACCGCCGTTCTGGAGCACCACGACCGTGTGGGGGTTGGCTTTCGCGACGGCGGTCACCAGGGCGTCCTGGTCGGTCGGGAGCGGAAGGCAGACCGGGAAGTTGGGCATCTGGCTGAAGGCGAGGAGCGGGTTGCACACCGCCTGCCGGGGGCGCAGGTCGGGGCGGTCGTTCATCTCGGTGTTGGCGTCGCTGACGAAGACGACGGCGACGTCAGCTGTCTTGGCGGTCGCGGCAGCGAGCAGCGGCAGAGTTCCGTCGTTGTAGGTGACGGTGCTGCCGTTGCGAGCGGCCCGGGACCGGATGGCGGACAGCGGCGGTACGACGTCGGGGTCGAGGCCGAAGACGGGCACGTGGTGGCTGCCGTATCCCTGGGAGGCGAGCTGTGCGCCGAGCGGTGCCGCCGGCGTCCCGATCACCGCAATCCGTTTGCCGGTGCCGGTGAGCGGGAGCAGGCCACCGTCGTTCTTGAGCAGGACCGAGCCGTCCTGGGCGATCTGCGTTGCGGCAGCGATGCTCTCAGTCGTGGTCGCACGAGCGGCGTCTGTCTCGGATCCGGGCAGCGGCGGGTGCTCGAACAGGCCTTCTCGGAACATGGGCCGCAGGATCCGGCTGACCATGTCGTCCAGCCGGGAGACGGGCACTGCGCCGCTCTCGACAGCTGCCTTGAGTTGCGGTCCCCACTTCGCGGGGGAGGCCTCGGACATGCCGAGGATCCCCTCACCCGGCATCTCCATGTCCATGCCGGCCAACGCCTCGGGCACGGTCGTGTGGGCGGCGCCCCAGTCGCTCATCACGAAACCGTCGAACCCGAGGTCTCCCTTGAGGTAGCCCTGGAGGAGTTCCGGGTTCTTGCACGAATGAAGGGAGTCGACCCGGTTGTAGCCGCACATGACCGCGCCCACACCCGCGTCCACGGCATCTTCGAACGGTGGCAGGTAGATCTCGCGGATCGTGCGCTCGTCGGCCTCGGAGGAGTTGGTGGTGCGGTCGATCTCCTGCTCGTTGAGCAGGAAGTGCTTGGCGGTCGCCAGCACGGGGCGGCTCTGGATGCCCTCGATCACCCGGGCCGAGAGCTGTCCGGCGAGGTAAGGGTCCTCGCCGGCATACTCGAAGCCCCTTCCGTAGAGCGGGTTCCGGGCCATGTTCATCCCCGGACCGAGGATCACGTTGACGCCCTTGCGCTGCGCCTCGTCCGCCAGCACCTCGCCGAGCCGCGCGATCAGGTCGCGGTCCCAGGTCGAGGCCTGGGTGATGCCCTGCGGGAACGCGGTGGTGTGCTGCTGCTGGAACCCGATCCCCGCGGTGCTGTCGTTCAACACCAGATCCGGGATGCACAGCCTCGGGTTGCCGCGAATGACCCCGGAGGCGGCGCGGTTCGGGCTGCCGGGGTCGAAGTAGCCGATGCCGGTGACCATCTGGATCTTGTCGTCGAGCGTCATCGCGGCGACCAGCTGCCCAGCGCGGCTCTCCGCCGACCCGTTCGGATCCAGCCACGGACACGCCGGCGCCGCCTCCGCAGGGGGATTCACGAGCCCGGCGCCGGTCAGGGCGCTGGAGATCAGAAGGAGGGAGGCCGCGAGCGCGCGCCTGGATGGGCCGAGTGTGCGATGAGGCATGGTCACGGCGGATCCTCGCCGAGGCCGTCCGAGCACAGCCCCACGGGTGTCGGGAGCACAGGTGGTCGCACCCTACCGGTCCGATAGCCGGTCCGACGTCCGCGCAGCCTCCGGAGGATGGGCCGGTCGGCCTCGGTTCGAGGCGTGTCAGGCGTAACCCGGGGCAGGTCGTGGCGTTGTAGAACGTGATCTAGTTTGTCCTCTGTCGAGGAGTCCCATGGACCGGCGCACGCTGCTCAAGGCCCTCGGTCTCTCGACGGTCGCTGCCGGCCTTCCGGCCCCGGCTGTGGGCGATGTTGCCGCGCGGCCGAACGTCTTGTGGTTCCGCAGCGAGGACAACGGGGCCGAGTTCATCGGCGCCTATGGCAGTCCCTTGGCGAACACGCCGACGATCGACCGTCTGGCGCGGGAGGGTGTCAGGTTCACCAGCTTCTTCTCGACGTCGCCGGTCTGTGCGCCGTCGAAGCTCGCCACCCTGACCGGGCTCTACGAAGCGAGCCTCGGTCCCGGCCAGCACATGCGCGCGAACGCGGTGACCCCTGGCTTCGTCCGAGGGTTCGCGGCCTACCTGCGGGATGCGGGCTACTGGTGCACCGAGCAGGGGCTGCCGTCCGCGAACCCGGATCACAACACGGATCTCGCGGACACCGGCTACGACGACACCAGTGGCGATTGGAGCAAGAGGCCCCCGGGGCGACCGTTCTTCGCGCTCCTCGGGTCGATGACCACGCACGAGACCAGCTCGATCCTCGCGACCCGCGGAGCCACCGATCCCGCGCAGGTCCGGTTGCCGGCGTACCACCCGGACACCCCGGTGATGCGGCGCGATCGCGCGCACTACATGGACCAGGTCGCCAAGATGGACGCCGAGCTGGCCCGGGTGCTCGCCCGGCTGGAGGCGGACGGTCTGGCCGACGACACGATCGTCGTCTACAGCTCCGACCACGGGGGTGTGCTGCCGCGGAGCAAGCGGTACTGCTACGACAGCGGGCTTCGAGCACCACTGGTGATGAGGTTTCCGCCGCGATGGGCACACCTGGCCCCGGCGGCGCCCGGTGAGACCTACGACGCGCCGGCGAGCTCCGTGGATGCCGGTCCGACGATCCTGGGACTGGCCGGCGTCGATGCGCCGAGCCACTTCCACGGCCAGGCCTTCGCCGGGCCTTCGACGCAGCCGCGGACCTATGCCTTCGGCGGTCGCAACCGGATGGACGAACAGCTGGACTTCGTGCGGACGGTCCGCGACCAGCGGTTCCGCTACATCCGCAACTACATGCCACACCTGACCTACGCGCAGCACAACCAGTTCATGTGGCTCCAGGCCGGCGTGCGCGAATGGGAGGCGCTGTACCTCGCCGGCAAGCTGAACGAGGTGCAGTCCAGGTTCTGGCGCACCAAGCCGGCGGAGGAGCTGTACGACCTCGAGTCGGATCCGGACGAGACCGTCAACCTGATCGA
Organism: Actinomycetota bacterium; assembly: GCA_030862825.1. Lineage (GTDB taxonomy): Bacteria > Actinomycetota > Actinomycetes > Propionibacteriales > Nocardioidaceae > Nocardioides. Next base: position 10,026 of record JALZCZ010000220.1, on the reverse strand, counting down.
CCGGCCCAGGCACTTCTCGAAGGTCAAGGCCATGCGGCGGGCGCTCGACGAGCACATGCTGAGGATCAACGACAACGGGTTCATCCCCGAGGGCATGGCCGCCGAGGGGTGGGACGCGAGTCGGCGCCCGGGCGCGTACCCCTTGGCCAGGGTGATGGAGCTGGCGGGCGCGGCGATCCGGCGCGACCCTGCCAATGTCCCCATGCTTGGTGCAGCGCTGCAGGATCCCAACGAGATCGTCCGCTACTGGGCCGCCATGGGCTGCTCGATGCTCGGGCCCAGCGCCGCGCCTGCGAACGACGTACTCCTCAGCGCCGCCACAGCGGACGTCTCGCCGTGGGTGCGGGCCCAGGCTGCCGACGCGCTGCTGGCCACCGGCCGAGCGACGCGGGCGGTCGCTGTCCTCAACGGGCTGGTGGGCAACCCAGGCAACCCGGTGCCGGTGCGCCTGCAGGCCGTGTGGTCCCTGGCTCGGGCGAAGCAGGAGGCGCTCGCGGCGGTGCCGGTCCTGACGCTGCTCTCGCTCGACCTCGGCAATCTCGGCAACGCCGCTCGCTACGCGCTGCGCCAGGTGACCGGGACTTACGTCCCCGCACCATGACCGGTTGCTGTGCGCCATCGCGGGAACCCACGCCGGGCTCCCAGTCGGCACCATCCACCGCGTCCCGGAGGTCTACCGCGGGCCCCGGGCGATCGGGCCTGCCACGGCTCGTCGACGTCGCGGGCTCCCGGTTCCGGATGGGATACGAGGGACCCCTGGCCAACCCAGGTGAGGGCGAGGGCCCGGTCCGCGACGTCGACGTCCCGGCCTTCCGGATCGCCGAGACCCCGGTGACCAACCGTCAGTACGCCGCCTTCGTCAAGGCCACCGGCCACATCACCGACGCCGAGCTCACCGGCTGGTCCTTCGTCTTCCACCTGCTCGTTGTCGATGTCACGGCGGTCCGCGGGAAGGTCCAGGGGGCCGAGTGGTGGTACGCCGTCGACGGCGCCGACTGGCGTCACCCCCACGGGCCGGGCAGCGATGTCGGTCGCCTCGCCGGCCATCCGGTCGTCCACGTGTCCCATCGCGACGCCGCGGCGTACTGCGGCTGGGCAGGGCTGCGCCTGCCGACCGAGGCCGAGTGGGAGTACGCCGCCCGAGGCGGTCTCGACCAGGCCCTGTATCCATGGGGCGACGAGCATCCTGCCGCGGGCCGAAAGCCGCGCTGCAACATCTGGGAGGGCACCTTCCCCGCCCGTCCCGACCGCGGTCGCGACGGGGTCGGCACGGTTCCGGTCAAGTCCTACCGGCCCAACGGGTACGGGCTCTACCAGGCGGTCGGCAACGTGTGGGAGTGGACGGCCGATCCATGGTCGATGGACGCCGTGGTTGACGCCGGCCGGCGGGTCCGGCGCGGTGGCTCCTACCTGTGCCACGACTCCTACTGCAACCGCTACCGTGTCGCCGCGCGGGACCACAGCGCACCCGACGACACCGCCGGCAACATCGGGTTCCGAGGCGCCGCCGACCTGCCTTGACCGAGCAACGTGGGTTCGACGTCTTGGAGCGCGAGTGAAGCGTCGGCTGGAAGCCGCACCGAGGCGCTCCTGCGCTTGCCGGAGGACGGGCCAACGGCGGACCAATCGCGGACCAAGTTTCGGCTTCTTCCCAGCTCCTCGGCTGTGCTGACCGCACTGTATGCCACACAGCCAGTCGCTCGGTGCTCCCGAGCTCCGCCTCGTCCCCCCACCGAGGAGAACCACCGTGACCACGACGCACCGCCCAGCACGACCCCCCACGACCATGCCGACAGCCCGGGCGGCCTCGCCGCTTCGTCGCTGGGCCACCCTCTTCCTCTCGCTGCTGCTGGCCTCGTTCGGCCTGGTTGCCCTGGCCGGGCCCGCGGCCGCCGGGACGGTCTATGAGATCGACGGCGCGTGGGTCAATGCGCCCGCGACGATCTCCCGGGGCAACCCGGTGGTGGCCGAGTGGCGGATCAACGTCAACGACGACGCGCCGGCGCCGTCGAACGACCCGGTCGAGAACGTCACCGCGACGTTCACGGTGGAGAAGGCGTTCTTCGACCAGATCCCGGACCTCTGCAAGACCAGGGGTGTCACCCCCCTGTCGAGCATCTCCGCGGACGGGATGACGCTGACGTGCAACTTCGGAACGGTCGAGCAGGGCACGGCGATCGTGGTGCAGACCCCGGTCGTCGCCAACGGCAACACCGGCGAGGAGATCGTGGTCGACGGCACCAGTCCCAGCGGGGAGACCAAGGAGCTGCCGCCGATCCCGATCCGGAACCCGTTCGTCATGGACATGTACTGGACCGGTGTCACGGAGTACCAGGTCTGGGACGACGTCAGTAACCCGACCTATGTCGATGTCGATGTGGAGTGGTCCCTACGGCTCGGCAACGGCTCGGACCCCGGCCCGAACACGATCACCCAGCGGCTGACCGTCGTGGATTCGAACGGCCGTCCACTGGTGCGCGGAACCCACCCTGACATCGGCCAGGCAGAGAACTGGGGCGTGCAGGGCTGCACCGAGTTCGATCTCGCGGCGGCCGACGGTCACCCGTGGTCCCACGCCCCCGGGCACCCGCGCAGCACCAACTTCGTGGACTCCTGCACGCTGACTCCGGTCGCGGGTCAGCCGGGCGTCTTCGACCTCACGCTGACCGGGATCAACTACGACCTGCTCAACGTGCCGCGTCTGGACTCGTACGGCAACCCGCTCCCGCCGAACTGGGACACCGTCGCGAGCGGCATGGTGTGGTTCCGCGTGCTGACGAGCCAGGCCGGGTCGATCAGAGTGCAGGCCAACGCGCCGACCTACACCGCGCCCACCGGTCAGCAGTACACCGACCTGCCCGGCAACAACACCTCCAACAAGACCTACGTGCTTCCGGGCGGCTTCAGCGCCGCCTACCTGCGCAACTACACCGGTAATGGTGGGACCCGCTGGGACGACACCTACCGCGTCGCGCGGGGGACGACCGTGTGGACCTACGTCGCCAACCACATGGGTGCTGACAATGTGCCGGGCACCGCGGACTACGGCGTGTGCCAGGTTCTGCAGACGCAGTACGTCGACTTCGACCCCACCGTTCCCATGGAGTTCTGGACCGTCGAGGAACAATCCAGCGCCACCATGGCCAACACCCCACCCGGGGGTGTCCTTGAGTACTACACCGGTCCGGTCGGCGACCCGGATGACTTCGAGTGCGGCACCGGCACCTGGACCACGACCCAGCCGGCCGCTACCGCGATCTCGGCGGTGCGCTGGCGGTACGACCACTCGCTGTACGCGGCCAACAATGCCCTGGGCTTCCAGATGAGGCTCCCGACCAGGATCCAGGACGACGTGCCGATCGGGCAGGACATCTGGACGTTCGGCTCCTACCAGCGCGACGGGAACTGGGTCTCCGACGCCGCGTATCAGCCCCTCACAGCGACACCCGGCTACCAGTACCCGCACACCAACGGGCGCCGGGACGTGGTGGTGGTGGTCCTTGCGACGCCGTTCATCCGGAAGTCCTCGGCGCAGAACACGGTGACTCCGGGGGTGCCGGCTGAGTTCACGCTGACCTATGCAGCGACCGGCTCGGGCACCATCCCGCCGACCGTGGACGGCTACACGATCCGGGACGTGCTGCCGCAGGGTATGACCTATGTGGCTGGTTCAGCTTCGCCGGCGCCGGTGCTGTCCACCAACGCCCAGGGGCAGCAAGTGCTGACCTGGACGCTGAACGACGTGGCGACCAACGTCCAGCATCCGCTGACCTATGAGGCGGTGGCCGATGACAGCATCGCCCCGGGCACGCAGCTGACCAACACGGCGGTCTCCAGCCTGGCCAACGAGGACTCGGCTCCGGCGTCGAAGACGGTGACCACCACCACCAACGGCTACACGGTGATCTCCAAGACGGCGGACACGCCCTACATCCCGAACCTGGACGGCTCGGGCGACGGTGAGGGCGTGTGGTCGGTGACGCTGAGGTCGTTCGACCCGTTGCCGCAGTCCTTCACCGACACCATCGACGTCCTCCCGTTCGAGGGCGACGCCCGCGGTACGGACTACGAGGGTGAGTACTCGCTGGTGGCGGTCGAGCCGGTGGCGGGGTCGCAGGTGTACTACACCACGGCGAACCCGGCGACGCTGAGCGACGACCCGGCCGACCCGATGAACGGGGCGCCGAACAACCCGGTCGGCAACACGGTGGGATGGACCCCGGTCTTCACCCCGGACGCGACCGCGGTGCGAGTCATCGGGCCGCGGCTGGACCCGGGCGGTACCCAGCAGTTCAAGGTGCGGATCGCCACCGACGGTGCCGACCCCCGGGACCTGTACGTGAACCGGGCCCAGGCCCGGACCGGCCACACCCGGCTGGTGATGCGGACCTCCGAGCCGATGTCGGTGGCGCACTACTACGCGGCGAACCTGAAGAAGTACGTTCAGGACAACAAGGGCAACTGGCACGACGCCCAGGACGTGACCGACTACCCGACGTTCCGCTACGGCGACACGGTGCGGTACCGGATCGTGGTGACCAACGTCGGGCAGGGCACGATCACCAACCTGGACATCACCGATGACCAGCGGCCGGATCTGGGCAACTTCCACATCGACTCGTTGGCGCCCGGTGAGCAGGAGTCGCACGAGTTCGCGTTCGTGCTGGATGAGTCGACCAACGGCACGGTGGTGAACACCGCCTGTGGTGAGGCCGACATCCCGGAGGACTCGCAGGTGCCGCCGACGATCAACTGTGACCCGGCGGGCTTCGAGGTGGCCAACTACACGACGGTGAAGTCGGCCGACCCGAAGGCCGGGACGCCGGTCAAGTCCGGTCAGAGGATCCGGTACACGGTGACCGTGACCCAGCAGGGCACGGCGCCGGCCGAGGCGGTCTTCTCCGACGACCTGGCCAGGGTGCTCGACGACGCCGCCTACAACAAGGACGTCAAGGCCAGCCTGGGCGCGGTGGAGTACCGGGCCGGGCACATCGTCTGGAACGGCACGATCCCGGTCGGCGGGGTCGCGACGGTCACCTACTCGGTCACCGTCAAGGCGGTGAAGAAGCTGGGCAACCGCAAGCTGGTCAACCCGGTGACCTCACCGGGGTGTGAGGTCAAGAAGGGAGAGACCATCAACTGCCGAACCGACCACCTGGCGCCGAAGTTCGACCTGGTGCTGGACAAGAAGGTGGTCGGCAAGACCCGGGTGATGGTCGGCGGCAACGTCAAGTACCGGCTCCAGGTCTCCAACAACGGCCCGGACGTCGCGCCGGCCCCGATCAAGCTCCGGGACTGGCTCCCGAAGGGGCTGGAGCTGAAGTCGGCCCGCGGGAAGGCGTGGGACTGCACGGTCGACAAGAAGAAGGACAAGGTCGCCTGCGTCCGGGACCAGCAGCTCCGGGCGAAGGGAAAGGCGGCGCCGGTGTTCGTGGTCGCCAAGACCACCAAGGCGGCCCTGGGTCGCCGACTGGTGAACATCGCCGCGGTCGACTGCGTGGGCGAGATGACGTGCCGTAACAACCCCGACACCGCGCGTGTCTCCGTGGTCCGGGTGCCGCCGCCCTCGACCGGGTTCCGGTTGTTGCTGCGCGACTGGTTCTGAGATCCGACCAGGAGAGCGACCGATGCACAGGTTCCGGTACAGGTTCCGGGTCGTCCTCGCTGCTGGGGTCGTGCTGGGCGCCGCGTTCGCGGCGTCCGGCACGACCCCGGGGCTCGCACCCGCGCACGCGGAAGCGGACGGTGCGGCTCGGGCCGGGACTTGCCGCGGTGTGGATCACGGGTTCACCCCGACCGGGCTGAGCATCCCGCACGTGATCGGGCGGACCCGGGTCCTGGGGCTGGGCCGTGATCGGCGCGGGGTGCCGCGTACCCCGCCGCTGACCGACCGGGGCAAGTGGCAGTTCGCATGGGACAAGGCCTCCGGCATCCGCCCCGGCGGCCGGCACGGGGTCGTCCGGCTCAACGCGCACACCTACCCACGCGACGGCTCCTACGGCTCCGCGCTCGGCAACCGGCTGCTCACCCGCCTGCACAAGGGCGCCCGGCTCATCGTGACCGGCCGCCACGACCAACGGCTGTGCTACCGGGTGGTCCGACGGGTCGCCATCCGCGCCGGAGGCAACTTCGCCCCCTACTACTCATCGACCGGACCACCCCGCCTGGCCATCCTGGTCTGCTCCGGCACACGACGCGGACCCGGCGACTGGAGCCACCGCACCATCTGGTGGGCCGAACCCACACCCACGACCACCGGACAGAACTAAGACGTTCTACGTCACACTCGACGACCACCGACCTAGCGCCCACGTGACGCTCCGATACCCGCAGGGACGCGCCATGACTGGCTCACAGCAGGGCTCAACCAGGCGGCCGGGCACTGGTCGGCGATCGGCTCATGCGCCCGTGACCGGTGTGCTGTCGATCGACAATCGGCAGCTGCACCCCCAGTTGGAAGACCTCCTTCGCCGCGTCCACGCAGCGGAACGGTCGGCTGCCGGCGCCGAGAACCGTCGCTTCACCTTCAGGCTCATGCGCGAGCTGTTGCGGGCATCGGTGCAGCTCGGCGTCTCTCCACGTCTCCTAGCGGAGTGCCTGGGCACCAGCCAACGAGCCGTGCGCGCCCGCGCCAACAGCGCCGCCGGCGGCACGGTCACCGCGGAGCTGATCGAGCAGCTCACCGACCTCACGCCGCGCCAGCTCGACCGAGTCTCCCGCGGAGAACTCACCCGATCCGCGGACCCCGCCGACCATGAGGGCGGGGCCAGTTACCGCATCCGCGACGTCGTTCGTGCGGTTCTGAGCATCCCGACCACACCCAGTCCGGGATAGTCGGATGAGATCTCTCGGGAGGGGCCGTGTCCCCAGGCACCGTCTCCAGGCGACTCCTGCATCGATCAGCCGAGCGCGCCTTACCCTGGGCCTGTTCGCGCTGCTAGCCATCGTCCTTGTCGTCATAGGAGGTCCAGGCAGCGCGACCGGGCGGGTCACGGCTGCGGTGCCCCCGCCGACCATCGACGCCCCTGCGCCGGGTGAGGTGACGACCGAGCTCCGGCCCCGTATCAGCGGCACCGGTCTGCCCGCCCACAAGGTGGTGGTGACCATGGCTGACGTCGAGGTCTGCCACAACGCGCCGGTGAAGCCGGACGGCAGTTGGGCATGTCGGCCTTCGATCGATCTGCCGATCGGCCGAGTGACGCTCACGGCGGTCCAGGTCGCGAACGGCAACGCCGCGTCGCAAGGGGCCACCGTGACCTTCGACGTCGCGCCGGCCGCGCCGGTGATCACGTCGCCGCGACCGGGATCTCGCACGCTCGACCGGACGCCGTCGATCGGAGGCAGAGATGCGGTCGGCGGAGCGCGGGTCCGGGTGCGCGACCGGGACCGCCAGATCTGTGCCGCGGTGGCGGAACCGAGCGGACGATGGTGGTGCACACCCAGGTCTGCGCTGCCCCGAGGAACCCACGTCCTGCGGGCCTCCCAGACGTACCGGTCAGTGGAGTCGGCGCCGTCTCGCACCGTGGCCTTCCGGATCGTGCCGACGTCACCTCCCTACGCCGCTCCGACGGAAGACGCGGCGACAACGCCGGCCCCGGCCGAGCACTCCTCGTCGCCGAGTGAGCTTTCCAGGCCGCCACCGCCCCCTGCCCCAGAGCCTGACCCGCCCACAGATCCAGAGGGGACGGCCGCAGCACCTGGCCCGCTGACTCCGGTGACGCCATCATCTCCGCAGACAGCGCCGGGTCGTGGAAACACGACCCCGAGCCGCGGGCCGATGCCCCTCGACGTCCGACTTCCTGCCGCGCCCCTGTCTCGAGGTGAAGCCGCGTCCGTGACCGGATCGATCGGACCGAACAGCCTCCGCCGGCCGGTCGGACTGACCCTGAAGGGATCGCTCAGCCGCGGGCTCCTGTACCGCGACGTCCAGGTAGCGCCCGGCGGCGACTGCGTGGTCCGGACCCGGGCGTTCTCGTGTTCCTTGGTGCTGAGCAGAGGCCGGAGCGCCGAGCTGCGGATCATCCTGTTCCCCGACAGGCTCACCGCGCCGGCGACGGGTGAACAGCGACTGTCCCTGGCGTCCTCCTCCGGAGAAGGCAACGAGGCGACCTCGACCCTGGACGTCGACCGCGACACGCCCGTCGGAGGGGCCGACACCGGCAGCCTGTCGCCTGCGCCTCAGTTCGTGATCCTGCTCGCCCTGTTCATGTTCGCCCTCGCAGCCGGCGCGACCGAGCGCCGCCTTCACCGACCAGGAGATTGACCGTGCCACAGAGCTCTACCGCCGAGGCCACCGACCGAGCTTCCGGGACCGCGGAGGCGGAGGAGGCCGTCGGGAAGCGCAACCCGGCGCCGCTGATCCTGCTTGCGTGTGTCGTGCTGCTGGCCGTCTACTACGTCGTCTTGATGGCGACCGGCTCCCTCAATGCCTCGACCACGGTCCCCATCGAGAACGACAGCACCCCCACCGAGCCCGACTACGTGACCCTTCAGATGAAGCTCCAGGAGGTCGACATCACCAACCGGGTCCTCCAGGCCACCGTGCTACCCGCGCCGCACGGCGCACTGGTCGGGCGGAAGCCCGGTGAGATGACCCGCAGCCTGCGGATCGAGGTCGCGAGCGGCGGGGCCACCACCTCGGTGGTCACCTTCCCGGGCAGGTCCATCGTCGACCCCACCTCGGTGGACCTGGCGATCGACCGCGGTGACACCGCTTATCCGTTCGACCGGCCCGTCGTCGACTTCACGATCAGCGTTCAGGATGAGCGCACCGGGGAGGCGGTGCCCTTCGGGCTGGACCTGGAGGACTCCGCCCATCCCTGGGTCATGGCCGCCACGCTCGGGAAGGCCAGCACCGAGGGTGCCGCGGCGGTGTTTCCCGTGCAGCTCGACGGACACCGGGCCGGGCTGACGGTCACCCTTGTGATGTTCGACGTCGTGGTCATCCTGCTCACCACCCTGATCGCCGTCGTCACGATCGGCAGCGCGCTGGTGCGCCGGGTGCTCGAGTTCTCGAACGTGATCTGGCTCTCGGCCACCATGCTCGCATTCCCGACCCTGCGCAGCGTGATGCCCGGTGCCCCACCGCTCGGAACCGCCCTGGACTACATCGTCTTCTTCCCGTGTGTCTGCGCCGTTGCCGTCATGCTGCTCTGGACCGGGGCGCACCTGCTGCGGCGAGAAGGCGCCGTGCTCATCGGCCGTCGCAATCCGGACGAGGAGACGGCCACCTGAGCATCCATGCGTGGCTTGAGCTGCCGGCATGCGAGATCACGCCTGACGACGTCGACGTCGACGGCGCTGGGGCCGGCAGCGCGGGGAGTCCTGCGGAACCAGGCAGTTGAGGACAGCCGGTCGGAGTCATCACAGGGCGGCAACGTCCGCCGCAACCTGCGCCGGCGGCGAAAGGCAGTCGCTTCGGGTGAACCACTGGGCTGAGTCCGGGAAGGCGACGCGGCGTGCTGCCGAGAAGCGGCGTATGGCTGGCCATGTTCGGGTCATCACCCTCTTGTGCGCCGGTGTGCCGGCCATGACTGGACAACGGCGGTCAACGAGAAGGGCGAGCGCCGCAGCAGCCCGGTGCCACCTGGTTGAGGTTGGTCATTGGGCGTCCTCCTCCATGAAGTGGAAGCCGCTGATCGTCCATAGCGGCACGCTGGCGAGCACGAGCAGCACGCCAGCCCATCGCCCGGTTGCCAGGACGATGAAGCCGGCGACCGACAGGGCGATCGCCAGCACGAGCAGGTACTTCATGCGCACCTCCTGCGCTCGTTCCTGCGGTTGAAGGCCCAGCGTTCCCTATTCAAGCGCCGGGCCCGGTGGGTGGTCTTCTGCGCCCGTTCGGCGTCCTCGTTGCGAATCCGCCTGTCCCTTCCTCACGGGAGCGGCCCGTAGGGCCGTCTCTGATGCGCCGCCTGCCCCGCAGGTCCGAGCGCGAACGGCGCACAGACCGCGAGGGCCGACGGGCCTCGGCACGTGTCGATGCTGGGTTCAGGGTGTCCTTTGGCTGTGGTGGGGTTCGGTGGG
>JALZCZ010000212.1 GCA_030862825.1 Actinomycetota bacterium | reverse complement strand
GCCCAGACCCGCCGCCACTGCGCGATGGCGGGACCGGACGGGTCGGGGGTCGCGCCGGAAGCAGCGCGCCGGCGCGCCTCCCACCAGGTGGAGCGCTCCTCGTCGAGGAGCGCGGCCACGGCGTCCTTGACCCGGGGCGCGAAGCTCCGCGGCGACTCCCCCTCCGCCGGACGCAGCGGCTCGCCGAACCGCACGGTCAGCTGCCGCCGCCCCGGGCTCGGCCAGCCCTGCCCGCGCGGCATCGCGGCAAAGGTGCCGCGATGGGCGATGGGGACGACGGGCACGTCGTGCTCGCAGGCGAGGAAGGCGGCCCCCATCCGGAACCGGCCGACCCAGCCGTCCTTCGAGCGGGTGCCCTCGGGGAAGATCACCAGGCTCCAGCCGTCGGCGAGCACCTCGCCGGGTGTGGTGGAGAGGGTGCCGCCGCGGCGGTCGACCGGCAGGGTGTTGAAGACGAGCGAGGAGCCGACCGCGCGCCACCAGGTGTCGAAGAAGTAGTCGGCCGCCGCCGCCACCGCCGTACGCCGCCGCCACTCGTCGGGTAGCGACAGCAGGACCAGCGGGGTGTCGAGGTGGGAGGCGTGGTTGGCCGCGAAGATCACCGGACCGTCGAGCCGGGTCAGCACGTCGAGGCCCTGCACGTCGGTGCGCACCGAGGAGCGGAACACCGGCTCCAGGCCGGCTTTCTGCGCGATCTCGCGGGCCATCATCGCCGGCTTCCGGCGGGCCCAGTCGGACGGGAAGATGGTCGACTTCGACTCGGGCACCCACGGCTCGGCCGTGCGCGGCACCTGGGCGCGACGGCCCCAGCGCCAGCCGCGCTTCATCTGCCGGACGTCGTCGACGCCCTCCTTGAGCCAGCTCACCGGACTCCCCCGATGGACGCGCTCATCGCACATCTGCAATCAGGTGCGGCGGGTTGTGGAGGTAGGTGATCGACGGAGTGGTGCCGACCGTGCCCGAGGCCATCTCCAGCGCGTCGGCAAGCGTGCTCGCGGCCCGGAACCCCATGTGCGCGGCCACCTTGCGGTCGGCCCCGACCCAGATGACGTCGCCCACGTGGTCCATCGCGTGCGAGGCCCAGTACCACATGTAGAAGGGGTGCACCCCGTGGTAGGCGTTCGAGGTCCGGTAGAGGTGGATGTACCACTCGTCCTGCGCGAACTGCTGCTCGTACTTCTGGCCGACCACCGCAGGATCGGTCGAGTCCGCCAGCACCTCCTCGTAGAAGTCGACGTACGACGGGTGGTGCAGCTGGTTGAAGCCCTCGTTGAGCGGGTGATAGAGGATCAGCGCCCCGCCCCTGCGCACCGGCGGCATGCCCCGGTAGGAGTTGAAGAAGTAGCCCAGGCCCATGCAGGTGGCGAGGATCGGGTTCATCGTCGAGTTGACGTTGTAGGGCCCGAGGAACGGCACCCCGAGCACCAGCACGTCGGTCTGGCCCTCGACCTCGACCAGCTGCTGCTCGTGCACCTTCGCGAGGGTCCGGTCGTGCACGGCCTCGACCTCACCGGCGTTGATGCCGGTGATGCCGTACGACGAGCGCATGTCGTGGAACAGCTTGTGGCGCAGCTTGAGCGGCGCGGCGGCCAGTCCTCGCCGTACGCCGAGCATGGTGGCCTGGTCCTTGACCGACCATTCCCACTCCCGCTTCATCAGGAAGTCGTAGGGCTTCGGGAAGACGTTGTTGTCGAGCGTCGCCTCGATCTGGAACACCTTGACGTGGTCGGCGATCAACCGGCCCATCCTCCAGGCCGAGTGATGCAGCTCCGAGCGGGTGTTGTCCATGAACGACGTCGAGTGCACCATCGTGTCGTGGTTGTGGTGGTGCCGCAGCGAGTTGTACGCCGACAGCCCGATGCCCACCGACTTGTGCCCGCCCTCCATCGACACCATGGTCGTGTTGACGTAGACCAGTAGGTCGGACTCGGCCGCCCGCTTGTTGATCACGACGTGCTCGTCCTTCTCGGTCTTCCCGAGGAAGGCGAGGTTGTCGTGGTCCTCGGCGTCGTGGTTGACCAGCCGGCCTTCGCCGTAGAAGCTGCGGAAGACCCGTTCTCCCACGATGTGCTCGAGCTCCTTGGCCGTCAGCCGCCGGTGGAAGGCGTTGGCGGAGATCAGCACGACGTCGTCGACACCGGCGTCGGCGGCCATCGTGAGCACCTGCTCGATGATCCGCTGCCGGACGTCGGGCGTCTTCATGAGCGGCAGCACCGTCGAGACGTCGTCGAACGCGATCGTGAGCCGCATGCCCGGCGTCAGCAGCGACGGCAGCGGCTCGGAGTCGGTCGGGTTGAGCAGCGCGTCGCGGATCGCGCCCTCGACATCCGGCACGGTGCCGATCGACTCGGGCGGGTAGACGACGCGGGTGCCGAGCGGGAAGTTCTCGAGCCGGAACCCCAGTCCTTCGTGCACCAGCAGCGGAGGCGTGCGGTCGTCCACTTCGAGGACGAAACCTGGCCTACTCATCGAGACTCCCTAGGGTCGAACGCGACTTTGATGGTGCCCAGCCGACCCGCCGACTGGGCGTGGTCGAGCGCCTCCCGCCAGCGGTGCAGCGGGTAGGGGGCGACGGACTTGGCGAGCCGGGCGACGGCGTCGTGCCCGGCCAGCTCGGTGGCGATCTCGAAGGCGCTCCGGCCGTCGGGCGTCTCGCGCTGGGCCGAGGCGTAGCTGCCCACCACCTCGAGCTCGCGGAACCACGCGGCGGAGAGGTCCGCGGCGGGCGGCATGCCGGACAGCACCACGCGGCCACCGGCGCGGGTGGCGTGGAGGCAGGTCTCGAGCGAGTCCTTGCTGCCGACGGCGTCCACCGCGACATCGACTCCGCCGAGCAGGAACGCCCGCGAGTAGTCCGGCTCGAGCTGGAAGGCGCCCGTGACCCGGCGTACGCGGCGCAGCACCTCGTCGGGCGCGACGACCTCGGTCGCCCCGAGCTCGATGGCGAGGTCGCGCTGGTGGCCGTGCTTGGCCACCACGATGATCTCGCCGGCCGGGGTCATCTCGCGGAGCGCGAGCGCGGTGAGCAGCCCGACGGACCCGGCGCCGCTCACCAGTACCCGGTCGTTGTCGCGCACGCCCGCCCGGAGCGCGGCGTGCACGGCACACGCGAGCGGCTCGATCAGCACCGCCTGCTCGTCGGAGTAGCCCTCGGGCACGACGTGCATCTGCGACCGGTGGGCCACGAGCTGCTGTCCCCAGCCGCCGCCGGTGTCCTTGCAGAAGCCGGTCTGCAGGCCGGGCGCGAGGTGGCCGACGGTGATCCGCGAGCACCGGTTGGTCGCGCCGGTGGCGCAGTCGGCACACGGCTCGACGCCGCGGGCGGCGCAGGTGAGCACGGAGTCGATGACCACGCGGGTGCCCTTGGGCAGGTCGTCGCAGTCGGCGGCCAGGTCGGCCACCACCTCGTGCCCGGGCACGAACGGGAGCGACACCACTGCCGAGAAGTAGAGGCTGGTCCTGCCCGACAGGGCGCCGAGGTCGGAGCCGCAGATCCCCGAGAGCCGGGTGCGCAGCGGCGCCCAGCCCGGCCGGTCGACCTTGGGCGGGTCGATGGTGACCAGCCGCAGCGGCATGCTCACGCTGCCGACGATCGGGATCCGGCCGCCCATCGCCTTGCCGGCGACGGTCCGGGGCAGGGAGCGGAACATCTCGAGAGCGAGCATCAGACCGGCCCCCTGCCCGGGTTGAGGCTGCGTGCCGACGGTCCGGGACTCGCCCAGTCGACGATGGTCCAGCGCGACTTCCGCGCGTGCCGGTAGAGAGGCACGTCGGGGCGCACCGCGACCGGGTTGCCCACCGCCGCGAGCAGCGGCAGGTCGGAGTGGGAGTCTGCGTAGCCGAACGACGCGCTCAGGTCGATCCCGTTGGCGGTCGAGAAGGAGCGCATCCAGGCCGCTCGCGACTCACCCACCAGCGGCGAGGAGGCGAGGAACCCGGTGCACACGCCGCGGTGGTCGGTGGCGAGCTCGGCCGCCTCGATGTGGTCGAAGAGCGGCATCAGCGGCCGGGTGAGCGGGCGGATCGCCCCGGTGATCAGCACGGTCGTGTGCCCGGCGGCCTTGTGCTCCCGGACCCGCCGTACGGCGGCCGATGAGAGCCGCGACAGCACGTGGCCGGTGAGGTGCTCGTCGACGATCTCGTCGAGCACGGCGAGCTCGGCGCCGGCGTACTCGCGGTAGGCGGTGCGGAGGAAGTCGCTGCGCTGACGCCGCTCGGCCTGCACCAGGCTCGGCACCTTCGCCGCGATCCGCCCGATCTGGGTCATCCGCTCCGACGTCGACATCTCCCGCAGCCGCAGCCACAGGTAGCCCTCGATCACGTTGGAGGAGAGCAGGGTGCCGTCCATGTCGAAGAACGCCGCCACGGTAGACGTGGTCGAACCCGCTGTGACCCGGTTCAATGCTCCGTCGTGCGGTCGCTTGCGCCCGCGCCGGCGGTCGTCCAGCGACCGGATCGGCGCGGTCACCGCCGGGCAGTGGATCTCCTGGAGGTAGACCTTCCAGTCGACCACCGAGGTGTCGAACGCGAAGGCCTCGCGGTCCTCGTCGGAGAGCGACTCGAAGAGGGCCATCGTGCGGGAGTCGTCGAAGTGCAGCTCCGCCTGGGTGTACTCGCGGTAGAGGTCGAGGTAGCGGCGCAGGAACTCCAGCCGCCTTCCCTGCTGGTCGAGCTTGCGCGCCAGGTCCCGGGTGCGGTCGCTGCGGGGCGCGTGGCCGATGACGTAGTCGGCGGCCTTGTGCGCCTTCTCGCTGGTGACCAGCAGGCGCTCGACCGCCTGCGCGCCCGGGAACCGCCAGTCGGGCAGCCGCGCGGCGCCGCGGTCACCGATGGTGAACGGGTTGGCGTCGAAGTAGCCGCGGACGTTGTCGTAGAGGGCCCGGAAGGTCAGTGGGTTGCGGTGGCCGGACCCCACGTGGAAGTACGCCGCCTCGCCGGCCACCGGCGGATGGGCCAGCGTGGCCACGATCGCCGCGACCACGTGGTCGACCGGCACGATGTCGACCACGGTGTCCGCGGCCGCCGGGAACTCTGGGAGCTCACCCCTTCCGTAGGCCAGGATCAGCGGCTCGGCCATCTTGAAGCCCTCGATCCAGCCGGGATACGGCTTCGCGAGCGCCGACTCGACGATGCTGGGCCGCACGATCGAGGCGCGGTTGTCGCGCGCGTACTCCTCCACGACGCGCTCGCCGAGGGCCTTGGTGAACGTGTAGCAGTCGGTCCAGCCCAGGCTGCGGGCGCGCTCGGTGCCGATCTGCACCAGCTCGTCCTTGACCCACTGCTGGCGGGCCTCCTCGGTGGCCCGAGCGGCGGTGAGCATGCCGGCCCGGCTGTGGGTGCGCTCGGCCTTGCGCCGCTCCTTGACGAGGATCTCGGTGGTACGGGAGCGGTGCTCGACCGCTTCGCGCTGCCCGAGACCCCAGGCCAGCTCGGCCTCGAGATCGACCGCGTGGTCGACAGGGCCCTCCGGGATGGCGCCGCGGCGGCGGCCGGCGACGTACGCCGTGGAGATGTGCACGTAGTGGACGTCGGCCCCGGTCTCGCGGATCCGGTCGAGCAGGTCGCGGGTGCCGACCACGTTGGTGCGGAAGCCCTCGTCGACCGGAGGGTCGAAGGACACGTCTCCGGCGCAGTGCACCACGGCATCGAGGTCGCGGGGCAGCTCGGGCACGTCGGCCAGGTCTCCCTCCACCACGCCGACCCGGGCCGCCATCAGCTCTCCTACGCCGCCCGCTGCGTCGACGACGTCGGTGAAGATGGTCTTGCCCAGCAGGCTCGCGATCCGCTTCTCTCCGCTGGTGGAGCCCTTGGGCCGCACCAGCACCGACACCCGCGCACCGGGCACCTCGGCGAGCATCAGCTGCAGCAGAGCCTCCCCGATGAAGCCGGTGACTCCTGTGAGCAGGACGTGCTGACCGTCAAGCCGTTCCGCAATGCTTGGTGAGGTCACGCAGAGTCCTTCTCAGCCGGATCGGATGATGAGGTTCTGATTCTGCACTAGTGCAGATGCCGGGTCGCCTCCCGCCTCGACAACCCGGACATCCGGTCCCCCTGACGTGCCACCTCGGCACGCACCCAGTCGGGGTCGGTCGCGGCGTACTGACGCAGCGCCCAGCCGATCGCCTTGCGCAGCCAGAACGACGAGTCGTCGACGTTGCTCTCGATGGCGTGGCGCAGGAGGACGCGGTCGGTGTCGTCCCCGGAGCGCAGCTGGCAGATGACCGAGGTCCGGCGGAGCCATGGATCCTCATCGGTGGCCCACCCGCGGATGACCGGCGTGACCTCGCGGCGGTGCCCCGCGAGCGTCTCCCCCACCAGGTGGGAGGCGATCTCGTCCACCACGTCCCACCACGCGCCCGTCACCACCAGGTGCTGCCACAACGGCATCGCCTCCGCGTCCAGCCAGTCCCTGGCCGCCCTGTGTCGCGCGATGGCGAGGGCGGCGTACCACTCCTCGCGGTGGGTGGCCTCGTCCCAGAGCGTGCGCACGGTCGCCTCATGCGCTTCGCGGCCGGCCGGGCGATAGCTCGTCAGCATCGGCCGCAGCACCCGTTTGAGCTCGGGCGCGGCGATGCCGTAGAAGGGCAGCGCCGACTTCATGTACGCCTGCTGCGCCACGGCCTTCTCCCGGTCTCCCGCCCCCGCCAGCGCGGCCCGCAGGCCGCCGATCAGAGCGAGGTCGGCCGGCACGCCACGAGGCTAGTCGCGGTCGTGGTGCTACGCCTTCTCGCAGGCGATCCGGTCGTTGTCACGATCGAGGTCGCTGTTGTGCCGCTCGGCCGTGTTGTAGATCCTGTTCGAGCGCTTGAAGGTCGTGACGTTGCCGCCCCGGTCTCGTGCTCCGACTCGGCCCACGCCGTGCGGATAGGCCCGGTTGAAGTTGGTGCAGTTGTCGTGGATGCCGGTCGTGTGCGCCTGCGCCGGGACCGCAAAGGCGGTCGAAGCCGTGGCGAGACCGATCGAAAGGGCCAGCGCAGCCAGGCGCTTCGTGCTGTACATGAGTGCTCCCGTGGACTAGGCGTTCTCGCGAGCGTAGGTAGCCGGGCAGCTCCCGTCCGCGGAACACCGGCACCATGCCCACTGGTCTAGCGACGCGTGGTCGCGGCTGGTGCAGGTGGTCGAGCCGTGTCGCGTCCCCGACACGTGGCAGGAGGGTGGGCGCAGAGGGGATCGAACCCCCGACCACCTCGTTGTAAGCGAGGTGCTCTACCGCTGAGCTATACGCCCGTGCTCGGAAGCGGCCACAGACTACCTGCGTGAGGAAAGGGCCCGAAAATGAAGCTGAACCGCTGGAGTCTCGGGTCACCAGCGGTTCAGCAAGCAGAACAGTAGCGAACGGTTACCTGCCCGTACACATAATCCGCCAAGTGACCCCAACCGGTCTAGACGGGCGCCTCGTCGAGTGCCAGCTGGAGCTGTCGGAGGTGCTCGTCGAGGTCCCGCCCCTCGGCGCTGGCGTTGTGCACCGCCCAGCGGACCGTGCCCGCCTTGTCGACGACGTACGACGACCGGTGGGCCGACCCCTTCCGCTCGTCGAAGACGTCGTAGGCGCGGGTCACCTCGCCGTGCGGCCAGAAGTCGCTGAGCAGCGGGAAGTTGATCCCGTCGGTGTCGGCGAACGCGCGCAGGGAGTAGATCGGGTCGCAGGAGATGGCCAGCACCTCGGTGTCGAAGGTCATGAACTCCGCGAGCCGGTCGCGGATGCCGGCCATCTCGCCCGTGCAGACCCCGGAGAACGCCGC
>JALZCZ010000188.1 GCA_030862825.1 Actinomycetota bacterium | reverse complement strand
GGCTGGAGCCGCTCTCCTCGGCGCGGGCGAAGGCGTCGTACTGCTGCTCGAGCGCGGCGACCACCTCGCCGACCTCGGTGTTGGCGGCGAGGTAGCGGGCGATCTCGTCCTCCCGCTCCTCGGCGAGCGTGCCGAGGGCAGTGAGGTCGACGGTCAGCCGGGCGGCGAGCTCGACTTGTTGCAGCAGCGCGTGCGAAGCCCGGGGGTAGTCGAGTTGAGCGACGTAGTGCGGGACGTGGGCCACGAAGCCGAGCGCGTTGTGGCCCCACTCCCCCAGCCGCAGCTCGAGCAGCGCCTGGGCGCTGCTCGGGATCCGCAGCTCGCCCTGCCACGGACTCGACCCTGTCAGCAGGTCGGGGTTGTTGGAGTGGTGGGTGATCGCGATCGGCCGGGTGTGCGGCACGGCCATCGGCACCGAGCCCATCCCGACGACCCGGGTGACGTCGAACCGTTCGACGACCTCGCGCACGGCGGTTACGAAACCCTCCCAGCGGGTGTCGGGCTCCGGGCCGTGCAGCAGCAGGTACGGGGTGTCGCCGGTGTCGTGCAGCAGCCGGACGACCAGGCGCGGCGCGTCGTAGCCCTCGTAGTGGTCGCGCACGAAGGACATCGGCGGTCGCCGGGCGCGATAGTCGTGCAGCCGGTCGACGTCGAACGTGGCCACCACGCGGCCGCCCCTCTCGTCACGCGCCTGGCTCGTGTCGATCAGGTGGCGTGCGGCGATGGCGGCTGCGTTGCCGGCGTCCAGGAAACCGTCGAGCATCACCACCATCGTGAGCGCGGACAGCCCGTCGAGCGCCGGCACGTCGTCGACGATGTGCACCAGACGGGATTCATCAGTCACACGACGACCCTAGTGGCCGTACCTTGCGGTCACGCCCACTAGTCCGTCTCCACGTCCGGTTCATCGGTGGCCGTCGTGGGTTCCCTGGTGGGCTCTGTCGTGGGTTGAGGCGTCGGGTCGTATCCGGGGTCGAAGGTGGCGATCATCAGCTTCGCTGCCTTGCGGGCGAGGGTGCGGGAGTTGATGCCGGTCATGTCCTCGAGGCGTGTGTCGTCGCCGTCCGGCCCGCTCTCGGCATCGGTGGTCTCGAACCCGTCGAGGATCGTCCACAGGCTCGCCTGCCCGAACGTCCCGGCGAGGTACTCGCACGCCCACCAGGCGACGCTGTAGTGCACCGCCGAGTCCGCGCCGTTGAAGGTCCCGTCGTCGGGCAGCTCGGTGATCTCTCCGGCCTTGGCCGCGGCGATCGCGGTATCGGCGATCATCCGGTCCTGGGGAGCCAGTGGCCGCACTGAGACGTACTCCGCGAGCCCCTCGCTGAGCCACACCGGGGCGTGGTCGTCGTGCTCGCCCATCGCGACGTGGGTGAGCTCGTGCCGGACCAGCCGGTCCCTCTCGGCGCGCGCTCGGTCGAGCATCCGGGGGTGCAGCACGAACCGGGTCGCGGCGGTCTCGTCGCTCGTCGGACTCACCTCCACCGGAAACGCGACCCCGTCGAGCCGCTCGGGATGGCCGCCCGGTGGGTCCTCGATCGAGGACAGGAACTCCGTGTCGGAGAGGGCGTAGACGACCACCGACCGTGACCAGTCGTACGGCACGAGCGCCGCGACGTCGCCGATCCCCCGCTCCACCGAGTCGATCAGTGCGTCCGACTCGCGCACCGACTCGGCGTCGAAGATGCCGAGCACGCCGACCCCCGCGCGGACCTGGATCGGCCCGGTGTCCCAGGGCTGGGAGGAGACGTCGTTGCGGGCCTCCCAACCGGCGTCGGTGACCGAGCTCAGGCCGAACCTGCGGGCGTTGTCCCCGAGCGGTGAGAACCGGTAGCGGTCCAGCGTGACGACCGGCTCCCGGTCGAAGCCGGCAAGCTGGAGCGTCACCTCCACCACGCCCCAGTAGTCGTCGCCCGAGCGGACCAGTTTCCGCGGGTCGAGGTCGAAGCTCAGTTCGCGGATCGGGAGGTGCCGCAGGTTGTCGAAGTACGCCGCCTGCTCGATCAGGAAGGTCTCGTCCGACCTGGCCAGCCCCTGGGCGAAGGTGACGCGGTCGCCGGACAGCAGGGCCGCCGCCCGGCGGTCCAGCAGACGGGTGAACGACCGGCCGAGATCCGGCGGGATCTCCACGGCCGAGG
>JALZCZ010000052.1 GCA_030862825.1 Actinomycetota bacterium | reverse complement strand
TCCGGCAAGTCGAGCTTCATCAACTCGATGATCACGTCGGTGCTGATGCGGGCCACGCCCGACGAGGTGCGGATGATCATGGTCGACCCCAAGCGGGTCGAGCTGAACGCCTACGAGGGCGTGCCGCACCTGATCACGCCGATCATCACCAACCCGAAGAAGGCCGCCGAGGCGCTGGCCTGGGTCGTGCGCGAGATGGACATGCGCTACGACGACCTGGCCAACTTCGGCTTCCGCCACATCGACGACTTCAACAAGGCCGTCCGGGCGGGCAAGGTCACGGTGCCCCCGGGCAGCGAGCGCGAGCTGACGCCGTACCCCTATCTGCTGGTGATCGTCGACGAGCTCGCGGACCTGATGATGGTCGCACCCCGCGACGTCGAGGACGCGATCGTCCGGATCACCCAGCTCGCCCGCGCCGCCGGCATCCACCTGGTGCTGGCGACGCAGCGTCCGTCGGTGGACGTGGTGACCGGCCTGATCAAGGCCAACGTGCCGTCCCGCCTCGCGTTCTCGACCTCGTCGCTCGCCGACAGCCGGGTGATCCTCGACCAGCCGGGCGCCGAGAAGCTCGTGGGTCAGGGGGACGGGCTGTTCCTGCCGATGGGTGCCTCCAAGGCCGTGCGTGTGCAGGGCTCCTGGGTCACCGAGGCCGAGATCCACCAGGTGGTCAAGCACTGCAAGGCCCAGCTCGAGCCGACCTACCGCGACGACGTCACGGCCCCCGCCGCGGCCAAGCGTGACCTCGACGACGACATCGGCGACGACCTCGACCTCGTCGTGCAGGCCATCGAGCTCGTGGTGTCCACCCAGTTCGGGTCGACCTCGATGCTGCAGCGAAAGCTCCGTGTGGGCTTCGCCAAGGCCGGGCGCCTGATGGACATCCTCGAGAGCAGGGGAGTGGTCGGACCGAGCGAGGGCTCCAAGGCCCGTGACGTGTTGGTCAAGCCGGACGAGATCGATTCCGTGATCGCGACGATCCAGGGGGAGATGTGAGCACCACCGACGCAACCACCGCAACCCAGGACACCTTCGACGTACGCCGCCGGGTCGGCATCGCTGCCGCGCTCGGCGTGGCCGCGACCGCGGTGGCGGTCGCCTACCTCGTGCGCGTGGTCGGCGGCGGCTCCTCCTGGCTGGACTGGACGTTCCTGGTCGTGATGGTCGGCCTGGCCCTGGCATACCTCTCGGCGGTCCTCGACGCACGGGCACCGCTGCTGGTCGTCGACCGGCACGGCGTGCGGGTGCGGCAGGGCCACACCTGGAGCGGCGTGGCCTGGCCGCAGGTCGAGGTGGTCGAGCACCTCCCTCGCCGCGGACTGCTCCGCGACGGCTGGATCCTGGTCGCGCGCACAGATGACGATGACGACCTGACCGTGCCGCTCTCGCTGTCGACCCGGGTGGTCGGCCTCGACGGGCGCGACCTCTCCGAGATGCTGGACGACCTGTGCGGCGGGACCACCGAGGTGGTCGAGATCGACCCCACGGTGGGCAGCGGTGGGGAGTGGTGGGAGGACGAGGCGCCCGCGAAGGAGGCGCCGTCCCTTCCGGCGATGGTGGCCAGCCCGACGCCGACGCCGCTCCGCAACCCGCGGAACGCGATCCGTGCCGACCTCGAGCGCGACGTCACCGCTGGAGCCAACGCGCTGAAGCTCGACCTCGCCGACCACGAGACCTCGACCGTTCCCTTGCCCGAGGCGGTCTCCCTGCGCCGGGACGGCCGCCCCGACCTGGACGGGGAGGCGACGGTCGTCTGGGCCGAGGGCGTCACACCGATCGCCTCGCCGGGCGACCCCGTGGAGAGCCTGGTGATCGACGACTTCGTGGTCGAGCCGGCGGCCGACCCGGTGATCGGACCCGAGCTGTCGGCGGCGCGCAACCGGCTGGGCCTGAGCGTCGACCAGCTCGCCGAGCGCACCCGGATCCGCCCGCACGTGATCGAGTCGATCGAGGTCGACGACTTCGTGCCCTGTGGCGGCGACTTCTACGCGCGGGGCCACCTCCGCACCCTGGCCCGCGTGCTGGCCCTCGACGTGGCACCCCTGCTGGCGTCGTACGACGACAAGTACGCGGACGCCCCCATCGACCCGCGCCGCGTCTTCGAGGCCGAGCTGGCGACCGCCGGCGGCTCGATCCGCGGCACCCGCGGCGGCCCCAACTGGTCGGTGCTGGTGGCCGCGGTGATGGCGGTGATCCTGGTCTGGTCGATCGTGCGGCTGGTGATGGACAGCTCCGATCCCGTCACGCCGCCCAACCCCTTCTCCGACGGCTCCGGAGGACCCAACGGCAACGCCGGCGCCGCGGGAGCCGATCCCGTGCCGGTCGTGCTGACCGCCGCCGGCGGCGGCGCCCGGGTGGTCGTCCGCGACGCCGAGGGCGAGATCGTCTACGACGGGCAGCTGTCGTTCGGGCAGTCGGTCACCCTGGAGGCCGCACCGCCTGTGCGAATCAGCACCACGGACGGGTCGCTCGAGGTCAACTTCGACAACGAGCAGCGCGGCCCCTTGGGCGCCACCGGCCAGCAGGGCCAGAACACCTACGTCGTGCGCTGAGATCGACTGGAGCCGCGCATGTTACTGACCGTTGCGCCTAGTACCTGACAGAAATAGCGCCCGGCCACTAGCTCCAACGATCAGTAACATGCCGGCGACCGCGGCCGAGATCATGAGATCGCCCTTTGGGCAGATGGCCAACCCGGGCGGCATACTCGGTGGCGATCATGACCGTTGACCAGACCCCGCCGCTGTCCGTCGCCCTGCTGACCCTCGGCTGTGCCCGCAACGAGGTCGACTCCGAGGAGATGGCCGGGCGGCTCGCTGCAGACGGTTTCCGGCTGGTGGCCGACGCCGCCGACGCCGACACCGTGGTGGTCAACACCTGCGGCTTCGTCGAGGCGGCCAAGAAGGACTCGGTCGATGCGCTC
>JALZCZ010000155.1 GCA_030862825.1 Actinomycetota bacterium | reverse complement strand
GTACCGGCGCGATCGCCGCCGCGACCGCACTGCTCGTCGTCTGGGACCAGCGCGCACCGGCGACGGACCCCGCCGCCGAGCCGTCGACCCGGGTTGCCGCCGGCGAGGTGCCTCCCTTCCAGCCAGTGGTCGAGGCACCACCTCCGATCCGGCCGTACGCCGTGTCCGGCGTCAGCGCGGAGGCGGATCCCGGCACCCTGACGCTCACCGTGGCCACGCGGAGCAGGACACCGGTCCGGGTGGTCGTGACACCTCTCGAGGGCTCTGCCGCAGCCGAGCGGCTCGCGTTGACGATCAGGCGCGCGACCGACCGACTGGTCACCGTGCCCGACCTGGCGCCCGGCCGCTACCGATGGGACGTGCTGGTGCCAGGTCAGCCGCCACACACCGGCGTGGTCGAGGTCCCGCCCGTGCCGGCACCGGTGGAGGTGGTGCCGGTGGCGGTCGCGGCGGAACCGACCGATCCGGCCACTGGCGACACCGGCGACGGCGAGGGGTCAGCCCCAGCGCCCGACGGCGACGGAGGCGACGTACGCCAGCCCATCGGGGTCAGCAGCGGGCCCAACCACCCGGTCGATCCCGATGGCGACTAGGACACGCGCGGCGAGACGTTTGCTCGGGCTGGGTCTCGCCGCCGGCGTGCTGGTGACCGCAACCTCGACGGGCGTCCCTGCGAGCGACCGTTCGGGAGGCTCGACGGACCGACCCTGGTCGGGGTTCCGGATCGACACCAACGACGATGCCAGCGGCTCGTGGTTCGGCGCCCGCAAGGTCGGCGTCACGCCGGGCCGCGTCGTCTACCGGATCGACCCTGCCGCGCATCCGCGGCCTGGCGCGTTCGGCAAGCCCCGCCGCGTGGCGAGGGTCGCCGGCCCGGGCGAGAAGCGGGCGGCCGGCCCGCGCGCAACCGCCCGAGCGGCCTGGATCCTCTCCAAGTACGGCAGCTACGACTACGAGATCCAGGCGGCCGCCGTGGACGCCGCCGTGCTCCACCTCCTGGCCGGGCGGGACTATGCCCTCGGCGGTCGGGAGACCAGGGCGCGGCTCCGGAGCACGGGTGAGGCCCGACGCATCAAGCGGTTCGCGGCGATCATGCTCCGCGACTCCACGAGCCGGTCCGGGCCCTACCGGATGGCCGTCCGGCAGCTGGGGGAGGCGGTGATCGGGGAGACGGTGCGACTCGCCGTGCAGATCGTCTCGAGTCGCTCCGGGGAGCCACTGACCTCCGTGCCTGTCTCCCTCCGGCTCGGCAGCGGTGCCTGGCGCCCGGCGGGAGAGACCGACAGCGCCGGCCGGGTGACGTTCGAGTACGTGGGCCGGGCCGCCGGACCGCAACGAGTCACGGCCCGGGTGGCCAGGGTTCCGGAGCACCGCCTGCTCCTGATGCAGCCCCGGCGCGCGTCGGCCTCGCGGGTCGCGGTGGCCGGTCGCAAGCACGTCCAGGCCGCGCGCACCACCGCCGCCGTGAAGGCGCGCCCGGACGCGAGCATCGCCTCGGCCTCGATCACGTCGGGCAACCGGACCCGGGGCAGCTTCCGGATCACCGACGCCTACGGCTCGGCCCCCTCGTCCGCCACGGTCGTCCTCCGCGGGCCGTTCGGCTCGCGCGACCAGGCCACCTGCCAGCGCAAGCTGCTCCGGGTCCGGCAGGTCCCGGCCAGCGGCAACGGGACCTATCCGCTGCCGCGGCTCGAGGTTCGCCAGGCCGGCGTCTACATCTGGTACGTCGTCGCGCCCGGTGACACCTACAACCTGAACGCCTCGGCCTGCGCGGGCGTCTTCCGCGTCCGTCCTCGGCAGTGAGCCGCCGACGTCGCCCTTCCAGGCGGTGACGACGCGCTCGCCTCCGTCCTGGGCGAGGGAAGCTGACGGGCAGACACTGGTGACCATGAGCCCCACGGCGAGCATTCGGCAGCTGTCGCCGCGCGGCCGCCTGCTCACGGGACCCGCCCCGGTCCTGCTCCTGGTCGTCGCCGCGGCCGTCGCGGGTGCTTTCCGCGACGGCCTCACGGACCTGTTCGTCTACCAGCACGCCGGCCAGGCGGTGCTCGACCGTCTGCCGCTCTACGGCTCCCGCGACCCGGTGATGGGGCTGCCGTTCACGTACCCGCCGTTCGCGGCGGTGGTGATGGCGCCGCTGGCGCTGCTGCCCGAGTGGCTCGCTGCCGCGCTGTTGACCGGTGCGTCGGTGAGCGCGCTGGCTGCGAGCGTCTTGCTGGTACGCCGTGCGCTCGGCCGACCCGCGCCGGGCTGGCTGGTCGCGGGCCTGGCCGGTGGTGCGCTGGCCCTGGAGCCGGTGTGGCAGAACCTCACGTTCGGGCAGATCAACCTGTTCCTGATGGTGGCGGTGCTGGTCGACCTGGTGCTCCCGCAACGGCGCTGGACGGGCGTGTTGCTGGGGATCGCGGCGGGCCTGAAGCTGACGCCCCTCGTGTTCGTCGTGCTGCTGGTGCTGGTCGGTCGCCGGATGGCTGCGGGACGGGCGGTGGTCGCCTTCGCCGCGACCGCCGCGGTCGGGTTCCTGGTGATGCCCGGCTCGTCATCGACGTACTGGGGCGACCGCCTGCTCGACGCGGACCGGGTCGGGCCTCCGGCGCTGGCCCACAACCAGTCGGTCTACGGAGCACTCACGCGGCTCCTCGACGCGCCGCCACCGACGTGGGCATGGCTCGTGGTCGCGGGGCCGCTCTCGGTGGCGGTTCTGGTCGTCGCGGCCGGCTGGTGGCGGCACGGCGATCGGGTGCTCGGCACCTGCCTGGGAGCGCTGGCGATGCTGTTCGCGTCGCCGATCTCGTGGTCGCACCACTGGGTGTGGGCGGTGCCGGTCGCGCTGGTCCTGTGGGAGCGCAGCCGGTGGGCAGCTGCCGCGTGGACCGCCGTGTTCGTGGCCCGCCCGGTCGTGTGGCCGCCATACGGCCATGGCCGCGAGTATGCGTGGAGCCCACCCGAGCACCTGGTCGGCAACGCCTACTTGCTCGCCGCCCTGGCCGTCTCCGCATGGGCGGCCGGTCGGCTGACTTCCGTCGGCAGACGGGACTAGTGTCCGGCCCATGGCCGAGTTCATCGGGGACGACCTGAGCGGCGCGGAGCTGCAGGCCGTCGACCTGTCCAACGCCCGGTTCCGCGGGGTCGACCTGACGGGGGTCGTCATGACCGGCGTCGAGCTGGTCGACGCGCGGATCGACGGCGAGATCGACCACCTCCTGGTCAACGGCGTCGACGTAGCGCCCCTGGTCGAGGCGGAGCTCGACCGCCGACATCCCGACCGGGCCAAGATGCGTCCCACCGACCCCGCCGGCTTCCGGGAGGCGTGGGACATCGTCGAGCGACTCTGGAGCGACACGGTCGAGCGGGCGCGCGGGCTCCCGCCCGAGCTCCTGCACGTGTCCGTCGACGGCGAGTGGTCGTTCATCGAGACCCTGCGTCACCTGGTGTTCGCCACCGACGCATGGGTACGCCGTGCCGTGCTGGGCGATCCCTCGCCATGGGACCCGCTCGACCTGCCGTGGGACGAGATGCCGGACCTGAAGGGGATCCCGCGAGACCGCGACGCCCGCCCGTCGATGGACGAGGTTTTGGCGCTGCGCCGCGACCGCATCGGCACCGTACGCACCGTGGTCGACGGCCTGACCGACGAGTCGCTCGACGCCCACACCGAGCCGGTCGAGGACGTCGGCTGGCCGCCCCCGGAGAGCTTCCCGGTGCGGGAGTGCCTGCTCATCGTCCTCAACGAGGAGTGGCACCACCGGCAGTTCGCCGAGCGCGACCTCGCCACCCTGGAGGCGGACGCGGGTCGGGCGACCTGATCGCCGGGCTGTCAGACCGGTGAGGCGCCGTGCTCGGCGCACCGGGCAGCGCGGTGCTGCATGGTCGATCGCTCCCGGTCGTTCTTGGTGAGCGATGCCGCCCGCAGGAACTGCTGTCGGGCCCGTTCGTGGTCGTCGCTGCGGCAGAGCAGGTCGCCGGCGACCGCGGGGAGCAGGTGGTAGTCGCGCATGCTCGGGACGCCGAAGAGGGGAAGCACGATGTCGAGCCCTGCCTGCGGCCCGAACGCCTGCGCGGCCGCCACGCCGCGGTTGAGCTCGACCACGGGGGAGGGGCTGATCTGGGCCAGACCGTCGTAGAGGGCGACGATCCGCGGCCAGTCGGTGTCCGCGGCGGTCTGCGCCCGGGCATGGCAGGCCGCGATCGCCGCCTGCAAGGCATATGGCCCGGCCGCGCCACCGAGCTGCTGGATGCGGTCGATGTGTGCGAGCCCGCGACGGATCAGGAGCCTGTCCCAGCGGCTGCGGTCCTGGTCGAGGAGCAGCACCGGCTCGCCGTCCGGGCCGGTGCGTGCGCTGAGGCGCGAGGCCTGGATCTCGATCAGGGCGAGCAGCCCGAGCGTCTCGGGATCGTGGGGCGTGAGGCTCGCGAGCATTCGGCCGAGCCGCTGGGCCTCTGCGCAGAGCTCGGACCTGATCCAGCGGTCTCCGCTGGTGGCCGCGTAGCCCTCGTTGAAGACCAGGTAGATGACCTCGCGCACGCCGTCGAGCCGGGCCCGTCGCTCCTCGGGGCCGGGGAGCTCGAACCTGATGTTCGCCGCTGCCAGGGTGCGCTTGGCCCGCACGATGCGCTGGGCGATCGTCGGCTCGGGGGAGAGGAACGCCCTGGCGACTTCCTGGGTCGTCAGGCCGCACAGCAGCTTCAGGGTGAGCGCGGAGCGCGCGTCCGGCGACAGGATCGGATGGCAGGCCATGAAGATCAGGCCGAGCAGGTCCTCGGCCAGATCACCGTCGACGATCTCGTCGAGGCCGTGCTCCACGCTCTGCGGCGTCGACGCGGCTACCTGCTGGTACTTGCTCCGCTGGGTGTCACGCCGCCGGATCAGGTCGACGGCAAGGAAGTGCGCGGTCTTGGTGAGCCAGCCCGCCGGGTTGTTGGGCAGACCGTCGCGGCGCCACTTCTCGACCGCGCTGGCGAAGGTGTCCTGCGCCAGCTCCTCGGCGGTGTCGAGGTCACCGACGAGCCGCGCAAGCCGCGCGGTGATCCGGGGCGACTCGATGCGCCACAGCGTCGCCACGGTCTGGTCGATCGGGGAGTCCTCCATGGCTGCTGTGGCGCCCGAGCGCGGTCCGGCGGCTACGCCAGGTCCTCGAACTCGACGACCCGGCGTACGTCGACGCGCTCGGCGCCGATGATCAGGGCGAACTTGCGGGCGTGCTCGACGGCCTCGGCCAGGGAGTCGACGTCGAGGATGGCGAAGCCCGCGATCAGCTCCTTGGCCTCGGCGAAGGGCCCGTCGATCACCCGCACGTTGCCGTCGGCCACCTCGACCCTGGCCCCAGCGGAGCTGGGGAAGACCCCCTCGCCGGAGAGGAGCACGCCGGACATGGCCGCCTCCTTCATGTACTCGCCGACGGCGGCCTGGGTCTCCGGCGACGGCGGGACCCAGTCCTCCATGTCCTCGGTCTGGTAGTGCATCACCATGTAACGCATCGTGCGGCTCTCCTTGATGGGTCGACTTCGGCCATTCTGGCCAAAGGGTGGTGGTCGGTGGTGGTCAGTGGCTGGCGTTGGCGTAGACGAGGTGCAGGACGCCGGTGCTGAACGTCATCGAGGAGACGAGCTGCAGCGGGACCGTCTCGCCGTCGGCGAACAGCTTCTTGCCGTGGCCTACCACGATCGGGTGGACCAGCAGGTGCAGCTCGTCGACGAGACCGCGCCCGAGCATCCAGCGGACCAGCCTGGCGCTCCCGGTCGTGCCGAGGCCGGCGTCCTGCTTGAGCGCGGTCAGCTCAGCCTCGACGTCGCCGTTGATCACCGTGGAGTTCTCCCACGTGGCGTCGGTGAGCGTGGTGGAGACGACGTACTTGCGCGCGCCGTTCATCACCCCGGTCATCGGGTCCTCGGGGTCGGCGTTCGGCCAGTACGCGGCGAACTCGTCGTAGGTGTGCCGTCCCAGCAGCGTGGCGTCGTTGCCGGACATCAGCTCGCCCACGGCGGCGCCCATCTCGTCGTTGAAGTAGGGGAAGTGCCAGGTCTCCGGTGCCTCGACGACGCCGTCGAGCGAGATGAACAGACCGGACGTGATGTATCCCATGGGTGCTCCTTGGTTCGGCGGGCAGGTCGCCCGGGGTTCGCCCTCCGGAGTGGCCCGGAAGGCGCCTTCACACCCTTCGCCGAACGAGGCGACCCGGAATCGACATCCTTTCGGAAGTTCTTTCTGGAAGGGCGTAGGGGAGAGTGGGTGCCCTGTCCCACCGTGGCCCGTGCGTCCTTCGCCGACGCCGCGGCCGCGCTTCCGTGAGAGGCCCACCGCGACGTCCACGAGCAGGTCTCGGAGTCGACGCTGGGGGAGCGCGGACCGACGTGGCACGATCGTGCGGTGACCAGCAGACCCGCGGAGGAGCAGCGCCTGAGCGACCTCGCGCGGCTGCGCCGCGTTCGCGACCGGATGGACCGCGAGTACGCGCAGCCGCTCGACGTCGAGGCACTCGCCCGCGACGTGCACATGTCAGCAGGACACCTCAGCCGCCAGTTCCGGCTCGCCTACGGCGAGTCGCCGTACTCGTACCTGATGACGCGGCGGATCGAGCGCGCGATGGCGCTGCTGCGTGATGGCGACCTCAGCGTCACCGGCGTCTGCTTCTTGGTCGGCTGCTCGTCGCTGGGCACCTTCAGCACCCGCTTCACCGAGCTGGTCGGGGTGCCACCCAGCGTCTATCGGCGGGAGGGTGCGCACTCGACTGAGGGGATGCCACCGTGCGTGGCGAAGCAGGTCACCAGACCGATCAGGAATCGAGAAGCGGCCCCCGCAGGCGGCAACTAGCGTGACCGCCATGAACCTCAGCATCCACACCACCGTCCTCCCGCACGACGACCCGGACGCCTCCGTGGCCTTCTACCGCGACACCCTCGGCTTCGAGGTGCGCACGGACTTCGGCCAGGGCAAGATGCGCTGGATCACGGTCGGCCCCGCCGACCAGCCCGACGTCTCCATCCTGCTGGCGCCGCCGGCCGCCGACCCCGGCGTCACCGATGACGAGCGGCGCACGATCGTCGAGATGATGGCCAAGGGCACCTACGGCTGGATCCTGCTGGCCACCGAGGATCTCGACGGCACCTTCGAGCGTATCCAGGCGAGCGACGCCGAGGTGATCCAGGAGCCGACGCAGCA
The DNA here is from genome assembly GCA_030862825.1 of Actinomycetota bacterium. GTDB lineage: Bacteria > Actinomycetota > Actinomycetes > Propionibacteriales > Nocardioidaceae > Nocardioides. The sequence goes on along the minus strand of JALZCZ010000155.1, from coordinate 9,770 downwards.
GCCGTACGGCGCTCGCGACTGCGCCTTCCGCGACCCTGCCGGCAACCAGATCCGCATCCAGGAGCTGTCATGACCTCCATCGAGTCCGTCACCCTCGAGGTCTCCGACGCCACGCCGGCGAAGGACTTCTACGGGACCGCGTTCGGCCTGGGCGGTCAGGTGGGCGTCCGCCACTCCGACGAACCGACGACCGGCTTTCGTGGGTTCACGATGTCGCTCGTGGTCTCTCAGCCGAGCACGGTCGACAGCCTGGTCGGCAGTGCCCTCGACGGCGGTGCCACGGTGCTGAAGACCGTGGCGAAGAGCTTCTGGGGCTACGGCGGCGTCGTACAGGCGCCGGACGGGACGATCTGGAAGGTCGCGACGTCGTCCAAGAAGGACACCGGCCCCGCCACCCGGGAGATCGACGACATCGTGCTGCTGCTCGGAGTTGCCGACGTCAGGGCCAGCAAGCGGTTCTACCTCGACCACGGGCTGACCGTGGCGAGGAGCTTCGGCAGCAAGTACGTCGAGTTCGACGCCCGGGGGTCGGCGCTCAAGCTGGCGCTCTACAGCCGGCGCGCCGCCGCCAAGGACGCCGGCGTCTCTCCCGACGGCACCGGGTCGCACCGGATCGTCGTCGGCAGCGATGCCGGGCCGTTCACCGACCCTGACGGGTTCGCCTGGGAGACCGCAGGCGCGCTGTCGGCTCCCGACCGAGCCTCTTCCGAACGATCCGCCTGAACGGACGCCCGCTGCGCCGGCGCCCGACCGGTGCGGCGAGACTGAGCTCAGCAGACATCGAGATCGGAGACTCATGAGCTCAGCGGGTGCAGTGGTGGTCTACGGGGCGACAGGGCACACCGGTCGCTTCATCGTCGCGGAGCTGCAGAGGCGTGGCTTCGCCGCTGTCATCTCCGGCCGTGACGCCGCTCGGCTCGAGATGCTCGCCGCCGACGTGGGCGACGTGGCGGTGCGGCCGGCCACCGTCGATGACGCGAGCTCGCTGGACCGAGCGATCGCCGGCGCAGCGGCTGTCGTCAACTGCGCCGGACCGTTCGCCGTGACGGGAGGCCCGGTGGTCGAGGCGGCGTTGCGAGGCGAGGTCCCGTACGTCGACGTCGCGGCCGAGATCGAGGCGAATGCCGCGATGTTCGCCGACTACGCGGAGGCAGCCCGAAAGGCAGACACACCCGTGGTGCCGGCGATGGCGTTCTTCGGGGGACTGGGCGACCTGCTGGTGACCGCGGCGATGGGGGACTGGACTGCTGCGGACGCGGCTCACGTCGCGTACGGGTTGAGCAGCTGGCATCCCACGGCGGGCACCCGGGTGGCGGGTCAGGTGTCCCATCAGCGTCGAGCGGGGCGTCGGGTCCGGTTCACGGACGGCGCGCTGGAGTACCACGACGACACGCTGTCCGAGCAGGACTGGCCCTTTCCGGAGCCACTGGGCCGTCGAGCCGTGATCGCGGAGTTCACGATGGCCGATGTGGTCACCGTGCCCAGCCACCTGGCCGTGCCTGAGGTCCGGACGTACATGACCGTCGAGGCGGCGAGGGACCTGGCCAGCGACGACACGCCGGCGCCGGAGCCGACCGACGCCCTGGGTCGTTCGGACCAGACTTTCGTCGTCGACGTCGTGGTTCGCTCGCGTGACGTCGAGAGACGTGCCACGGCCCGCGGCCAGGACATCTACGCGGTCACCGCGCCACTGGTGGTCGAGGCCGTCCGGCGGATCCTGGCCGGCCAGACGCGGACCTCGGGCCTGGCCTCGGCCGGCGCCATGTTCGATGCAGCGGAGTTCCTCCACTCGCTGACGCCACACCTTGCGGTCGACCTTCCCTCTTAGGGTGAGCGTCATGGCACGAATCGCACGGCTGCGCGCTGTGGTCCTGGACTGCCCCGACCCCCGGGCGCTCGCCGGCTTCTATCGCCAGATGGTGGGCGGTGAGATCACCTACGCGGTCGACGATTGGGTCAACTTGCGCGACGGAGCCCAGGTGCTGCTGAGCTTCCAGCGTGTCGACGGTTACCAGCCACCGGACTGGCCGAGCACCGAGCGAGGCCAGCAGTTCCACATCGACCTCACGGTCGACGACGTGGAGCAGGCCGAGCGGGAGGTCCTTGCCCTGGGCGCGACGAAGGCCGACCTCCAGCCCGGCGAGGACGAGAACTGGCGCGTCTACCTCGATCCCGTAGGTCACCCGTTCTGCTTGTGCTGGGACTGAGGCCCCACGTATCCGTGCGCGACATCAGAGCAGCGGGCCCGACCAGCGAAGGTGGGTCTCCGTCGAAGCCGTCAGGGTCGAGAACGAGTTCCGGCCGCATGTGCCGGGTCACGGCCGAGTTGTCGCGAGTGACGCCCCACCTGTCCAACGGATGAGCGGAGATCTCGCTTTATCCGCGCCGAGCTTGTCACAGCCGGTCTGTCCAAAGAGCGCCGCCAGGATCCGTACGTGGGGACCTGCGGCTACGTCATGGGTCGAGGCTCTTCGACGTCGAACACGAACCCAGCTGTCCTGCTCGTGATGATGAAGACACCGCGACCGCGCCACGCTGCCGCTCGTCGGCCGACAGCATCGCCGCGGCCGGCAGATCGCCAGCCTTGTCCAACCGCATGTAGTCCGAGGCGTCCGGCCGGCATTGACGTGGTCGGAGCATCCGATCGAGCAGGTCAGCGTGCTCGACCCCGGTAGCGCCGACCGGGACGATGTCCAAGGCCAGGATTGAGCGCGTGGCGATGTCCATCGCGACCGTCAGGTGAGCTCGTCCAGCCTTGCCATCGGAGAACAGCGCCAGGATATTGATCGGCGCGGAGTCGATCTCGACATACTCGCCCGGCGTGGTCGCTGCGACTGGACGTGGCCCACGGTCATGCCGATTCGATTCCGTGTGCCGCGAGGTCGCCTTGCCGATCGCCAGCGCGCGACGGTCGTAGGGCGCAAAGAGACGGCGCATCGTCATCTTCGAAGGCGGGCATTTCTTGGTCGCCGTAGGTCTGTGCAACGTCGGCGAAGGCGTTGTTGATCGGCGTGCTCACCGAGACTGTTGAGGCTGCTGTCGTGTCGGCGAGCACCGCGACGACGGGTGAATCCGGATCCGAACCACCTCATCCGTTCCTCGTCGTAGGCGAGCCTCTCGACTCGGAGAGCGCGTCGTACTCGGCACACGTGAGCGTTACGGGGTCGTGCGCGACGGACATGGCCAGCGCGGTGTGCCACCGCCCATCCTGGTTGTTGTTGGCTCGGGCCCTGTGTCAGATCGGCCCGACGTGGCCTGGCTTGGAGCGCACGGCGTACACGGCCGCCTCCCCGCGGCTGCGGAGACCCAGCTTGGAGAGAATGCTGCTCACGTGGTTGCCAGCGGTCTTGACAGAAATGAAGAGCCGGGCAGCGATCTCCGCGTTCGTCAGGCCGTCGCTCAGCAGGTCGAGCACCTCCTGCTCCCGCCGGCTCAGCTGGCCGTAGCCCTTGGGCCCGGTCCGAGCCGGGCCGCCGAGCCGGCGAACCACGGCTGCTGCGGCGTCGGCCTCAACCACCGCGCCCACGGACTCGAAGGTCTTCAAAGCCGCCTGCGCGTCGCCGAGGGCCGCGACCGGGAGCGAGTCCGCTGACGCCTCGGCGCGGAGCAGCCGTGCCCTCGCTGCGTCGATCGGGAGCCGGGCGGCGACGAAGCTCTCGACAGCGTCGGCAAGCAGCGACAGTGCCTCCTGCTCCCCGGCTGCCAACGCCACGCGCCCCTCGGCCCGTCGAGCCTCACCATCGAGGCGCGGGATGCCGGCCGCGTGGGCCACGGCAGCCAGCCGGCTGGCCACCGCGCGTGCTGCCACGAGATCTCCCTGCGCGACCCGGATCTCCACCAGCCGGCTGAGGTGCGGGACCGAGAGCAGGCTGTCCCTCCCCAACCCGACGAGCTCACGTTCGACCAAGTGGGCGGCGAGGTCGAGGTCGCCCGCGGCGATGGCGAGGGTGGCCCGCGGCGCCACCGTCTCGGGAACATCCTCGAATCCCTCGAGCAGCCGCGCTGCCTCCTCGAACCGGCCCTGCAGCGCCCGGAGCTCGGCAAGGCGTCCGGCGGGGTGGACACAGCGGGCCAGATGTCCCTTGCGGGTGAGTCGGCGCAGCGCCCCGGACAGTTCCTTTTCGGCGGCCTCCACCTTGCCGGCGCCGATCAGCATCTCGGCACAGCAGGCGCTGCAGAACGCGATCAGGGATCCGTGGGAGTGCCGTGCCATGTATGCCGTGGCGACGTCGGACCAGTCGCGCATGCGAGCGCGGTCGCTCGCGAGCTCGACGGCGGCGAACATCTGACACATCGTCTCGCCGACGGTCTCGGGTGAGGCGGCCTCTCCGCTGGTGACCGTCGCCATCGCCTCGTCGATGTGGCGCATCCCCTCGGCCACGCAACCCCTACTGACCTCGGCGTGCCCCAGTTTCGACAGCGCGCGAATCTGCAGGTCGGGGTCGTCGTACTCCGCGGCGAGACGTAGTGCTTCTGCGGCGAGGCTCGCCACCCGGGCCGGGTCGTGCTGCAGCTCAGCCTGGGTAAGCAGGAGCCATCCGTGCTCGGGGCCCTCCGGAATCGATGCCAGGTCCCGCTCCGCGCGGGCGTGCCAGCCGTCTGCGGCCGGGTGGTTGCCGTGCACAGCCCGGTACTCGCGGGACAGCCAGAGCGCCAGCCGGACCGCAGCCCGGGCGTCGCCCTGACGACGGTAGAGGGCGGTCGCGCGCTCGCGCAGCGAGATGGCCTCGACGGGTTCGGCCAGCCACCAGAGCGCCCGTCCCAGTCCGTCCAGCGCCTCGGGGGTCTCGTCGACGGCCAGGGCGGCCTCGAACCCGGCTCGGGCCAGGGCCCACTCACCCTGGGCGAGAGCGGCCTCAGGCACGGCGAGGTCGGTGCCCACGTGCTCAGTATCAGGGAGTTCTCCCCATCCTTCTACCTCCGAATCGCTGCACGCTCACAGCTGACGTTCCGCACCACGACGACGAAGGAGGACGGGACGATGTTGGAGAACTTCCGAAAGTTCCTGGAGAGCGGAGACTGGGAGCAACTGGCCGGGCTGTACGCCGAGGACGCGATCCTCGACGGGAACGTGCCGGCCTGGCGCTACCAGCGACGGGGCAGGGCTGAGATAGCCGAGCAGTACCGCAACGCCTATGGCCGGGCCACGCACGGCGTGGTCGAGTGGGACGAAAAGCCTGCGGACTGGGGGGCCGTGGTGGAGATGGCCGAGCTGTTCATGCCGGGCACGGAGCAGGAGTTGTACGCCCGCACCTCGAACACGTTCGAACTCGAGGACGGCCTGATCGTGCGGCACACCTTCTACTGCACCGGTCCGTGGGACAAGGACACTGTCGCGCGGCAGCAAGCCACCGCGCCGATGGTGGAGGGGTGAGTGCGATGCGAACGATGGTGACTCGCGGCCTGCTGGCCGCTGCCGTAGCATCTGCTGCCGGGTTCGGGCTGGCTGGCGGGGCTACCGCCGGGCGAGATGACCGATTCACGCTGCGCCTGGTCGAGATCGAAGGCCCCGGCGAGTACCTCGACCTGGGCGCGCCCGGGGAGAGCAGGGGCGACATCCTGCTATTCAACAACCAGCTGCTTGAGCGCAACGGCGACCCCGCCGGCCGGGCCCGCGGGGTGTGCACCAAGGCCACGGATGCGCGATTCCACTGCGTCGGGAGCCTCCGGCTGGACGGCGGGACGTTGCAGCTCGCCAACACCATCCGATTCACCGAAGACCAACCGACCCGCTTCGCCATCACTGGAGGCACCGGGGCCTACCGGGACGCCTTCGGACAGGCGGTGGCGACCCCGACCACGCCGGGTCGGTTCCGGCTGGTGATCACCGGCGGGCACGCGCGATAGGACCACCCATGACCCCTAACCAGGCCCGGTCGTCAGCACCCCAGCGTGCGGAGGCCGGGCATGGGCAGGGCGCGCTCTCGAGGCTGTCAGGAAGGCCCATCGGTGGATCCCACCGGGGCGTGAGCACCAGAGATGCTCGAGTCCGCGGATGACGATGCCGACCACGTTCATGCCCAGGCGTTCGGCCTTCCGGTTCGTGTCGGATCCGGCCCTTGTCATCGGTGACCGTGAACTCGGTGGACAGACCCTTGAAGAGAAGGACGGATTCAGTTGTGAATCGGAGGGTTCATCTGTGAATCCACACACGGCGCTACCTGAGACCGCCGCCCCCATGAATTGGTCGCCGATAAGTGACATTATGTCAAGTGACGGGCTCGGCGATGAGGGGCTCCAACCCCTGCGGGCAACCGGTGTCTCCTCCGGTACGGCGCGACCATTCTGGCCGCGTACGCAACGGGAACGACGCGGGCCGGGGTCTCTCGACCTCGGGTCGCGAACAATATGGCAACTGTTGGACGGGGCGATGAGTCGTGCCGTGCGTCCCGGTCTCTCTTCCGAGACCCCCACCCACCGCAGGACTCGGACCACTACCGAGAGCGGCGACCACAGGAGCAGCGCATGGAGTCCACCGCCCGCCGCATGTACCGGCTCGTGGAGCCGATCTGCCTCGTCACCTTCTTCTCCGACGAACCCAACGATGCGCTCATGGCGCTCGGCTTCCGGAACTACTGGGACGGCTACTTCGCGTCACGGGCAGCGCCGCTGGGTCTCGTCCCGCCCGAGGTCGTGCATGCTGCCTTCTACAGCTTCGCCGACGGTGAGGTGGCTCGGCACATCCCGCGGGTCTGGGAGTCGGTCACTCCCGAGGCGGCCTTCGCCGCTCGCGAGCGAGGGTGCGTCGCGGCCCTGAGGCGGATCCTCGGCGACCTCGCCGACGCGCCCGGTCTCGCGCGAGCCGCCGACCTCGCCACCAAGGCGGCGACCAGCGCCCCGATCGAGGGACGGGTCATGTACGCCGGGCTCAGAGCGCTCCCCCTGCCAGAAGAACCGGTGGCCCGGCTGTACCACGCGGCCACCATGCTCCGCGAGCACCGCGGAGACGGTCATGTCGCCGCCCTGGTCACCGCGGGCATCGGCGGGACGGAAGCTCACGTGCTCCACGCCCTGTCCGAGGGCACGCCCGCGGAGAGGTTCGGCAGGATCCACCACCTCCCCGCGGCCCGACTGGCGGCGGTCGTGGACGGGATGCGCGCCCGCGGCTTGATCGACGCCTCCGGCTGGCTCAGTGATGCCGGCCGAGAGACCAAGGAGCGGATCGAGTCGCTCACCGACGACCTCGCCGCACCGCCGTACGACAGCCTGGAACCGGGCGAGCTCGACCAGCTGATCGCGGACCTCGAGCCCGTCTCTGCGGCACTCGACGCCGCAGGTTCCCGGTAGGTCCCGCCAGCGGTCCAAGCATCCGGCCCGCGACGGACACGCGCTCCGTCGCGGCGCAACCCGGCAGACTGGCTCCGTGAACGTCTTCGAGACTCCACCCGAGCCGCCGTACACGGCAGTCATCTTCAGCAACACGCGAACCGAGGGCGACCACGGGTACGGCGTGATGGCCGCTCGGATGCAGGCTCTGGCCACGGAGCAACCCGGCTACCTCGGCTACGAGTCAGTGCGGGAAGGATTGACTGGGATCACCGTGTCGTACTGGGTCGACGACGCGGCCGCTGCTGCGTGGAAGCAGGTGCACGAGCACACGATCGCCCAGGCACGCGGGCGCTCCACCTGGTACGCCGACTATCGGGTGCACGTCGCCACCGTGACCCGCGCCTACGGCCCGCCCGAGGCGGGTGGCGCGGTCAGCCGGTGAAGGACTCGGGGCCACGACTCATTCTCCTTGGGTTGAGGACGACCATGAGATGCCAGCGACTCGGAGATCGAGCTGGCGTTCCCACAAGGCGTGCGCCGCAGCACCGGCTCGCTGTCACACAATGGCCGCGCCCGGGGTCTTGTGGGTGACAGGGTCCCAGAGCACTGAGAACAGGAGCTACGCATGGCCAGCACTTTCGGCGTCCCGGCGGAAGGCATGAGTGACGACGAGCGTCCCGACCCGGCGACCGAGGCGTTCGTGAACCATCGCAACCTGCTCTTCACCGTCGCCTACGAGATGCTCGGTTCCGCGGCGGACGCGGAGGACGTGCTCCAGGAGACCTGGCTGAGGTGGGCGGGCGTCGACCTCGAAACCGTGCGCGACCAGCGGGCTTACCTGGTCCGGATCACCACCCGGCAGGCGCTCACCCGGCTGCGCACGCTCAGCCGGCGCAGGGAGACGTACGTCGGCCCGTGGCTGCCCGAGCCGCTGCTGACCGCTCCCGACGTCGCCGAGGACGTCGAGCTGGCCGACAGCCTCTCGATGGCGATGCTGCTGGTACTGGAGACGCTCGGCCCGACCGAGCGGGCGGTGTTCGTGCTGCGCGAGGTGTTCGGCCTCGGGTACGACGAGATCGCGGAGGCCGTCGACAAGAACCCTGCCGCCGTACGCCAGATCGCCCACCGGGCACGAGCACACGTGGCCGCGCGCCGACCGCGCGACGTCGTCTCCCCCGCCGAGACCCGGAGTGCGCTCGAGGCGTTCCAGCGGGCGGTCGAGACGGGCGACCTGCAGAGCCTGCTCGACATCCTCGCACCGGACGTGGTCGCCCTGAGCGACGGTGGCGGACTGAAGCAGGCCGTGCCGCGGCCGGTCGTGGGCGCCGACAAGGTGGCGCGCCTGCTGACCGCCGGCCTGGGCAGGTTCCGGGCCGAGCTGTCGGTCGAGCCGGTGCAGATCAACGGCTGCCCGGCCCTGATCATGCGGCTCGACGGCGAGCTCGACACGGTCATCGCGATGCGGGTCGAGAATGGCCTGATCACCGGCCTGTATGCCGTGCGCAACCCCGAGAAGCTGTTGCGCGTGGAGCAGGAGACCGCGGTCTCCCGCTGAACCCGCCCCAACTCCCCTGCCGGCGTCTGTCACACAACGGTGGGTTGCGGTGTCTTGTGTCCAGGACGTACTGGATCGAGAGACAGGAGCCACGCATGGCCAACAACGCCGGGGCGGTCGCCCGGTGGGCCGATGACCGGCTGGGCCTGGCGAAGGCCACCAAGCTGGTGCCGCTGCGCAAGGTCTTCCCCGACCACTGGTCGTTCATGCTCGGTGAGATCGCGCTGTGGAGCTTCGTGACGCTGCTCGTCAGCGGGGTCTTCCTGACCCTGTGGTTCGACCCGAGCATGGCGGAGGTCACCTACAACGGCTCCTACGACGCGTTGCGCGGTGTGCACATGTCTGCGGCGTACGCCTCCACCGTCGACATCTCCTTCGACGTCCGGGGCGGCCTGCTGTTCCGGCAGATGCACCACTGGGCCGCCCACATCTTCATCGCGGCCATGCTGCTGCACCTGCTGCGGCACGCACTCACCGGCAGCTACCGCAAGCCCCGCGAGATCAACTGGGTCATCGGCACCCTCATGCTGCTGCTCGGCACGCTGGAGGGATTCCTCGGCTACTCGCTCCCCGACGACCTGCTCTCGGGCACCGGCCTGCGCGCCCTGGACGGGTTCCTGAAGGCGACGCCGGTGGTCGGCTCCTACCTGTCGTTCTTCCTCTTCGGCGGCGAGTTCCCCGGCGAGGCGGTGATCTCCAGGTTCTACATCTTCCATGTCCTGCTGATCCCGGGCCTGCTGCTAGCCCTCGTCGGACTCCACCTGATCCTGATCGTCTACCACAAGCACACCCAGTGGCCCGGGCCCGGCCGCACCGAGCAGAACGTGGTCGGCTACCCGCTGATGCCCGTCTACACGGCCAAGGCCGGAGGCTTCTTCTTCACCGTGTTCGGGGTCATCGTCCTGATGGGCGCCCTGCTGACGATCAACCCGGTCTGGAAGTTCGG
>JALZCZ010000123.1 GCA_030862825.1 Actinomycetota bacterium | reverse complement strand
TCCTGGGCCCGTGCCTCGAGCCCGGCCTGGCGCCGAGCGGCCAGCTCGACGCTGACACCCTCGAGTCGGGCCAGCTCGCCGATCAGCCGGTCCTTCACCTCGGCCACGGCGTGCGCCTCGGCGGCTGCGGCCTCTGCCGCTGCCGCTGCCTGGTCGCGGGTGGCCTCGGCCTGCGCCTCGGCTGCGAGTGACTCCTCCTCGGCTGCCTCTGCCCGTTCGCGAGAGTGGTCCGCTCGAGCCGACGCAGCACGGAACTCGTCCTCGCGCTGGTCCATCGCGTCGCTGGCGTTCTCGAGCGTGGCGCTCCGATCGAGCAACGTGCCGAGGTCGTCCGAGTCCAGCACGGCGGTGAGTCCGGACAGCTCAGGCATGGTCTCGTAGGAGCTGACCACCGTGTCGGCGTACACGTCGGCCTGCCGCTCGTAGTCGGCCGCGGCCGCGATCGCCTCGCGCTGGGCGAACCGGGCGGCCTGGCGCGCCTCCCCGGCCTGCCAGCGGGCGCCGTTGTAGGCCTCCGCAGCCTGCGCTGCCGCGATCGCCGATGCTTCCAACCGCTCGTTGGCAGCGGCGAGCTCGGCCTGCACCGACTCCACGTCGGTGGCCGCACCGAGCGCGGCATCCCGCGCCTCCCGGACCTCACCGCGCGACGGGACCGTGGGGTCGTCGGCGCTCGCGGTCTGCCCCGAGAGCTGGACGGTGAGCACGGTCGCGGCGATCGCGAGTGAGAGGGCGGCTGCGGTCCCGGTGGGGCGCACGTCGGACTCCTGAGTGATGGGTGCGGGGTGGGCGTCGGTCCGGGGATCCCATGGACCCCGCTGGCAACTCCCAGCACGCTAGTGCTCAGAAATCACATTGGGAACAACTTTCCCATATTTTCTCGGATTGCTCGGCGTGTCGGCTTGACTAACTACAAGGTTGTAATTCACGCAGTGCGGGCCCAGGCGGCGATGAAGCCGCCGACGAACGTGTCGCCCAGTCCGATCGTGGTCGGGTCTGCCGCCTCGACGCGGATCGCAGGGAGGCAGCACACCGAGTCCCCCAGCCGCTCCCCGAGTAGGCCGGCCACGCGGGCGCCGTCCGGGTGGTCCGGCAGTCGGTCCGTCGCGTCGTAGTCCGCCTCGGTGAAGTGGTCGCCGTGGACGTAGCGGGTGGTCGCCATCGTGATCCCTCCCCTGAGGGCGGCCGCATACACCGGGGCATCCCGTCCGACCGCGAGCGCCCAGTACTTCGTGTGCACCAGCACGGTGGGACCGGCCAGACCCTCCGCCAGCTCCCGGACGGCACCCTCCACCTGGTCGGCGTCGAGCAGATCCACGGAGCGACCGAGATGGGCCTGCATCTCGTCCTCGTTCATGCTGTGCACGTCGACGACGCCCCGTAGCGCATCGCACGCCTGTCGGCTCAGGGCCGGCGCATGGAAGCCGGCGTCCTCGTAGAAGACCAGCGCCCCGGCCGGAAGCGACCGCAGGTGGCGGTGCAGCTCCGCGAGCCGCCGGGCCAGGACCGCCGGATCCTGGATCACGTTGAAGCCCGAGATGAGGAACACCTCTGCACCGCTCAGTGCCGCGCCCAGGTCCTCGCTGAGCAGCAGCTCCCTGGCCGGCGGGTCGTTGGCGAAGATGAGCCGGTTGGCATGTGGTGCCGTCAGGTCGAGGTCGCCGGCGCTGAGCCGGGCGCCGGCCGGGAACTGGATGATCAGGTGCGGGTCGGTGGTGTCCGCTGAGGCGCTGCAGGTGTACGTGCACCCCTCCGGCAGTAGCCGCCGCACATGGTCGTCGATCGACACCAGGTGCAGGTGGCTGGTCACGCCCAGTGCGTGCATCGCCAGCGCCGCGCGGACCGGGGTGCCGCCGAGCGTGATCCGCTTGTCGAAGCGGGCGGCGAACCTCTCGATGATGGCGGACGACGCGACGTAGCGCTCCCCTCCGGCCCCGGCGGCGAGGAAGGCGACGATCGTGGCCACCAGGTCGCGCTCGGTCTCGATGGTCCGGTCGAGCGTGAGCTCGTCGCAGTGGATGCCGTGGCGGCGTACGAGCTGCTCGAGGACGCCGGCATCCCAGGCGACCTCGTAGTCGACGGTGCCCGCCAGTCCGAGGACCAGCCGTGGTCGGCTCACACCTTGACGGCACCGCCGGTCAGACCGGCGAGCAGGTAGCGCTGGAAGAAGAGGAAGAGGACGAGGACCGGGACGCTGCCGAGGATGCTCATCGCCATCATCTCGTTCCACTCGTAGGAGTGCTGTCCCATCAGGAGCTGGATGCCGATCGGCACGGTGCGCATGTTCTCCGTCCGGGTCAGCGTGAGTGCGAAGAGGTACTCGTTCCAGGCGATCATGAACGTGTAGACCCCCACCGCGACGATGCCCGGCCGGGCGACCGGAACCAGGACCCGCCACAGCGCCGTCATCGAGCTCCCCCCGTCGAGCTTGACGGCCTCGTCGAGCTCCTTCGGGAGCGTGTTGAAGTAGCCGGTCATCATGATGATCGCGTAGGGCAGCGTGAAGACCGCATAGGTGAGGATCAGGGCGAAGTACGTGTTGTACAGCCCGAGGCCGACGATCAGCCCGAAGTAGGGGATCAACAGCGTGATCGGCGGGACCGCCTGCACACTGACGACGACGATGTTCATCCAGTTCTTGCCGCGGAATGTGTAGCGGCTGAAGGCGTACGCCGCCAGGATCGCGACGACCAGGGTCACGGCGGTGACGGAGAGCGACACGACGTAGCTGTTGATGAAGAACCGCACCTTCACCGGATCGTTGAGGATGGCCGAGTAGGCGTCGAACGAGAAGTTGTCGGTGACGATCTCGGGTGGGTAGCTGAAGATCTCGGAGTTCGCCTTGAACGAGCTCACCAGCATCCAGAACACCGGGAACCCGGCGAAGAGCGCCCCGAGCACCAGGCCGAGGAAGACGCCGGCCTTGGCCGCGCGGCGCCGTGGCGCACGGCTGCCGGCCGGGGCGCGGGTCGTGACAGCGGATGGTGAGGCGAGAGCTGTGGTCATGGTCTAGTCCCTGGATTTCTGGTGCCGCACGTAGAAGACCGCCAGCACCAATGAGAGAAGGAGGATGATGACCGCGCTCGCCGACGCCATCGAGAACTGGGAGCGGCTGAACGCGAACTTGTAGGTGAAGGTGCTCAGCATCTCCGTGCGGTCGATCGGCCCACCACCGGTCGTCAGCCAGATCAGCGCGAACTGCTGGGTGGTCCACAGGATGTCGAGGACGCCCATCGCGATGATGATCGGCTTCAGCTGCGGAAGGGTGATGTGGAAGAACCGCCGGAAGGCGTTGGCGCCGTCGACCATGGCCGCCTCGTAGAGGTCGTGCGGGATGCCCTGCAGCCCCGCGAGCAGGCTCATCATGAAGAACGGGTAGCCCGCCCAGATGTTGATGAAGGTCACCGCGAAGAGCGCTTTGTCGGGATCCGAGAGCCACTCCACGCCCGAGTCGCTCAGGTGCAAGGTGTTGAGCAGGTAGTTGGCGATGCCGTGAGGGTCCAGCAACATCCGCCAGACCACCGCGATGATCGCGACGGTGAACAGCCACGGCAGGATGTAGATCACCCGGAACAGCGCGACCACCCTGCGGTGGAGCAGGCGGGTGCTGAGCAGCATCGCGAAACCCAGGCCGAGCGCCATGTGCGCGAGCACGCTGACTGCCGTGAAGAACGACGTGTTCTTGACCGCGGTGTAGAAGTCCGGATCGCGCAGCACTTCGGCGTAGTTGTCGAAGCCCACGAACTCCGGGCTCTTGTCCACGATCACGTTGTTGAACAGCGAGTAGCTGATGACCATCACGATCGGGATGAGGGTCAGGACGATCATCAGCACGACCGTCGGCGAGAGATACGCGTACGGCGTGGCCTTGCGCCGCAGCACCGACCAACGACTGTTACCGGGCTGGGGCGAGGGCCTCGACCGCTCCTCGACGACCGGATCGGTGGGGACGCGCGTCGGCGTCAAGCTCACGACTCTGCCTCCTTGGAGTCGGCCGCGCCACGGCCATGGGTGGGTGCCGTGGCG
>JALZCZ010000120.1 GCA_030862825.1 Actinomycetota bacterium | reverse complement strand
GCATGCAGTTGATGCACATGCTGAACTGCTTGTAGGCCTCCAGCTCCTCGGGCGTCTGGAGGTACTCGCCGTCGATCTCCGTCACGTCGTCGTCGCGGATGATCCACGGTTTGACCCGGGGCAGCTTTTCCATGAAGTCGTAGATGTCGACGACGAGGTCGCGCACCACAGGGAAGTTGGCGAGCGGCTCGACGCGGATCGGACCGGGCGAGTAGTCGCTCAGGAAGGCCGCGCAGGTCAGCTGCGGTTCCCCGTTAACGTTCATGCCGCAGCTGCCGCAGATACCCATCCGGCAGGACCAGCGGAACGACAGGGTGGTGTCCACCTCGTTCTTGACGTGGTTGAGGCCGTCGAGGACCGTCCACTCCTTGCGCAGCGGTACGTCGTACTCCTGCAGCTGGAGCTCTGTGTCGGTGTCGGGCCGAAACCGGGTGACCTCGAGCCTGATGCTGTCCGCCATGGCTACCTCCCGTAGATCCGCTCGCCCGGGGGCCAGCGGGTGATCGTCACCGGCAGGGGCTCGACCCGCGGTGTCCCGTCGGGCTCGCGATGCACCAGCTGGTGGATGAGGAAGCGGTCGTCGTCGCGGTCCGGGAAGTCCGTGCGCTGATGCGCACCTCGCGACTCCTCGCGTTGCAGCCCGGACTGGAGGATGCATTCGCCGATGTCGAGCATGTTGGCGAGCTCCAGGGCAGCGGTCAGCTCGGTGTTGAACGACCGGCTGGTGTCGGCGACGCCGGTCTTCGCCACCCGCTCCTGCAGCTCGGCGAGCGCGTCCACGCCCTTGGCCATGTCGGGTCCGTTGCGGTAGATGCCGGCGGCGTCCTCCATGATCGCCTGCATCTCGTCGCGGATGGTCGAGATCCGCTCGGTGCCCCGCTCCCCGCCCATGACGTCGCGCTCGAGACGGCGTACTTCGTCGGCTGCCTGGGCCTCGATCACGGCCGGGGCCGCGCCGGCGGAGGAGGCGTACTCCGCCGCCGCCCGCCCGGCCCGCGCGCCGAACACCAGCAGCTCGGGCAGCGAGTTGGAGCCGAGCCGGTTGGCGCCGTTGATGCTGACGCACGCGGTCTCTCCCGCGGCGTAGAGCCCCTCCAGCGGCGCCGCGCCGTCGATGTCGGTGTGGACGCCACCCATCATGTAATGCACGACCGGTCGGACCGGTATCAGCTCGTGCACGGGATCGATCCGCTCGTACTTCAGGCACAGCTCGCGCACGAACGGGAGCTTGGTGTCGATGAGCCGCTCGCCGAGGTGGCGCAGGTCGAGGTGGACGATCGGCCCCCACGGCGAGTCCGACGTGCGACCCTTCTCGACCTCGTGCACGAACGCCTGCGACAGCCGGTCGCGCGGGCCGAGCTCCATGCTCCTGAGCTCCGGCGTGGGCGAGGGCGTGCCGAGGTCGTAGTCCTGCAGGTAGCGGTAGCCGTCCTTGTTCAGCAGCCAGCCGCCCTCTGCCCGGGTCGCCTCGGTGATCAGGATGCCGGTGAACGGCAGGCCGGTCGGGTGGTACTGCACGAACTCCATGTCCTTGAGTGGCGCACCCGCACGATAGGCCAGGGACATGCCGTCGCCGGTGTTGATGTTGGCGTTGGTGGTGAACGGGAAGACGTTGCCGCAGCCCCCCGTGCAGAGGATGACCGCCTTCGCGGTGACGGCCTGGATCTTCCCGGACATCAGGCCGACCGCGACGGCCCCGTGCACCCGGCCCTCGTCGACCAGCAGCCTGGTGACGAACACCTCGTCGTAGCGCGTGACCTCCCTGTACTTCAACGTGGTCTGGAAGAGCGCGTGGAGCATGTGGAAGCCGGTCTTGTCGGCAGCGAACCAGGTGCGCATCTTCTTCATGCCGCCGAACGCCCGGACCGCGATGTGCCCGTCCGGTTGCCGGCTCCACGGGCACCCCCAGTGCTCGAGCTGGAGGAGCTCTCGCGGCGCCTCGTTGACGAAGGCCTCGATGGCGTCCTGGTCGCCGAGCCAGTCGCTGCCCGAGATGGTGTCGTGGATGTGCTCGTCGATGGTGTCGTCGGCCGCGATCACGCCGGCGGCGCCCCCCTCGGCGGACACCGTGTGGCTGCGCATCGGGTACACCTTGGAGACGATCGCGACGGTCAGCGCGGGATCGGCCTCCACCACGGCGATCGCCGCGCGCAGACCCGCCCCGCCGCCACCGACGACCAGGACGTCGTACCCGGGCGCCATGGGCTAGAAGCCGTGGTCCTCGCCGGACGGCACCATGCGGCCGTCGTGCCGGATCACCCTGGTGTGGAGGCTGCCATCGTGGTACTCGTGCCGGATCGTACGGCAGCCGCAGGCGTAGAACTCGTCGATGATGACCAAACCCGCGTCGTCGGTGTCCCGGTAG
>JALZCZ010000090.1 GCA_030862825.1 Actinomycetota bacterium | reverse complement strand
GATGTCGCCGTTCAAGCCCGCGAACAGTCTCGACGAGACCGAGATGGCGACGCTCCACGCCGCCATCCGCGGCGTGCTCGGCGATGCCGTCGAGCGGTCCCGTGGCCTGGCCGCCAGCGAGCTGAAGGGCGAGAAGAAGTCCCACCTGGCCGTCCACGGCCGCACCGGCGAGAAGTGCCCGGTGTGCGGCGACGTGGTGCGCGAGGTGTCGTTCGCCGACTCCAGCCTGCAGTACTGCGCCACCTGCCAGACGGGGGGCAAGCCGCTCGCCGACCGGCGGATGAGTAAGTTGCTCAAGTGAGCCAGATCCCCACGGTCGCGATCAGCGGCGTACCCGATCCCCTGCCCGAGGAGCTCGCCGTCCTCGATGTCCGCGAGCCCGTGGAGTGGGCGCATGGACACATCGACGGAGCCGTGCACATCCCGCTGATGGACCTGCCCTCGCGCCTCGACGAGGTGTCGGGCGGGCAGATCCTCGTGGTCTGCAAGGTCGGGGGACGATCCGCGCAGGCGGCCGGATACCTGCTGCAGCAGGGCTACGACGCCGTCAACCTCGACGGCGGCATGCTCGACTGGGAGGCAGCCGGCCGGCCCATGGTGAGCGAGATCGGCCAGCCGCCACAGGTGGTCTGACCCTCACTCCGTCGGGAAGTCCGAAGGCATCATGGTCAGGAAGTCCGAGGGCATCATCGTGAGGTACTCACTCGGGATCATGGTCAGGTACTCGCTCGGGATCATGGTCAGGTAGTCCGAGGGCAGCATGGTGAGGAAGTCCGACGGCAGCTCGGTCGGCAGCCCGGTGGGGATCTCGCTCGGAAGGTCGGTCGGCGCCTCGACGGACGGCAGGTCGTCGATCGACGTCTCGCAGTTGTCCGCGGCGTACTCCTCGAAGGCCGTCACGGCCTCCTGCTCGTCGTCGGAGAAGCTCTCCTCGAGCCTCTCGAGGTCGCTCAGCGCCTGGATGTCGCCGGGCTCCAGGTCGGCGGCGGTCTCGACGATCAGCTCGAGGCCGTCCCGCGCCTCGTCGGACATCCCCTCGGGGACGCCGACGTCCTCCATCTCGGCGGCCCACTCGTTGAGGACCTCGACCATGACCCCGCCCTGCTCCTCCTCGGAGTCGCCGAGGTCGACCCGGTCGATCATCCCGCTCGCCAGTCCGGTGAACACGTCGCAGAACTCCTCGACCGAAGCGCTGCCGCCCGAGTCGATGTCGTCGGCGCTGTCGTCATCGTCGCCGGAGACCACCGCGACCGCCGTCACGATGCCTCCGACCACCAGGACGATCGCGGCGATGATGACGGCGAGCGCCTTCCCGTTGACCCCGCCACCACCCGGCGACGGGTACGTCGGCCCGCCCGGGGGCGGCGGACCACCGAAGGAGGGGGGCGGGCCCTGCGGCGGCGGACCCTGCGGGGGCGGGCCCATCGGTGGTTGCGTCATCGGCGTCTCCTCTTTCAGTGGCTGGCTGAGTTCGCGAACGGTGACGGGCAGCTCAGGGTCGCGTACGCCTCGAAGGCCTGGGTGGCCGCTGTCTCGTCGTCGGTGAAGTCGTCGTCGACGTCGGCGAGGTTCTGGACGCCCTCGGCCGAGAGCTCGTCGGCCGCGTGGACGATCACGTCGAAGCCCTCCCTGGCCTCGTCGGGCATGTCGTCGGGAGTGCCGACCTCCTCCAGCTGTGCCGCCCAGGCGCGGACAGCATCGGTCATGGCCGCCGTCTGCTCCCGCTCGGACGCTCGGTGGTCGACGTCGCCCATCCCACCCGAGAACAGGCTGGAGTAGGCGGCGCAGAAGTCATCGACGGAGGCGTCGCTCGGCGCACCGGACCCACCGGGGTCGCACGCGGTGATCCCCGTCATCAGCAGCAGCACAGCCGTGCCGCCGAGCGCTCGGGGGGAGGGCATGCGGGGTCCTTTCGCGATCTCCAGCGGTCACTCGCGCCGTTGGTCCGTCCGAGCCAGCATCCCCTTGTCGGCCGAGCGCCGGCAGCGAAAGCCAGAAGAAAGCGGCCGGCCCCCGTCG
>JALZCZ010000027.1 GCA_030862825.1 Actinomycetota bacterium | reverse complement strand
GGCGACTGGGAGATGCACTGCAGCAATGGGCGTTCTGCTCACTGCGCGGATCACCCGGTGCCCGCGCCTACTACCAGCAGCTCCGCGCCCGCAACATCGGCCACCAAGCCGCCCTCCGCCAAGTCGCGAACCGCCTCGTCGGAATCCTCCACGGCTGCCTGAAGACCCACACCCTCTACGACGAACACACCGCCTGGAGCCACCACATGACAGGCGCCGCTTGACTTCGAAGAACCTGGGATGTCTGCCGCTGTGTTCGCGCGACCGCCACCTGGTCAACCCGTCCGACGTCGCCCACTCGCGTGACCTGTGTTCCTGTGCGGATCACCCGAGGAATCTCGGCGACATCCTCGACCACGGCGTGGAGTCGAGCCACAATCTCAGCCGAATCCTGAGAGTCCATGGTCACCTCGTAGGCGATGCCGGTAGACCGCCACTCCTCATCGAAGCCGCCGTCGGCATCGACCGCGACGCCGTCCACTGTGATGCCGAGTCGGTCAGCCTCACGGTAGGTGTCGTTGAGAACGCAGAGCGCGACTGACAGGTGCAGAACGTGGGCACCGTTGGCGACCGGCGCGGCGACGACGCCCTGTTCCGTCCACACGTGTTGGAGCACGACGCCTTCGTCGAGGCGGAGAGTTCCGGAGGTGGCGCGAACGCCGAGCGGCGATAGTTCCTTGCGGTGATTCTGCAGGAGCTGAAACTTGACGCATGCCCATATCGGCATACGATGGTGCCATGGCACGGGCAGCTACGACCTCGGACGTTTTCAACGCGATCGCCGAGCCGCGGCGCCGGGAGATCCTGGTTCTGCTGCGGGCGGGTGAGCGGCCGGTGACCGAGCTGGCCCGGGAGCTGGGGATGACCCAGCCGGGCGCGTCCAAACACCTGCGGGTGCTCCGGGAGGTCGGGCTGGTGCGGGACCGCAAGGCCGGCAAGCAGCGCGTGTACGGCCTTGACGCCCGCGGGCTGCGGCCGGTCCACGAGTGGGCCGGCGGGTTCGAGCGGTTCTGGGACGAGAGCTTCGACCGGCTGGACGCCTACGTGCAGGACCTCAAGCAGTCAAGGGAGAAGGAGTAGCCGATGAGCACGACAGAAGAAGGAGCACCGGCGCAGTCCGCGACGGCCGACCGCGAGATCGTGATCTCCCGGGTCATCGACGCCCCACGGGAGCTGGTGTTCGAGGCGTTCACCGAGGTGGGGCACCTGTCGCGGTGGTGGGGGCCGGCCGGGTTCACCACCACCACGCGGGCCTTCGAGTTCCGCATTGGCGGGGAGTGGGACTTCGTGATGCACGGACCGGACGGGACGGACTATCAGGAGTGGATCACCTGGACCGAGCTCGTCCCACCGGAGCGCATCGCGCTGCGGCACGGGGAGTCCCGAGGCGACCCGAACGCCTTCGAGTCGGTCCTGACGTTCGAGCCCGACGGCGCGGCGACGCGGATCGAGATGCGCACGGTGTTCCCCACCAGGGAGCTGCGCGCCGAGGCGGTCGAGAAGTACCACGCGATCGAGGGCGGCCAGCAGACCCTGAGCAACCTGGCCGCGTACGTCACCGAGATCGCTCGGTCGGGAGCGGAGGGCTGATGGCCGGGAAGGTGTTCTTCAGCGTGTCGATGTCGTTGGACGGGTTCATCGCGCCCGGGTCCCCCGAAGAGTTGATGGGACCGCTGTGGATGGAGCTCCAGCAGTGGGTCTTCCCGCAGCGGTTCTTCCGGGAGAACCTGAAGCTCGGCAAGGGCGGCGAGGAAGGGCGCGACAACAACATCTTGCGGGAGACGCATCGGTGCACCGGCGCGAGCGTGATGGGCAAGCGCATGTTCGACGCCGGCGAGAAGATGTGGCCGGAGGAGGCACCCTTCCACACGCCGGTCTTCGTCGTGACGCACGAGAAGCGTGACCCCTGGGAGCGGCCGGGCGGGACCACCTTCCACTTCGTCAACGACGGCATCGAGACCGCACTCGACCAGGCCCGCGAGGCCGCCGGCGACCGCGACGTCCGCATCGCGGGCGGCGGCGCAACGATCCTGGAGTACGTGAACGCCGGCCTGATCGACGAGTTCGCGATCGCGCTCTCACCCGTGCTGTTCGGCTCCGGGATCCGCCTGTTCGAGGGCGTGGACGCGGGCCGGGTGGCCCTGGAGCAGGTCCACGCGGAGCGCTCCCCGAGGGTGACGCACCTGACCTACGCAGTCCGGGAGCGGTAACAGTCGTGACCGCAGCCTCCGGCTCATAGAGTCACCGAAACGTCATAGGAACCTATGCGTATGACCTCATGAGGCACGGACCTGACTCCGGAAGCCGTCAACGAGCGGATCAGAACTCGCCGGCGGAGGCCTTCCGCACCACGATCCTGGTCCAGGCACCGAGGTAGACCCGGTCGTCGGAGCCGATCTCCTTCTTCTGACCCTGGGGAATCGCCTGCGTCGGCAGTGCGCCGACGGAGCTGCCGACGTAGGTGCCGTTGGAGGAGCCGAGGTCCTCGACCCACCAGCGGGTGCCGTCGGTGGTCAGCTGCGCGTGCCGGCGGCTGATGCCGTTGTCGGAGGAGAGGTCGATGTCGGGCGTGATGTTGCGGCTGCGGGACGCACGTCCGATCAGGATCGACTGGTGCTTGAGTGGTACGACGATCGGCAGGCCCGGCGAGGGCAGCGGGTCGGTGCTCTTCTGGTCGGCGTACCAGTCCGGGTCGATCCAGACCTCGGCCACCCAGCCCCCGGAGATCTGCGGCGAGGGATTCGGGTCGGCGGGTGGCGTGACCGTGGCCGGTCCGGGGGTGGGCGTGGGCACCGACCGCGGCATGGAGCCGGTCGTGAAGTCGTAACCGCAGGCCTCGCAGAAGAGCGCGTTGGGCGGGTTGGCCGCCTTGCAGTTGGGGCAGCTGCCGTCGTCGTTCTGCCCACCAGCGGTGTCGGGCTCGACCACAGGCAGGGTCGAGGTGTCGGCCGGGCTGTCGGCGTCGGCGGGTGCCGCGGCGTCCATCGCGATGCCGCAGACGTCGCAGTAGTCGGTGGCGGTGGTCTCGTGACCGGCCGGGCAGGTCACTTCTTGATCCGGGTGGTCTTGGTCGACGCCGTGTCGAGTGCCATCTCGTCGGCCTTGTTCACCGCCGCCTTGAGCCGGACGGTGCCTTCCTTCTCGTCGTCGATGTCGACCACCTTGCGCAGCTTGGAGGTGGCCTCGTCGTTGCCGGTCTCGGCGGCGAGCTGTACGGCGCGGCCCAGCTTCGTGGTCGCGGTCGCCTCGTCGCCGGCGGCCTTGGCGGCCAGGCCCTCCTGGATCATCGCCGCCAGCTCGGTCTGCCCGGTGTAGTGGGCGACCTGCTGGTCGATCCGGGTGGTGAGCTCGGAGTTGTTGGACCAGGTGGCCTTGACCAGACCCTGGCAGGCGACGTCGTCACCGAGCGCCAGCTGCACCCGCGCGGCGAGCTGCTCCTGGCCGATCGCCTTCGCCGCGACGCGCACGCCGACGTGGTAGTCGCGGGACTCGTCCGACCAGGCGCCGGTGGGATAGGCGCCGGTCAGCGGGTTGATGTCGGTGCGGCGGGCGGTGAGGTCCTCCACGGTCGGCGAGACCTGGCGCACGAACAGCACCTGCGCGCCCTGCGGCGTCCAGACCCGGAGCTGCGCATCCGCGACGCCGCGCGACATCGCGGTCTGCATCATCGCCTTGAACTGCTCCTGCATATCGGCCGGGCTCGGGATGATGTCGACGGTGCCGAGCAGCGCCTGCGAGATCCGGCGCACCTCCTCCACCACCCAGTCGGTGCCGGCACCGCGGCAGTCGCACTGGAAGACACCGGTGGCGCGCCGGATGGCTCCGTCGAGCTTGCCGCCGTCCTCGCGGTTCTCACCGTCGGTGAGCAGGATCGCGTGCCGCTGGTTGACCTCGGGCACCGACTCGAACAACGTCACCGCGAGGTCGAGCCAGGTGCTCATCGCCGTACCGCCGCTGGCGACGAACTGGTCCACCGCTCGGGTCGCCTCGGCCCGCGTCTCGGGACCCATCTTCACCAGGCCGGGGCCCGAGGTCACCCGCGGATAGGCCAGCGCCGCCTTGTCGGAGCCGGCGATCACGGCGAACCAGGTGCCGTCGAGGATCTCGGCGACCGCGGCCTTCGCTGCCTCCCGGGCGGCCGCCATGGTCTCGGTGCCCATCGAGCCGGACGTGTCGACGATGATGATCTCGCCCGCCGAGCCGGAGCCGCTCTGGCCGGCGACACCGGCTCCGGAGCAGGTGACCGTGACGATGGCGTTGACGTCGGTCCCGCCGTCGGGCAGGAACTCGTTCTGGTAGACGGCGGCGGTGAACTCAGCCAACGGAATCTCCCTGGGTCTCGGTGTGAGCGGCATTCTGCCCGGTCTCGATCCGGGCGAGGACGGTCGTGATGTTGTCGACGCCGCCCGAGGCGTTCGCGAAGTCGGTCAGCGCGAGCGCCAGCTCCGCCGGATCGGTCGTGCCCGCCTTCTGCATCTGGGTCACCAGGTCCTCGGGCTCCGAGGCGTAGTTCCACAGACCGTCGGAGCAGACCAGGACCCAGCCGGGCCCGTCCACAGTCAGCCGGCCGACCCGTGGGGTGAGGTCGGGAGCGTCCTTGCCGAGCCAGCGGGTGATCGCGTGCGCCTGCGGGCCTGTCTCTGCCTGCTTCTTCGGTACGCCGGCCTCGATCTGCAGCTGCGCAGCCGAGTCGTCCACGGAGAGCTGCTGGCCGGGGCCGCCGTCCGGCAGCCAGTAGGCGCGCGAGTCACCGACGTTCGCGAACCACAGCGTCGGTCCTTCCACGATCGTGGACACGAAGGTCGCCGACGGCGGGGCGGTGGAGCCGTCGGGCGTGGTGTCCGACACCGCCTTGTTGGCGGCCTCGATCGCCTCGGCGAACACCTTGGTGACCACCGATGTCCGGCTCTCGGGAGTGCCCATGCCCTGCGGCAGCGGGGAGCGCAGCACCTCGAGCGCGGCCCGGGCCCCGGCCAGGGATGCGATGTGGGAGTCATCGGTGTTGGAGACGCCGTCGAGCACCACCAGGACCGCGCGCTCCCCCGGCGTCTCGGACGCCAGCAGCGCCATCGCGTCCTCGTTGCGCGTGTGCCTGATGCCCCGGTCGCAGACGCCCGCGACCCACGACGCCGGCTGCTCGCGGAAGTGGTCGCGCTCGGTCGGCGCCTTGGTGCCGCACTGCTCGCAGTAGCCGTCCGGCCCCACGTCGCCGCCGCAGTTCAGGCAGGGCCGCCGCTCAGACGAAGCAACGGGCGGCGGGGCGTCTCCGGCGGCGCGGGTGACCGCGCTGATCGGCCCGCTGCCCAGGTCATCGGCGGGACTCGCCTCGTTGGACACGTCGCCAGGAGTGGCGACAGGCGCCTCCGCAGGGGCGCCGGTCGGCTTGCCGCAGGACTCGCAGAACTTCGACCCCGCTTCGACGGGCTCGCCGCAGTGGGGACACGCACTGGGGGTGGGGGTCTCGGTCATGTCAGCGTCCAGCTCCGTACGGCGTTGGCCTGGTTGACGAGCTCGATGCGTTCGTCGAGCTGGGAGGCGTCGCGTGCGAGGTTACGGAAGGTCGACTCCAGCCCCTGACGCAGGCCCGCCTCGGTGGCCTCGAGCGAGCCGACCTTCGCCTTCGACGCAGCCCCGCCGGCGAGCACCACCGCGAGCGCCTGCTGCAGGATCCGCACGGTGTAGCGGCGCTTCGTGGTCGGGTCCATCGACACCGACTCGATGCTGCGCATGGCTTCGTCGAGCACGGCGAGGTCGTTGGCGTTGCCGGCGGTCAGCAGCACGTCGGCGCGCACCTGCCGACTCTCGACGAAGCCGCGGCTGCTCGACGGCACCTGGTCGAGCGCGGCCACCGCCCCCTGGGCGTCACCGCGCATCGCCCGCACCCGGGCCATGCCGAAGGATGCCGGTGCGACGTACGTCGCGTCGGTCTGAGCGCAGGTGTCGTAGAGCCCCTCGGCCACCTCGGGGCGACCGCCGCGCTCGCAGGCGACGGCCAGCGCCAGCTTGGGAGCGAGCTCGCCCGGCACCTGCTGGCAGACTGCGTTGAACGACGCCATGGCCGTGCTCCAGTCCTCCTGGGCCGTGCTGGCGAGGCCGTCCATCCACAGCGCCCGCCACTCCCAGGGGTCGTCGGCGAGCAGGTCGGCGGCGTAGCCGCGGGCCCGGGCCGGCTCGTTGTTGTCCAGCGCCGCCCGCGCCCGGGCGAGCAGCACCTCGGCGGTG
>JALZCZ010000435.1 GCA_030862825.1 Actinomycetota bacterium | reverse complement strand
AACCACACCCGGTCGTCCGCGACGGTGACCATGCCCGCACGCTCGGCCCCGGCCAGGTCGCCGAGGCCGACGCCTTCGGCGGCACAGGCCCGGGCCAGCGTCTCGAGGTCGACGTCGGCGGTGGCCGCCACGAGCAGCGCGGACCGGGTGGTCCGCCCTAGGCCCTCCACCTGACCAAGGAAGGCCCGGGCGATCAGGCCGGGCACCGGCACCACACCGGGGCCGTCGCCCAGCAGGTCCGGGTGCGCGGACATCTCGAGGACCGCGAGCGGGTTGCCGGCGGTGAGCTCCTGCAGTCTCCTCAGCTGCGCGTCGGTGAGCACGCGGTGTGCCACCAGCGCCCTGATGCCGTCGTAGGTCAGGCCCTCCAGGTGGAGCCGGTCCAGGCCGGCCACGAGGTCGTCGTACGCACTGTCGTCGCGGAGCCCGAAGAGCATCACCACCGCGTCGGTCAGCAGCCGCCGGGCGACGAACAGCAGCGCGTCGGCCGAGGGCCGGTCCAACTGCTGCAGGTCGTCGACGACGATCAGCAGCGGGCTGTCCTCGGCAGCCCGGCAGACGAGGCTGAGGGTGGCGGCCGCCACGGCGAACCGCTCACCCCGCGGCGCCGGACGCAGGGCCAGTGCGGCGGACAGCGCCTCCGCCTGCGGCTCCGGGATGAGGTCCAGCATCGGCAGCAACGGCGGCAGCACCTGGGACAGGCCGGCGAACGGCAGGTCCCGCTCGGACGGGGCGCCCGTGCCCCGCAGCACACGCATCTCCGAGGCGAGCGCCTGCGCCTCCTCGATCAGTGCGGTCTTCCCGATGCCGGGCTCGCCGGCGATCACCAGTGCAGTGCTCGACCCGGCGCGCGCCCCTGCGAGCGCGCGTTCGAGGACGCGGCGCTCGTGCTCGCGGCCGACCAACACGTCCCGACAGTAGGCGGTCCCGGCCGTTCAGGTGGCCAACCCAGGGGGTTCCCCTGATGTGATGAGGCCGCTGGTCTTCCTAGCGTCGGTGCTCCACCACGGACCCGAGAGGAACCACCCATGACCGACCTCCAGCAGACCCCGACCATCGACGAGGACCGCCTGATGGCCTTCGTCTTCCGTGCCGTCGACGAGGTGGGGGCCACGCTCAACGCCGCCCTCGTCGTGCTCGGCGACAAGCTCGGCTACTACCGGTGCCTGGCCCGGGAGCCGATGACCCCGACCCGGCTGGCGGAGGACACCGGCACCGGCGAGCACTACGCCCGCGAGTGGCTGAACGCCCAGGCCGCCGGCTCGTTTGTCGACTTCGATCCTGCCACCGGCACCTACTCCCTCGCGGCGGAGCACGCGGTGGCCCTCACCGACGAGAACAGCCCGGCCTTCCTGCCCGGCCTCTTCCAGATCGCGCTGGGCACCGTCGCCGACTCCCACCGCATCGTCGACGCCGCGCGGGATGGCGCCGGGCTGGGATGGCACGAGCACAACGCGGACGTCCACCACGGCTGCGAGCGCTTCTTCCGGCCCGGCTACAACGCCCACCTGATCGAGTCGTGGCTCCCGGCCGTCGGCGTCACCGAGAAGCTCACCGCCGGTGCCTCCGTGGCCGACGTGGGGTGTGGCCACGGTGCCTCCACGATCCTGATGGCCCAGGCCTTCCCCGCTTCGCGCTTCGTCGGCGTCGACTACCACGCCGCGTCGATCGACACCGCGCGCCAGCGCGCGGTCGACGCCGGCGTTGCCGACCGGGTCACCTTCGAGGTCGCGGGAGCCCAGGACTTCTCCGGATCGGCGTACGATCTGGTCACGATGTTCGACGCCCTGCACGACATGGGCGACCCGGTGGGGGCGGCGCGGCACGTGCACGAGGTGCTCACGGACGACGGGACGTGGATGATCGTGGAGCCGATGGCCGGAGATCGCGTCGAGGACAACCTCAACCCCGTCGGCCGCGTCTACTACGGCTTCTCCACCCTGCTCTGCACCCCCGCCTCCCTTTCCCAGAACGTGGGGCTGGCGATCGGCACTCAGGCCGGCCCGGCCCGGATCCGCGACATCACCACCACCGCGGGGTTCACCCGTTTCCGGTCCGCCGCCGAGACCCCGTTCAACCGGGTGCTGCAGGTCGGGAAGTGACCCGCGCCCGGCCGCCGGACTCCACCGGCGTCGTCGAGCGCGACGGCGTCCGCATCGCCTGGGAGTCCAGCGGCCGGGGCGACCCGACGCTGCTGCTGATGCCGACCTGGTCGATCATCCCCTCGCGATCGTGGAAGGCGCAGGTCCCCTACCTCGCGCGGCACTTCCGCGTGGTGACCTTCGACGGGCGTGGGTCCGGCGGGTCCGACCGCCCGGTCGGGATGGCGGCGTACGCCGACGCCGAGTACGTCGCCGACGCCGAGGCCGTGCTCAGCGCGACCGGCACCGAGAGTGCTGTGGTGGTGGGCTTCTCGTGCGGCGTGGCCTGGGCGCTGCAGCTGGCCCACGACCATCCGGCGCGGGTGCAGGGACTCGTCGCGATCGCCTCGGCCCTGAGCCTCGTGCCCGGCCACGAGGAACGGACCCGACAGCCCTTCCTGGCGCCGTACGACGGCGGGCAGGGGTGGGCGACGTACAACCGCGACTACTGGCTGCACGGCGACTACGACAGGTTCCTCCGCTTCTTCTTCGGCCAGCTCTTCAGCGAACCGCACTCGACGAAGCCGATCGAGGACTGCGTCGCCTGGGGCCACGAGATCGGGCCCCAGCGGCTGGTCGACACCGAGGAGGCACGTCAGGTGTGCGGCCCCGACGTTGCCGAGCTGGTGGCCCGGGTCGGGCGGCCGGTGCTGGTGATCCATGGCTCCGGTGACCGGATCCGTCCCCACGGCGAGGGACTGGCGCTCGCCCGGGCGACGGGCGGCTCGCTGGTGACGGTCGCCGGCGGCGGCCATGCCCCGCACGTGCGCGATCCGGTGCTGGTCAACCTGCTGATCAAGGACTTCGTCGAGCGAATCGCCCCGCGGCCGAGGCCGACCGTCCGGGCCAGGGGCACCCGCCATCGGCCCCGGGTCCTCTACCTCTCCTCACCGATCGGCCTGGGCCACGCCCGCCGCGACCTGGCCATCGCCGACGAGCTCCGCAAGCACGACCCCGACGTGCAGATCGACTGGCTCACCCAGCACCCGGTCACCGAGCTGCTCGAGCGGCACGGCGAGCACGTCCACCCCGCGTCGGCGTACCTGGCCAGCGAGTCGGCGCACATCGAGGACGAGGCGGCCGACCACGACCTGCATGCCTTCCAGGCGATCCGCCGGATGGACGAGATCCTGGTGAACAACTACATGGTCTTCGACGACGTGGTGGGTGAGGATCCCTACGACCTCGTGATCGGCGACGAGGCCTGGGACGTCGACCACTTCCTGCACGAGAACCCCACGCGCAAGCGCTTCTCGTTCGCCTGGTTGACCGACTTCGTCGGCTGGCTGCCGATGCCCGACGGGGGCGCGGCCGAGGCCGCGCTGACCGCGGACTACAACGCCGAGATGCTCGAGCAGCGGGCCCGGTTCCGGCGGGTGCGGGACCGGTCGATCTTCATCGGCAACCCCGACGACGTGGTGCCGATGTCGTTCGGACCGGGCCTGCCGGACATCCCGGAGTGGACCCGGGAGCACTTCGCCTTCTCCGGCTACGTCACCGGCTTCGACCCTCCCGACGAGGAGGAGCGGGCCAGGCTGCGCGCCGAGCTCGGCTACGCACCCGACGACCGGCTGTGCGTGGTCACGGTCGGCGGATCCGGCGTCGGCACCGCCTTGCTCCACCGGGTGCTCGAGGCGGTGCCGGCAGCCCGGCGCGCCATGCCCGACCTGAGGTTCCTGGTCGTGACCGGTCCGCGCATCGACCCGCGCTCGCTACCCCGCCGGCGCGGGGTGAAGGTTCGGGGGTACGTGCCCGACCTCGGCAGACGGCTGGGGGTCGCGGACGTCGCGCTCGTGCAGGGCGGGCTCACCACCTGCATGGAGCTGACCGCGCTGCGGGTGCCGTTCGTCTACGTGCCGCTGCGCCATCACTTCGAGCAGAACCTCCACGTGCGGCACCGCCTCGAGCAGTACGGCGCCGGCCGCTGCCTGCCCTACGAGGAGGCCTGCGACCCAGACGCGCTGACCGCCGCCCTCGCCGGGGAGCTTGGCCGCACCGTCGACTGGCGACCGGTCGAGACCGGCGGCGCCGCCCGGGCCGCACGCCTGCTCGGCGACCTCCTCTGAGCAGACGTCGACCCGTCAGGAACCCTGACGCGTCAACGGGGACGGGTGGTCAGCGGGCGCGGCGGAGGCCGACCCACTGCAGGTC
>JALZCZ010000023.1 GCA_030862825.1 Actinomycetota bacterium | reverse complement strand
CCGCAGGTCTTCGTCAACCTGGTGCCCGACCACGTCATCTTCCACCGGATGTACCCCCTGGCCCCCGACCACACGATCGTCGAGTGCGACTGGCTCTACCTGCCCGACGTGGTGCAGAGCGGCAAGGACCTGTCCCACTCGGTCGAGCTCTTCCACCGCGTCAACCAGCAGGACTTCGAGGCCTGCGAGCGATGCCAGGCGGCCACCGACTCCCGCGTGTACGCCGACGGCGGCGTGCTGGTGCCCAGCGAGCACCACATCGGCGACTTCCACCGGTGGGTGCTCGACTCCCTCGGCCACTTCGGCTGACCGATCCACTACGCCCATCAGAGAGGTGTCCACGACATGACCACTCGACACATCCCCGTGCTCGATCACCAGCTGGCCGAGCTGGACCCCGAGGTGGCCGACGCGATCGGACGTGAGCTGTCCCGCCAGCAGACCACGCTGGAGATGATCGCTTCCGAGAACTTCGCCCCCGTGGCGGTGATGCAGGCCCAGGGGTCGGTCTTGACCAACAAGTACGCAGAGGGCTACCCCGGGCGGCGCTACTACGGCGGCTGCGAGCACGTCGACGTGGTTGAACAGCTCGCGATCGACCGGATCAAGGCGCTGTTCGGGGCCGGGTTCGCCAACGTCCAGCCACACTCGGGGGCTCAGGCCAATGCCGCCGCGATGTCCGCGCTGCTCGAGCCGGGGGACACGATCCTCGGTCTCGACCTGGCCCACGGCGGGCACCTGACGCACGGCATGCGGCTCAACTTCTCCGGGAAGCTCTACAACGTGGTGGCCTACCACGTCGACGAGTCGAGCTTCCGGGTCGACATGGCCGAGGTGGAGCGGCTCGCGCTGGAGCATCGGCCGAAGCTGATCGTGGCCGGCTGGTCGGCGTACCCCCGGCAGCTGGACTTCGCGGAGTTCCGTCGGATCGCCGACCTGGTGGATGCCTACCTGATGGTCGACATGGCGCACTTCGCCGGCCTGGTTGCCGCCGAGCTTCATCCCAGCCCTGTGCCGCACGCAGATGTGGTCACCACGACCACGCACAAGACGCTGGGCGGACCGCGCGGTGGTGTGATCCTCACCAACAGGCAGGACCTGGCGAAGAAGTTCAACTCCGCGGTCTTCCCGGGCCAGCAGGGCGGTCCGCTCGAGCACGTGGTGGCCGCGAAGGCGGTGGCGTTCAAGATGGCCGCCGGCCCGGAGTTCCAGGAGCGCCAGCAGCGCACCCTCGAGGGCGCCCGCATCCTGGCCGACCGCCTGGAGGCGGACGACGTCCGCGCGGCGGGGATCTCGGTGCTCACCGGCGGCACCGACGTGCACCTGGCGCTGGTCGACCTGCGCCATTCCGAGCTCGACGGCCAGCAGGCGGAGGACCGGCTGCACGCGATCGGGATCACGGTCAACCGCAACGCAGTGCCGTTCGACCCGCGCCCCCCGATGGTCTCCTCCGGCCTGCGGATCGGCACGCCGGCGCTGGCCACTCGCGGGTTCGACGCCGCGGCCTTCGAGGAGGTCGCCGACGTGATCGCCGCGGCCCTCTCCGTCCCGCTCGACGAGACGAGCACCGCCGAGCTGCGCGGCCGGGTGGAGAACCTCGCCTCGAAGTTCCCGCTGTACCCGCACCTCGCCCCGGCCGGGCCGGCATGAGCACGCCTCCGCTGCCCGAGCACCCGGACTGGCTCTGGCGCGACCCCGACCCGAAGTCGTCGTACGACGCGATCGTGGTGGGTGGCGGTGGCCACGGACTCGCGACGGCGTACTACCTCGCCAAGAACCACGGCATCACCAACGTCGCGATCCTGGAGAAGGGCTGGCTGGCCGGCGGCAACATGGCCCGCAACACCACGATCATCCGCTCCAACTACCTGTGGGACGAGAGCGCGGCGATCTACGAGCACGCGCTCAAGCTCTGGGAAGGGCTGTCCGAGGAGCTCGACTACGACATCCTGTTCAGCCAGCGCGGCGTGCTCAACCTCGCGCACACCCTCCAGGACGTCCGCGAGGGCATGCGCCGCGTGGGCGCCAACCGCCTCAACGGGGTCGATGCCGAGTGGCTCGAACCGGACGAGGTCGCCAAGGTCTGCCCCATCCTCAACGTCTCGTCCCGCACCCGGTATCCGGTCCTCGGAGCGACGTTCCAACCGCGCGCGGGCATCGCGAAGCACGACCACGTGGCGTGGGCCTTCGCCCGGGCCTGCGACGCGATGGGCGTCGACATCATCCAGAAC
>JALZCZ010000480.1 GCA_030862825.1 Actinomycetota bacterium | reverse complement strand
AGTCGGACTCGCGGACGCCGATGCCGCCGCCGGACGGGGCGGAGTTGCGCCAGACCGTGATGTGCTTGAGCCGGAGCTCTCCGTCCGCGTCGTGGAAGAGGCCGCCGCCGGCCACCGCTGCCCTGTTGCCCGAGAACGTGGTGTTCTCGATGAGCGATTCGCCGTCTGCGAAGCTCATCAGGCCGCCGCCGTGTCCGGCGTCCTCCTCGATGACCCCTTCGTCGTTCCGCGCGATGCGGGCCCTGTTGTTGAGGATCAGCGATCCGCGGACGATCAGGTCGTTGTCGGGCGCGTTCGCCAGGCCGCCGCCTATGACGCCGACGTTGTCTCGGATCGTCGAGTTGACGATCGAGAACGGGCCGCTCGAGGTGTTGTAGATGCCGCCGCCCGCGTTGCCCGCGCTGTTGCCCTGCACCGTGACGCGGTCGAACTTGACCTCCTCGGCGCTGTTCTCGATGCCGCCGCCGTCGTAGGCCCGGTTGTTCTTGATCACGCTGCCTCGAAGCACGAAGTCGCCGAGGTTGTGGATCGAGAGTCCGCCACCCTCGTTCGTCGCTTCGTTCTCCTGGAACGTCGTGTTCACGACCGTGACCGGGCCGCCGTCGGTGTAGAGGCCACCGCCACCCGCGACGTCGTCGCTCAACACACCGTCCTCGATCATCGGGACGCCGGCCTTGTTGCGCGTGAATGTCGAGTCGACGATCGAATGCATGCGTTCGCTGTGGGTCCAGACGCCGCCGCCCTCGCCGTTCGACTCGTTCTCGACGACCGAGACCCGCGTAAGGGTCATGTTCGACCTGCCGCCGCTCGAGATCGCGGCGCCGTGGTCGGTCGACACGTTCTTCGTGAAGGACGTGTCGGTGACGAAGAGCTGCGCCTCGCCGTCGTTGAAGATGCCGCCACCGCTCACGGCCTTGTTCTCGAAGATCTCGGAGTTCTTGACGTCGAAGCGGCCCCGCAGGCCGTGCTGCGAGAGGTGGCCGCCGCTGTAGAGACCGCCGCCGTTGGCGGCCTGGTTCTTCGAGACGATGCTGTTGCCCGAGACGGTGACCTTGCCGCCCTCGGTGAAGAGGCCGCCGCCCTCCGCGGCCGAGCGGTTCCCCGTCAGCCTGGAGCCCTCGATCGTGACGACGCCGTCCCCCCAGCTCGCGATGCCCGCGCCCGAGGTCCCCGACGCGTTCAGCGACACCGTCGAGTTGGAGATCTTGATCGTGCCCGAGATGGTCTCCCTCGACTCGTTCGAGATCGCGCTCGTCGTGATCGGGTAGTCCGACGGGTCGACGAGCTCGAACTCCTCGGGGTCGAGCGGGTTCGGCCTAATCGCCCCCGGGTTGAGCGTGATCACGCTCTGGTCCGAGATCGTGATCGTCCCGCCGGATACGTTGTTGAGCGCGGCGCCGAACTCGGAGGCGCCGTTGCCGGTGAACGTCGAGCGCTTGATCTCGACCCGGCCGTACGGCATCAGCTCGAGGTTCGGGGGCTCGGTGGTCCAGGGGTAGTCCTTGATGTCGGCGTGGTTGAGCCCACCGCCGGACTTCGCGGCGTAGCTGTCCTTCACGGTGACGCCGTCGAGGGTCAGCTTGCCGAGCGACCAGTTCTGGATCGCTCCTCCCTCCTCGGGGCTGTAGCCGTTCCGGAGGGTGACGTTCCGGAGCGTGACGTCGCCGGCGCCGGGATGGATCTCGAAGAGCCGGTCGAGCCCACGCGCGATGACGGGCGCGCTGGGAAGGGGCGTGCCGCCATCGACGATGACGTCGCCGAGATAGCCCGACGCCTTCTCGATCGTCACCGGGTCGGTGATCTCGAAGTCGCCGACGTTGGCCGCGTTCTCGTTGATGGGCGCTATGGCTATCGCGTAGGTGCCGGGGACAACCTGGATGACGTCGGGACCGGGATTCGCGTTCGCCTCCTGAATCGCCGCGCGCAGCGTGCAGTCCCCCCCGGACGCCTTGCACACTCGGTCGCCGACGTTGGCGTCGACGGCATCGACTGTGCTGTTGACCAGCAGGGTGCTGGGCAGGGCCTGAGCGGGGAGGTTGATCGCGGCCGCGGTCCCGGCCGCGAAGGCCAGGGCGAACAGGCACATCAAGACGCGACGATGGCCGCGGACAGGCGGGTGACCAGGCAGCTGAGGTCGCGCACGCCGTCGCCGGTGCACCGCTCGTGTCGACGTCTGACTCTGGCCCACTGATCTGCGAGAAACGAACATCGCGCCTCAAAACCTTCCCGGCTGCAGGCACTCCACCTGGCTCTCGAGCAAACGCCATGTGCGCTCCAGGCACATGACACCGCTGGGTCGGCCGCCGGGCTATTTGGCGTTCAGGTCCTCTGAACGCCCGCGGTCAGGTGTCGGGACCGGACTGGTGCCGGTGCGCGCTGTGTTGCCCGCGTAGGAGTTCGACGGCCTCGCCACGGGAGGAGACGCGCAGCTTCGCCACGATGTCGGAGACATGGCGTCGTACCGTGATCGGCCGCACCACCAGACGTTCTGCGATCTCCCGGGTGCTCAGCCCGCCGAGTAGCAGATCGAGCACCTCCCACTCGCGCGGCGTGAACGCGACCTTGCGCCCCTCGGCGTTGATCACCACGTCGGCGCGAGGTCCTCGTCGGAGCTCACCGAGCACCACAGCGGTGAGCTGGCCGTCCAGCACCGCCTCGCCGCTCATGGCGGCGTGCACCGCGCGTGGGACCTCGTGAGGGGCTACGTCCTTGAGCAGATACCCGACCGCGCCGAGCTCGAGTGCATCGAGGACGTCGGAGCTGTCCTCGGAGATGGTGAGCATCAGGCAACGGGTCGTTGGTCGCTGATCGAGGATCGTTCGCAGCGCCCACAGACCGCCGCCCGGCATAGCGACGTCCAGAATGCAGGCGTCGGGCCGAACCTCGTTCGCGAGCTCGACGGCCTGGAAGGCCGTCTCGGCCTCGGCGACCACGTCGCAACCGCCCTCCTCGAGGGCGAGCCGCACCCCCACCCTGATCGGGTGGTGGTCGTCGGCGATCAGCACCCGGGGCCTGGCCGTCACGGAACTGTCACCTCGACCGTCACTCCGCCGTCGGGGCGTGCGTGCACGACGACATCGCCGGACACCCGGGCGAGCTGCTCCCGGATGCTGTTCATGGTGGTCTCGCCGGACATGAGGAGAGTGTCAGTGTGGCGGCCGTCATCGGTGATCCGGAGGGTCGTCACGTCTGTTCGGCGCAGGTCGATGCGGACCGTGTCGGCGCCTGCTCCGCGGACGGCTGCGGCCACCGCGTCCTGGGTGACGTGCACGAGGGCGAGGCGCACCTCGGGAGATACGACGAGGGAGTCGTCGAGATCCAGCGTGAGCCGGGCGTCACCCCGGGCCGTGATGCTCTCCGCGGCGTCGCCGATCGCGGCGGCAACGGAGCTGTCCACCGGTCCGCTGAGCTGCTTGATCGCCGTGCGCGCCTCGTCCATGGCCCGATCGACCGACTCCTGGATGCGGCGCAACCCGATGTCTGCCGTCTCCGGATGGCTGCGGATGCGATGGGCCTGGGCGGACATGATCGCCAGCTCCTGGGCGACGCCGTCGTGCATCTCGCGGGCGAGCCGACGTCGTTCGTCGTAGAGCGACCGGTCCACCAGCGCCGCCTCCGCAGCGCCGATCTCTCGGACCGCGCCGATGAGGAGGGCGATGACGGCTGCGAGGAAGAAGTAGTCACCGAGGTAGAGGAGCTCGGTGAAGTGTGAAGGGAAGAGCGAGTAGTTCGCGAAGGACACAGCGGCCAGCATCGAACCCAGCGCCAGCCACCAGGTGAGCTCGTCCTGTGCCCGCTTCGTCAGCTGCGTGAAGAAGACCGCGGCCACGGCCCAGCAGCCGGCCGCGAGCGCCTCGATGAGATAGAGCGATGGATGGTCGCCGAACAGGGTGACTTGGTCGGCTGTCTCCGGCCGCGTCGCGAAGGCGCCGGGGAGCGTGTCCCTCAGCTGCCAGATGGACAACGTCGCCGCGGCGAGGACCGCCGTAACCGCCACCAGGGTGCGGAGCAGAGCGGTGCGTGGTCGCTGGAGAGGAACATCCGGGAGCCAGGCCGCGAAGACGAGGAGCACGGCGCCCATCAGCCCGTTCGCGGTGGTCGACCAGGTCGCGAACCTGTTGGTGGAGAGAGAGTCGAAACCGGCTGTGAACATCCCGGACATGACGTTGTCCAGGGCCAGCATGCAGAACGCAGTGAACAGCATCAGGTGGCGTCGGGTGGGCAGCCGACGGACCCGGCCCCAGAGGACGGCCGCGATGAACGTCAGCACCATGGCGGCCGCAGCCTCGAGCTGGCCCTCGTGCAGGTCATCGAGGGTGACCACGCCGAGCGTGTGGCGGTCGTCTCCGAGCGCAGGAGTCAGGCGCGCCACGACAACCGCAGTCGTGATGGCGACACCCACTGCAGCGGTCACCACGATGACGAGCGCTGGGTGGGCCGGCCTCTGTGCCTGGAGCCGCATTTCCTGAGATTAGGGCCCGCGGTCCGGCGCAGCAACGAACATGAGAGGACCCTCATCGAGAAAAGGTAGACGTCCGACGCCGACCCATCCGGACCGCCGCTGCCGGGCCCCGTGGCTCCACTCGCCAGCTCGCTCCGGGGACGGTTGCCACTTCAACCATGGTTGTGGCATGTACCTGAAGTGCACTAGAACTTGAGAAGCCATTCCAATGCGTCCCGCCCACTCGCTTACGCAGCCGAGCGTCGCGGGACGCATTGTGCTCGGCGAGGCGTTGGGCTGGCCTGTAGGGCCCGGGCTCTGCGTGGCTTGTCGGTGTTCGTCATGGACCAAAAAACCCTCGGACCCAGCGGCAACTGGACAGGTGACCACCTCGGTAGTCACCGGGCCGCACGTCGACCCGGGCGCTGGCGGGTCACGTTCCGCGAATACGCCGAGCAATGGCGAACCGGCGCGACGACTGGGTCGAGGGGGATTCCGGTCCGCCGAAGGGATGAGGACCTGGCAGAGCATCGAGCTGACCGAAGGCGCGCGCCGGCTGCGCCTGACCCGGGTGCCCGGGCAACACGCTCCTGGCGTGGTCGTCAGGCTTTGCCGAAGGTGATGGGCACCGACCTGAGCTCGACGAAGGCGACGGTGGCGACGCCGTTCCGGCTCCACATCAGCGGGGACAGTCGCTACCGGCCCTGGCTTCGAGAGATTGTCGACAGGATGGGGCCCTCGACGCGGCTGTCATCCGCCTCGGCGGGATGCGGAACCTGGGCCTGCGGGTCACGACCTGCTCTCGCCGCGCCAGACGGTGCCGGTCCACTACGACGACTTCCGCGTATTCCGGTCGTCACTGTCCGACTTCATCGACGCCTGCGACGCCGTGGTGTCATCGAGAGCGTGCGCCTCGGTCCTCCGCGGCGAGACCGTCACCCGAGGCTGACCGTATGACGTCGGATTGCCGCTCGTGGAAGCGGGAACCGGGCACCATGTCCCGCGAGGCAGACGCTTCAGGTGTGTCGGACGCTGCCGCTAAGCCGCCTTCGAAGGTAGCG
This sequence comes from Actinomycetota bacterium, assembly GCA_030862825.1. Taxonomy (GTDB): domain Bacteria; phylum Actinomycetota; class Actinomycetes; order Propionibacteriales; family Nocardioidaceae; genus Nocardioides. The sequence continues at coordinate 6,509 of JALZCZ010000480.1, read as the reverse complement.
GGTCTGCTGTACGGGTTGGGTTTCGGTGGCTTCATCGACGGCATTGTGCTGCATCAGATCCTCCAGTGGCACCACATGATCAGCGACGTGGAGGACTATCCGATGACCACGCTGGCGGGACTGGAAGCGAACACTCTTGCCGATGGATTCTTCCATGTCGCGACCTGGCTGCTGTTGCTGGCGGCCTCCAGCGTCGCGGTCTCTGACTGGCGACGTGGGCAACTTGCCCCCAGTTGGGGCTTCCACTTCGGGCTGGTCCTCATGGGATGGGGGATCTTCAACCTCGTCGAGGGAGTGATGAACCACCACATCCTCGGAGTACATCACGTGCGCGACGACCTGGGCTCACCACTGTCATGGGACATCGGCTTCCTCATTCTTGGGGCACTGCTCATCGCCGGCGGCTGGCTCCTGCACAACGCGGGGAGAGGCGTTGCTGACCCTCGGTCACTCCGATCCGCTCGGTGACTCCTCTTCGTCCGCGAGCGCTGGGTGAAACTGGTTGCGGGTACTCCCAGGTCAGAGAACGGGCTCCGGGCATGCGCGCTGTCGCGCACCCAGTGCCGTGTCACTGCTCGGGCTGAACGCGGTGACCGCCGATCTTGCGCGCCTCAGCTATGCCCGCCCAGGTAGTCACCGACGGCTCGCGGCAGGCCGTCGAGAGAACACCGTCGACATTCGGGTTGTCCCCGCCGGGTCCGGAGAAGTGTTGGTCGGTGGTCTCGACGACTTCCTGGGCGATGAGGCGGAGCGTGATGTTGCTGGTCGAGGAGGCGCGGTCATCGTCGATCCGGCACCTGCATGATGATGCCCACGGCCTGCCCCGATGACCTTGCGGGTGCGCAGCGTCGTCGAGCTGCTCCTCGTGCCGGGACCAGACGAGCGCGATCGCCGCCTGGGTGGCGAAGAGGTGGGCGATCTGGGCGGCCTCGACGTCGATCGTGTCGGATGCCGTGGAGTAGAGGTTGAGGCCGCCCAAGGTCTCACCGTCGAACGTTGAGCCGCGAAGCCAGTTGGGACCGCAGACCTGCGTGGACCGCGCGGAGGACGTAACCGGGCCACCGGATCCTTCACCAGCGGGGCGTCCTGCCACGTTGCTGGGGTAGACCAGTCGGTCAGCCGTCGGGTGGATCCTCCAATTTGGTGATCCGGGTCGGCTGGGCTCGGCGTACGCTGACGTGCCGCCCTGTCTCCCTCTCAGAGTCTGACAGGGCGGTCCAGAATCTTTGTTGCATGGCGAGGTAGGTGCGTGCAACAAATGGCCGAACCCTTCCCGCCGTGTCCGCTGCAGGAGGCTCGCAGCAGTGAGATGGCCCGTTCCGGACAAGGTGGTGCCGGTCTCAGGTGAGGATCTGCGCAAGCGCTGGGTCGAGGAGCTGGGAGTACTCGGGTTCCTCCCCCCGTCGCAGCCGCGTCATGTTGCAAGTGTCCGGCCGGGGGAACTGGACCGGAACGCGGTCGTCGAGACGGCGCTGACGCGGCTCGGCTCCCGCCGCTCGGCGTGGAATCCCGCCGACGCACGCGGTGAGGTCGAGAAGCTCATCGCATCAGCAGGCGTCGTCGTCGACGGCTCGGTGCGCCGGGAGCTCGCCGAGGATCTCGCTGCCCGCGTGCTGGGAGCCTCGCGGCCGCTGCTCGGCCGCGATGACGTGCCTGAGCACGTCCGGGCCCTCACCTCGCCCCAGGTGCTGGCGGTCGAGCGAGAGCTCGTCACCCGGATCGCCCGACGCGCCGACGCGGCGACGATCACCGTGGTCGAGGGTGCCGCCGGCTCGGGCAAGACGCGGCGACTCGCCGCGAAGCGAGCGCTGGTCGAGGCGCGCGGTGGGCGCATGCTGGTCGTGACGCCCACCCGGAAGGCAGCCCAGGTCGCATCCGGTGAGGTCGGCACGGCCGCGCACTCCGTGGCATGGCTGCTGCACCAGCACGGCTACCGCTGGGACGAGGACGGTCGCTGGGGACGGGTGGCACCGGCGGCCAATGCGCCGCGGCTGGACCGCCGTACCCTGCTGGTCGTCGACGAGGCGGCGATGCTCGACCAGGACACCGCCCGGGCGCTCCTCGAGCTCGCCGACGCCACCCGCGCTGACGTGACGCTGGTCGGCGACCGGCACCAGCTCCCCGCGGTCGGACGTGGGGGAGTGCTCGACCTCGCGGCCCGCTACGCACCCGGCCGCGTGGTCGAACTCGAGGGAGTCCGCCGGTTCACCGATCGGGAGTACGCCGACCTGTCGCTGCGGATGCGCCGTGGCGAGCGGCCTGGTCGGGTGTTCGACGAGCTGGTACGCCGCGGGCTCGTGGTCGTGCACGCCAGCGCGGTCGAGCGAACCGCTGCGCTCGCTGCACGTGCCTCGCGCGGCGAGCTGGTCGTCGCCGACACCCGCCAGCAGGTCGCGCAGATCAACGGTCTCGTCCACGAGGCTCTCCTCAGCACGCGGCAGGCCTCGGACCGCCTCGTCACAGTGACGGGCGAGCGGATCGGGGTGGGCGACCGCGTCGCCACCCGCCGCAACGACAGCGACCTCGGCGTCGCCAACCGGGAGCTGTGGACAGTCGTCGGCGCCCAGCAAGGCTCGCTCGAGGTCGTCGGCGAAGCCGGTCGTCGCACGCTGCCAGAGGCCTACGCCCGCGACCACGTCGAGCTCGCATACGCGACCACCGCGTACGGTGCCCAAGGTTCGACCGTCCCGACCGCGCACGTGCTGATCGGCGAGCACTGGGGCCTCGTCGGCGTACGTCGGGATGACCCGCGGCCGCGATCGCAACGTCGCCCACCTGGTCGCCGAAACCATGGACGACGCGCGTCGCCAATGGGTTGAGGTCTTCAGTCGCGACCGCGCCGACCTCGGCCCGAGCCACGCCCTTCAGCTGGCTGCTCTGGCTGTCGACCGCTACGGCCCGACCGCACCCAAGCGCCGGCCCACGCTGCGGCCACCCGAACCGGTGCGCCGTCCCGAGGAACTCGGCCACCGGTCGCCGACCCAGGCAGCTAATGGAGGCATCAGTCTCTGATGGACGGCAGCTTGGCGCCGCTGTAGATCGAGCCTGACATCGGATTCTGAGCCGCCCGGTGGGGCGGTGCTCGCTATCGTTGGGCCATGACGCGACTGGACCGCATCACCACCGATCCGGACATCTGCCACGGGCAGCCCGTGGTACGAGGTCTGCGTTACCCAGTGCAGATGCTGCTTGAGTTGCTCTCGTCGGGCATGACGTTCGACGAGATCCTCGATGATTACGAAGACCTGGAGCGCGACGATCTGCTGGCGGCGCTCGAGTATGGAGCGCTCACCGTGGGCGGCCACAAGGTGCCGCTCGGAGCTGCGTGAAGTTCCTGGTTGACGCACAACTCCCGCGCCGACTTGCTCGCGAGCTGAATGGCTGGGGGCATGACGCCATCCACACCCTCGATCTCCCCGACCGGAACACCACGAAGGACAGCGAGATCAATCGGGTAGCAGACGGCGAGGCTCGCGTCGTGATCACCAAGGACAGCGACTTCCGCGAGAGCCATCTCCTGCGCGGCACACCCCGCAGACTGCTCCGCGTCACAACCGGCAACATCGCGAACGCCGAGCTGATCGCGCTCTTCGAGCGGAATCTCGACGCCATCGAGGACGCCCTCACGCGGGCCGATCACGTAGAGCTGTCGGCGCGGGAACTGATCATCCACGATCGACGAGCGGATTGACGGGCACCCCGCCGCGACACAAGAGTTCAGGAGCTTCAGGACCTCGGGTCGAAACGAGATCGCCGAGGAAGCGGCGGGGGAGGAGGAGGCGGCGGCGGCAAGGACTCGTACCCGCGGATCCTGGCGAGACTCGCGGTCTCGGGATCCTCGGACCCCCACGAGAGGGTGTCGTAGACCAACCTGCCGCGCCGTGCGTGCTCGATCGCCGGCGTCCAGACCTTCCGGATGGGTCCGGGAAGGTCGAGCTCCTCCCAAAGGTCGACGAGCAAGCCCCCGTCGAGCCACCGGATCATCTGCTGGGGAAGCCCGCGGCGGATCAGGATCTCGTAGGCACGCAGACGGTCTGACCGGTCGGCAAGATCCCACTCGTCCTGGCTCGTGTGCCGGAGCAGGTCAGGAATCTTCAGGATCGCGAAGCAGTCCGGGGTCGGCACTCGCCACAGTTGGTTCGGTGCCCAGAAGGCCACCACGCCCTTCGGGTGGTACTCCTCGAAGTCAATCCGCGACCGGAGCGTCAACTCCCACCCCATCACGGCCAGCAGCCGGGCAGCGACCTTGATCGATGGTGCCTTCAAGCCGCGCTCGTATGCCGAGATCGTCGCCTGGGACGTGCCACCCCTCCGAGCCAGCTCGGCCTGGTTGAGGCCGCTGACGCGTCTCGCAACTTGGATGAGGTCCGACGGGTCTATACCCCGACGATACCCGATCGGATGTATTCGGCGGTTCTCCGGCAGCCGCTGCGCACCTACCTGACGAGCAGATCCCATCGACGGTTCGCAACGTCGAGGGGCAGTTGCTTCTCCTAGAGACAATCACAACCAGCGGAGGATCCGATGTCCACGACCACCACCCACCAAGCCCCGTTCCACGAGCGCCACGACGACGAGCTGCTCACTCTGTCGGAGGTCGCTGAGATCCTGATGACCTCAGACAACACGCTGCGCTGGTGGCGCCAGATCGGCACTGGCCCAGTGTTCTTCAAGATCGGGCGGAGGCTCTACACCACCGTTGGCGAGCTGCGCCGGTTCATCCGGGAGCAGCGACTCGCCTCCCCACCCCGTCTGCCCAGCCCGAGGAGGAGCTGATGGCCATCCGCAAGCGCACCGTTACCTGGACCACCAACACCGGCAAGGCCAGCGCGGCCAACAAGTACCAGGCGGACTACTACGACCGCGCCGGGAAGCGCCACCGACGCATGTTCGATCTCAGGAAGGATGCCCAGCGCTGGCTCGACGAACAGACCGCAGGGCTGGTCACCGGCCAGTGGGCCGACCCGCAGGCCGGGCGTGGGACCGTGCGGGCCTACGGCGAACGCTGGCTGGCGCGTCAGGTGCTCGCGGCGAGCACCGAGGCGACGTACGAGATCGTCCTGCGCAACCACGTCTTCCCGACGTCCGGGGAGATGCGGATGGATGCCGTCAACCGGGCGGACGTGCAGTCGTTGGTCAAGGAGTGGCAGCTCACCGCCGCTCCGTCGACCGCGCAGGGCCGCTACCTCGTCATGGCGATCATGTTCCGGGCCGCGGTGAAGGACCGGGTGCTCCCGACCACACCGTGCATCGACATCAACCTGCCCAAGGTCCCACCGAAGTCCTCACTCGTTCCCATCAGCACCGAGACCGTCCTCGCCCTCCGTGAGGCGATCGCGCCTCGCTACCGGCTCTTCGTCACGCTGGCGGCCGGCGCCGGGATGCGTCGAGGCGAGATCCTCGGCCTGACGCTCGACCGGATCGCCTTCGACTTCGGCACCATCCGGATCGACCGGCAGCTCTCTCGGGCCGCGCGGACCGGCAACCCCGTCTTCGGGCCGCCCAAGACGCCGTCCTCGACGCGCACGATCCCGGTCGGCGACGTCGTGCTGCAGGCGATCAAGCAGCACGCGGGAGAGCACGGCACCCACGAGTCCGGGCTGCTGCTCACCACCGACCTCGGCAACTTCGTCGGCACCAGCACGATCCACAACGCCTGGCGGATCGCGGCGAAGAAGGTCCCCACCGACGCCACGCCGCACGACCTGCGGCACTACTTCGCCTCTGCCCAGATCCGCGGCGGCCAGTCGATCAAGGTCCTCCAAGCGCTGCTCGGCCACAAGTCGGCCGTCGAGACCTGGGACACCTACGGCCACCTGATGGGCGATGAGGACACCCGGAGCCGCGCCATCGTCGACGCCCTCCTCAGCGGCCCTCCAACAACGATCAGCGACGACCACCAGCCGAGCCAGCGAGAAAATCGTGGGCACAGTATGGGCACAGTAGAGACCCTGCAAATGTAAAACCCCAGGTCAGAGGCCATTAAGGGGATGGGCTGGCCTGTAGGCCGGGTTCTGACCCGGCGCGTTGACTGGCGTTGAGCACCGTTGGCTACGTGCGCCTGACCTGCACAAACGCGGAACCTGACCGTTGAGAGGCGTTGACCGTTATTGGACCTCTTGCGTCCAATCCGCGTCCAGCGCCAAACCCGAAGACATCAACCCAACTAGAACACCTAGCGGCCAGCGCCACCCTCGGACGACACTGGACCCGAGGGAAAAGGAACCACCATGAACACATCACCCACCATCAACGAGGCCGGCTATGTCGGCTACAACGACGAGGACTTCGCAGCCTCGGCGGCCCGGCTCACGCTGCTCGACGAGCTCGGCGCCCTGCCGGCCGACCAGGCCGAGGACATCCGGATCGTGATCGAGGTCGCCGAGCGGAGGTCGCGCCTGATCATGGATGCCTACCGGATCGGTCTCGACCTCGGTCGCAAGGGCGTTGACTTCTGACACACTCTGGCGAGACTATGGTCCCAATCAACCGACAAGACGCCGCCGCCC
>JALZCZ010000479.1 GCA_030862825.1 Actinomycetota bacterium | reverse complement strand
GTTCTGGCTGCTCCAGACGGCCGAGTACTGGGAGGACGGTGTGCCGGACCCGACGCTCGAGTGACGCCTGCACCATGATGGGCGCGTGAGCGAAACCCGACCCGTCATCACCTGGCTGACCGACATGGACGGCGTGCTGGTCCACGAGGAGGAGCCGATTCCCGGCGCCAAGGAGTTCATCGAGGCGCTCAAGGTGGCCGAGATCCCGTTCCTGGTGCTGACCAACAACTCGATCTACACACCGCGCGACCTTCGCGTGCGGCTGCTGCGCAGCGGCATCGACGTGCCCGAGCAGGCGATCTGGACCTCGGCCCTGGCCACCGCTCAGTTCCTCGACGAGCAGCGGCCCGGAGGTGCGGCGTACGTCGTGGGCGAGGCAGGGTTGACCACCGCGCTGCACGACATCGGCTACGTGATGACCGAGCGCGATCCCGACTACGTGGTGCTGGGGGAGACCCGCACCTACTCGTTCGAGGCGATCACGCGGGCGATCCGGCTGATCGACGCCGGCGCCCGGTTCATCGCCACCAACCCCGACCCGAGGGGCCGAGCGCGCTGGGCCGGCTGCCGGCGACCGGATCGGTGGCCGCGTTGATCAGCACCGCGACCGGCCGGACGCCGTACTTCATCGGCAAGCCCAACCCGCTGATGATGCGCAGTGCCCTCAACCGCCTGGAGGCACACTCGGAGACCACGGTGATGGTCGGCGATCGGATGGACACCGACATCATCAGCGGCCTCGAGGCCGGGCTGCGCACGGTGCTGGTCACGACGGGATCGACCCGACCGGAGCAGGTCGAGATGTTCCCCTATCGGCCCACCCGGGTGGTCGACTCGGTCGCCGACCTGGTGGCTGAGGTCATCGGCTCCTGAGCAGCGCCCGCACGGTCGGCTTGTAGTACGACGCCAGCTGGCCCGCCTTGGTCGCGCTCACGTGGTAGGGGTCGAACCAGGTGTGTACGCCGTCGACCACGGCCGGGCAGCTGGTGGCGCTGCAGATCCCACGGCTGTAGTCGACCAGCCGCGCACCCTCACCCAGGTGGCTCATCCGTCGGGCCAGCCAGCCCCGGACGTAGCCGTCCTTGTAGTAGGCGCGGTTGCGGTTCACCGGACACCAGAACGGCCACGCCCCCAGACCGCATTCCGAGGGCGGCACCGAGATCGGACCCTGGAGCGACACGTCGGTCGGGATGCCCGCCCTGCCCAGCGCGCGGAACAACGGGCGGGTGTAGCTCTGCGTGTAGACGCGGCGCTGCTTCATGATGTCGGCGCGCTCCTGGCCCTCGTACCAGAAGACCCGGTCGAGGTTCGCCCCCCAGAACGAGCCGAGCAGCAGCCGGTAGGGCCGGCCACTCGCCTCGAGCTGCTGGAGGTAGCGCATCGCGGAGATGCTGAGCTCGGCACACGCGTTGCCGGCATAGATGGTCATGTCCGGCGCGGCCGGGATGCAGCCGCCCGCGAAGAACAGCACCACGTTGACCCGCGTGCCGGCCGCAGCCTTCTGCACGGCCGGCGTCATCATCCACATGTGCGAGTCGCCCCAGAGCACCAGCGTCGGCGCCTGCGCGCCGTACCAGGCAAGGCGGCAGCCGTCCAGCGGCGGTCGGCCGCACGTCGCGGGGATCGGTGCCTGGTCGGCGGCCAGCTGCTCGTCGGTGGGACCGGCCGCCGCGGAAGCACCGGTCGTCGGCAGGATCGCCGCCAGGGAGGCCGCCAGGCCCAGCGCCAGCGCGGACAGCAGCGCGCGACGAGCTGGACGCTTCCCCTGTGAGCACGTCATGGGGCAGGAATCTACGTGACTTCGTCATCGGCGAGCCCCAGAACACCGACACTGGCGGGATGGTGCGGAGAGTGCAGCGATGAGGACCGTCGGCAAATGGCTGGCTGCCCTGCTGGGCCCGGCGGCGCTCGGGGCGGCCCTCGGGAGCCTGTCGTTCGATTCCCTTCCGGTTCCGGTCGCGCTCGCGGCTTTGGCCATCGGCGGCTGCCTCGTCATCGCGCTGCTCGTCGCCGACCGGCGGGGCGGCACTCTTCCATGGCTGGTGCACGACACTCCCGTTCGCATCACGGCCCGGTGGCTGTCGTTGGCGTCCCTGGTCGTCGCGTCCGCCGCCCTCGGACCGCGGGCTTCCCTGCCCGACGCCGACTCCGGCGACATCATCCGAGCCGAGCTCGCGTTCTCGCAGCAGAGGTTCGACGCCATCGAGTCGATGCGCGGCTTCGCGACTGCGGTGCACTGGGACTTCGCGTTCATCCCGGCGTACGTCCTGCTGCTGGGGCTGCTTGTCTGCTGGACGGGGTCGTACTACCGGCTCGAGAGAGTCCGGGCCGCTCGCCATGTCGTCGTGCTCGCTGTCGCCGCGGCCGGTCTGCTCGACGCCGTCGAGAACCTCGCGATGCTGCAGGAGTGGTGGCCGGTGGCAGCCACGGCCGCGTGGGGGAAGTTCGCGATCCTGGTGGTTGCGATCGGGTACGTCTGGGTCGGCTTCCTGTCCTGGCTGACGACGCCACAGTGGCTGCGGGTCCCGATCTGGAACGGCGTGGACCCGATCAGGTCCAAGGACGAGGGCGAGCTCCCGCCCAGTGCGGCGGGCCTGGGCATCGCCCTCTCCGGAGGCGGCATCCGGGCGGCCTCGCTCTCGCTGGGGGCGCTGCAGACGCTCGAGCGTGAGAGTCGCGGACGCCTGGGCGACCCCATCGGCTGGGGGCGGGCGACCTCGGTGACCGCGGTCTCCGGCGGCTCGAACCTCGCCGCGGGCTGGAGCCTGTCCCGGTCGTGGCAGCCCGCCTCACCGGAGAAGACCCCGTCCGGCTGGGAGCCTCCACCCGACGACCCCAAGCCCTGGTCACGCGCCGGTGAGCAGGTGCCCCTCTCGCCGGAGGAACGCCACCTGATGGACAACCTGGGCTACCTCCTGTCCAACAACCCACGCGCGAGCGAAGGGACGGTCGCGGCGCGCCAGCCGGTCCGGCCGTCGGTCTACGCCACCGTCCTCGCCGGATTCGTGCTCAACGCCACGCTCCTGCTGACGGTGTTGTGGCTGGTCGTCAGGCCGCTCGGCTGGATGTTCGAGGGCTACCGCGGATGGCAGGGCGGCGAGCCGGGCGACCACGGGTTCCTGGTGGCTCGGCCGAGCCTGATGGTGCCGGCCCTCGCGTACGTCGCCCTCGGCCTGGGCGTGCTGTTGCTGTGGGTGGCGGTCGGACAGTGGCTCGCCCGCGGCTCGGACACCAGGAGAGGCCGCCGGGCCTTCCTCTTGGCTCTTCGCGGGCTCGCCAGCGGCTCGCTCGCTCTCGGCGCCGTGCTGGTGGCCGTGCTGGTGGTGTTGCCGGCGCTGATGTGGCTCACCTCGAACGCAAGAGACTCCGACGCCTCGTTGATCACCCTGGCCGGCAGCCTCGGCTCGCTCGGTGCCGTGGTGCGGCTGCTGCGCAAGCCGGCCGCGAAGTACCTGCCCATGCTCGGTGGAGTGCTGTTCCTGGTGCTGGTCCTCTTCCTCGCCGCCTACTGGGCGGCCGGCGCCGCCGAGTCCAGGGGTGAGCTGCGGCCGGACGCCCTCTGGTGGGTCGCGCTGGGAGTCCTGGCCTTCGTCTACCTGGCCTTCAGCCCGGAGCAGTGGTCGCTGGCCGCGTTCTACCGTGGCAAGCTCCGGCTGGCGTACGCGCTGTACCGCGCCGGGGACACCACCGTGCGGCCCTTCCAGAACAGCAACATCTCGGTCAACGAGTCCGAGTGGGAGCCGGAGCTGCACGAGATCCCGACGGTCCTGGAGGCCGAACACGGCACGCCGTTGGTGATCTGTGCGACGACCACGACCTCGTCGCGCCGGGTGCGCACCCACTACAACATCCCGGCCATGAGCGTGACGTTCGACCCCGGCCAGGTGCGGGTCTTCGTGCCGAGGGACGACCACGGCGCGTGGGACAAGTACGAGGCGGGCACCGAGGCGTACGGCGCGCTCGGGCGGCGCTCCGGGAAGCGGCTGACCACGATGCTGGCCGTCGCCATCGCCAGCGCGGCGGTGTCACCGGCGATGGGGCGGATGCGGATCGGCCCCACGAGCATGCTGATGACGTTCGCCAACGTCCGGCTCGGCGTGTGGATGCCGCACCCCGGCTACGCCGCCGCGAGCGAGGCGGCGGGCGGGGCCGGCTATCCACGCACCCGGCTCAGCTACCTGCTCAAGGAGTTCTTCGGCATCCACGCCATCTCGGACCCGTACCTCTACATGACCGACGGCGGGCACTGGGAGAACACCGGCCTCGTGGAGCTGCTGCGGCGCACGGACATCAGCGAGGTGGTGTGCGTGGACGCCGACTCCGGGCCGGGAGACGCGACGGGGTCGATCTCCAAGGCCATCGACCTGGCCGCACTGGAGTGTGGCGTCCGGGTGCACCTGAACCTCGACCCCCTGCGCGCCAAGCTCGCCGGCACGCGCGCTCCCGACTACTGCAAGCGCAACCTCAACCTCGGGTTCTTCACGCGCACCGGGCACCGGCAGGGCGACGAGGGGCCGGCGTACGGCGTGCTCTGGTACACCAAGCCGGGTCTCACCGAGACGATGCCGGCCGCGCTGCTGGCCTACCGGGAGCTGAACGCGTCCTACCCCCGCATCGGCACCGTCGACCAGTTCTTCGACACCGCCACCTACGTCGCCTACCGAGACCTCGGCCGCTACAACGCCACGCAGGTGCGGCTCGCCCGCGTCGAGCTGATCCGGCTGCTGGACGGGGTTGCCGAGCTGCCCGACGCGCGAGCGGCGTGGAACTTCGTGGCGCGACCCGGTCACGGCGACCCCGCGGTCAGCTGGGTGCGCGACGAGCTCCAGTGCGCGATCGAGGTCTTCGTCGGGTCCGAGCGGACCCAGGAGTTCTGCGCGGCGATCCGCGCGTCGTTGGTGCAGCCCAGCAGCCGTCGCAGGGGCGTGTCATAGCCGCATCCGTTCTGCTTGGACGCCGGCCTAGTGCCCCACCCGAAAGCTCGGCAGATGGTTCGTCCCCCATCGTCGCCGCCCGGCAGGCCATCAGGGGTGCAGGCGTCAGCGCCCGGGGACCCACAGCTTCGACGACGGCGATGCTGATTCGGCTGGTTGGGTGCTCGCGCCGGCCCCGGTCCGGCCACCGGCCGTCGGTGGCGTCGGGATCCGACTCAGGTCGTTGGGCTCCGAGGCACCCTTCTTGGCCACCTCATTCTCGGCGCTGACCTGACCCAGCCGGAGCTGCCCGAGCGCGGTCTCGACCTGCTGGCCGACCTCCTCGGACAGATAGCGACCTGCATGCTCCACCATCAGCGCACAGAGATCGATGAACAACCGCGCGTCCCGCCGACCGAGCTTGACCTGTGCCGTGCTGAGCAGCGTCGAGAACAGATCCGTGATGATCTCCTCGGCGGGGGCAGACCGCAGCCGCTCCACGAGCTTTCGCGCCTCGGCCTCGGAGCTGCCGGCCCGATCTTGCTGCTGACTGTCGTTCCCTCTGGCCTCGGTGCTCATGTCCACACCCGTCTCCCTTGACACTGCCACGGCTGCATCCTTCACACCAATGGTGACTCGTCCGCGCCGACGGTGGCTAGCGGCACGGCCTCCGGCAGGAACGCGCTCGCGGCTCGGGGGATCGATGGCATTCCCGATGCTCTGCTGCGCCTGGCCGTCCGCGGGCCGGCGAATGTGAATCCGAAGTGCTCGAGCCGGGTCACGCCAACGAGCTCCACCAGTCCAAGCGGCACTGGAGTCGTTGCGGAGCCGACCACTGCCCGCCGGACGGCCCCGTCACCCCTGTTGGTGGCGAGGCGGATCTCGTCTTGGTGCCCGGGTGCTCGGGGGGGAATCGACGAGACAGCCCGGGCAGGCACCGGAATCTAATGCGAGACGGGACGGTCTGCCGTCTTGTTGCACTCAGGGCGAGACGCGTGCAACAAATGGTCGGGTCGACCGCTCTCACCGTCGCTGCCGCACGAGGGTCACCCTCGGAGTCATCGAGCCGTTCCTCGTCCTGACTCGAGCGCGAACAGCGCCAGCGCCGCGGCATCGAACTCTCCATGCTGAGCCGCGACGACCATCGGCGGTCCCGGGCGGACTGCCGGTGTCGGGTAGACCGCCCGGCGGCGCCCGAGGCGCCGAGCGATCGCTGATCCTCGGGACCTACGGCGTCGTACCCCGAGGAGTCCGCACCGGACGGCGCCTACGGCGCCGACTCGCTCTCGGGGGGACGGGCGGCGGGGTCGCAGCTCGCCGGCGACTCGGTCTCGCCAGGGTCGGACGC
>JALZCZ010000437.1 GCA_030862825.1 Actinomycetota bacterium | reverse complement strand
GTCCGTGGACCGGTGTCAGGCACACGACCCTCCCGCCGCGCGACGCGGCGTCCTAGTGTGAACAGTGCGACCGCGCCGAGACGACCGAACGACCACGGGAGAGAGATCGTGAGCGAAGAGACCCTGTCGAACCTGCTCAAGGAGGACCGGCGGTTCGAGCCGCCGGCCGAGCTGGCTGCGAGCGCCAACCTCACCGAGGAGGCCTACGCCCGGGCCGACGCCGATCCCGAGGCCTTCTGGGCCGAGCAGGCCGAGCGGCTGAGCTGGGACCGCAAGTGGGACCGGGTCCTCGACTGGGACGGTGCGCCGTTCGCGAAGTGGTTCGTCGGCGGCCGGCTCAACGCGGCGTACAACTGCGTGGACCGGCACGTCGAGGCCGGCCGCGGCGACCAGGTCGCCTTCCACTGGGTGGGCGAACCGGTCGATGACGCGCGCGACATCACCTACGCACAGCTCAAGGACGAGGTCTGCCAGGCCGCCAACGCGCTGACCGACCTCGGCGTCGCCACGGGCGACCGGGTCGCGATCTACATGCCGATGATCCCCGAGGCGATCGTGGCGATGCTGGCCTGCGCGCGGATCGGGGCGCCGCACACGGTGGTCTTCGGCGGCTTCTCCTCCGACGCGCTGGCCTCGCGGCTGGTCGACTGCCAGGCCAAGATCGTGGTCACCGCCGACGGCGGCTACCGCCGCGGGGCGCCGTCGGCGCTGAAGCCCGCCGTCGACGAGGCGCGCGCCAAGACCGCCGGCGAGGGGCACACGGTGGAGAAGGTGCTCGTCGTACGCCGCACGGGTCAGGACGTCGCGTGGGACGACGGCGTCGACGTCTGGTGGGACCAGGCGGTGGCCGGCGCCTCGACCGAGCACGCGTGTGAGTTCTTCGACGCCGAGCACCCGCTCTACGTCATGTACACCTCCGGCACCACCGGCAAGCCGAAGGGCATCCTGCACACCACCGGCGGCTACCTGACCGGAGTGGCCTACACGCACTGGGCGGTCTTCGACCTCAAGCCTGAGAGCGACGTCTACTGGTGCACCGCCGACATCGGCTGGGTGACCGGCCACAGCTACATCGTCTACGGCCCGCTGGCCAACGGCGTGACCCAGGTGCTCTACGAGGGCACGCCGGACAGCCCCGAGCGAGGCCGCTGGTGGCAGATCATCGCTGACCACAAGGTGACCATCTTCTACACCGCACCTACGGCGATCCGGTCGTTCATGAAGCAGGGCCGGGAGATCCCCGACAAGCACGACATGTCGTCGCTGCGGATCCTGGGCTCGGTCGGCGAGCCGATCAACCCCGAGGCCTACATCTGGTACCGCCACGTCATCGGCGGCGACCGGACCCCCGTCGTGGACACCTGGTGGCAGACCGAGACCGGGATGATCATGATCAGCCCGCTCCCGGGCGTGACCCACGGCAAGCCCGGCTCGGCGATGATCCCGATCCCCGGCGTCGCCGCCGACGTGGTGACCGAGGAGGGCGAGGCGGTGGCCAACGGCTCCGGCGGCTACCTCGTGCTCACCAAGCCGTGGCCGGCGATGCTGCGCACCATCTGGGGCGACGACGACCGGTACGTCGACACCTACTGGTCGCGCTACCCGGCATCCAAAGTCGGGGGCAAGGGCTACTACTTCGCCGGCGACGGCGCGAAGAAGGACACCGACGGCGACCTGTGGGTGCTCGGCCGGGTCGACGACGTCATGAACGTCTCGGGCCACCGGCTCTCCACCACCGAGATCGAGTCCGCACTGGTCTCGCACCCCAAGGTCGCCGAGGCCGCGGTCGTGGGTGCCAAGGACGAGGACACCGGTCAGGCGGTCTGCGCCTTCGTGATCCTGCGCGAGGACGCCGGCGACGGTGGCGACGACATCGTCGAGGAGCTCCGCAACCACGTGCGCAAGGAGATCGGCGCCATCGCCAAGCCGCGCCAGATCATGATCGTGCCCGAGCTGCCCAAGACCCGCTCCGGCAAGATCATGCGCCGCCTGCTGCGCGACGTGGCCGAGCACCGCGAGGTCGGCGACGTCACCACCCTGGCCGACTCCTCGGTGATGGACCTGATCGAGAAGGGCATCGACTCCGGCAAGGAGGAGTGAGCAGGAGCGGGCGAGGAACGAGCGCGTTGCGTAACGAGGGAGGATCGAGCAAGCCCGGCCACCCAAGGACGAGGTCGCGACGGGCGCGTCACGTGACCGTCACTCCACGTCGGGCGCGTCGCGTTCCTTCGGCGAGCTGACGAGCAGGAGGAGGACGCCGACCACCGCCGCCACCACCGACGCCAGCAGGATGCCGATCTTGGCGTCCTCGGTGAGCGCCTCGGAGCCGGGGAACGACAGCCCCGCGATGAACAGCGAGACGGTGAAGCCGATCCCGGCGACGGTGCCGAGCCCTGCCACCTGCTGCCACGAGGTGCGGTCCGGCAGCCTGCCCAGCCCCAGCCTCACCGCCACGAAGCAGGCGAGCAGGATGCCCACGGGCTTGCCGAGCACCAGGCCGGCAACGATGCCGAGACCCACGGCCGAGGTGATCGCGTCGCCCGCACCTCCGAGGTCGACCCCGGCGTTGGCTAGGGCGAAGACCGGCAGCACGACGTAGGCCGAGAACGGGTGCAGGCGGTTCTGGAGGCGCTCGACCATCGGCACCGACTCGTTGAGCAGGAACTGCAGGCGGGCCAGCTCGTCCGGGTCCAGCTCGCGATCCGCCAGCGCCTGCTGGGCATTCTCGGTGGCGACGTCGACCTTCAGCAGGGAGGTGGCCGGCGTGATCAGCCCGATCGCGACACCCGCCAGGGTCGCGTGGACTCCGGACTCGAGGGTCGCGAACCACGCGGCGATGCCGACCACGACGTACGCGGGGATCGCCCAGATCCGGAGCAGGCGCATGCCGACCATCACCGCCAGCAGGCCCACTGCCACACCGAGCCAGACCAGGCGGAGGTCGTCGGTGTAGAAGAGGGCGATCACGACGATCGCGCCGATGTCGTCGACGATCGCCAGGGTGAGCAGGAAGATCCAGGCCGCCGAGGGGATCCGGCGCCCGAGCAGACCGAGCACGCCGACGGCGAACGCGATGTCGGTGGCCATCGGGATGCCCCAGCCGGACCCGGCCTCGCCGCCGGCGGCGATGGCCAGGTAGATCAGTGCCGGTACGGCCATGCCGCCGACCGCGGCGATGATCGGCAGGGCCGCCGTCTTCGGGTCCCGCAGATCGCCGTTGACCAGCTCGTGCTTGATCTCGAGGCCGACCACGAAGAAGAAGATGACCATCAGGGCGTCGTTCACCCAGTGCTGCAGGGTCTCCTGGATGTGGAAGGTGCCGAGCTCGATGGTGAGCTCGGCGTGCCAGAAGGCGGCGTAGTCGTCCGACCACGGCGAGTTGGCCCAGACCAGCGCGACGGCGGCGGCCAGCAGCAGGAGGAAGGAGCTCGAGCTCTCCACCCGGAGGAACTCGCGCACCGGGCGGGCGACGTAGCGAGCCAACGGGGTGTTGCCCGCGGTCCAGATCGGGCCCTTCGCCCAGACGGGACTCGAGGCGTCGTGAGGCGCGCGGGGATGGGGCGAGGTCACGTGAAATTGTCCTTCGAGGTCGACGGCACAGCGCCGACCAGACTTCCCGGCTCTCCGAAGGACGACTGTATCGGAGACGGCCCGCGGGTATCGGTATGGTCTGACCCGAACCCCGACCAGGACCACAGGACCATCGAGGACCAACATGGCAACCCAGCAGGTCAAGGCCGACGACGAGCCCACGATCGGACGCCTGGTCCACGACGCCAGCCGCGACATCTCGACCCTGCTGTCGAAGGAGATCCAGCTCGCCAAGTCCGAGCTCAAGGTCAGCGTCAAGGCCGGTGGCCTCGGCCTCGCCCTCTTTGCGGCGGCGGGCTTCATCCTGGTGCTCGCCGTGATCATGCTGTCGGTCGCGATCGCGTACCTCATCCACTGGAACGGCGACGGCCTCGACCTCCACTGGGCGTTCCTGATCGTCTTCGGCTTCTACCTCCTGGTCACCGCCCTCCTCGCCTTCGTCGGGTTCAAGAAGGTCAAGAAGGTCGGCCCTCCCGAGAAGGCCATCGAACAGGGCCAGCAGATCCCCCGCGCTCTGCGCGGCAAGAGCTAACAGCCGTTCAGCCTGCGCAGTCGCCGGTCGACACCTCGTCGGAGCTCGCTCGGCCGTCGGCGGCGCTCTGTGCGACCTGGTCGGCGGTGAGGGCGTAGCCGGTGTCCTCGTCGGTCACCGAGGCCGCGAAGACGACGCCCACGACGTCGCCGCCCGAGTCGACGATCGGGCCGCCGGAGTTGCCGGGTCGGACCAGGCCGCGGATGGAGTACACCTCGCGGATCACCGTGCCCTCGCCGTAGATGTCGGGCGAACGGAGACGCTGCTCGGAGCGGATCCGACCGACCTGTACGTCGAAGGGCCCGTCCTGGGGGTAGCCGAGGATGGCGACGCCGACCTCGGCCTTCGCCCTCGCGTCGAACGGGAGCGGGTCGATGCCCGTGGTGTCGACATCCAGCACGGCGACGTCGAGGTCGGGGTTGTAGTAGACGACCTCGGCCGGCTCGCTGCTGCCGTCGATCTCCACCTCGGGGTCGTCGACGCCGGCCACCACGTGGGCGTTCGTCATCAGCCGGTCGGGAGCGTAGACGAAGCCGCTGCCCTCGATGCCACGGCCGCAGTCGTTGCTGCCGCGGATCTTCAGCACGCGGGGCTCGGCGCGGAGCACGTCCGGATCGCGCAGCATCCGTTCGTCGCCGGGCTTGACCTCGACGATGCGCTCGGGGGCGAAGGGCTCGAGGTAGCGCGGGAAGAAGGTGGTGCCGACCACGTCGTTGAACGCCTCGAGCACGCGGCCCGCCGTCTCCGGCAGAGCATTGTTGACCTTGCTCAGGACGGTCGAGTCGCGGACCAGCGGGGTGACCGAGCCGATCCGGGAGCCGGAGATCGCGACGCCGAGCGCCCAGGCGACCAGGAGCACGGCCAGCGCGCTCAGCAATGCTCCCCCGGCGGCGTCGAGGGCGCGAGCTGGCTGCCAGGTGATCCGCCCCCTGATCCGGGCCCCGGCCAGCTGCAGCGCCGCCTGTCCCAGCGACGCCGCGAGGATCACGATGAACAGGGCACCCAGCGAGACCAGCAGCGACGGCGCGGCGTCACCCAGCGCGACCGGCGCCAGCCAGACGCCGAACAGCCCGCCGAGCAGCAGGCCGGCGGTCGCGAAGGCGCCGGTGATGAAGCCCTGCCAGTAGCCCGAGAGCGCGTAGGCCAGGACCAGGACGATGAGCAACCAGTCGAGGGCGTTCACGGCGTCCCCTTCTCCCAGTCCGCGCGCGGCTTGAAGGCGGTGTTGGGCTTGAACTCCGTCCGGGTGGGGTCACTCTGCAGCATGTAGCTCGGCAGATCGCGCAACGGCGGGTCCTCGAGCGGGGCGGTCCAGCCGAGGTAGTCGAACAGCCGCGAGATGATGCCGGCGGTGAACCCCCAGAGGATCACGTCCTTGCCCTCGCCGATGAGGAAGCCGGGACCGACCCAGCCGCTCGGGTGCCGGACCGCGACCCGAAAGGTCTCGTCGATCAGCTCGGAGAGCGGGACGCGGTAGACCGCGTGCACCTCGTCGACCGAGACCGCCCGGACCGGACTCGGCTCCCGCCACCAGCCCAGGAGCGGCGTGACCGCGAAGTTGCTCGGCGGCAGCCACAGCTCCGGCAGCTCGGCGAAGATCTCCACGCCGGCCGGGTCGAGCCCGGTCTCCTCCTCGGCCTCGCGCAGTGCGGTCTCGCGGGGGGTCTCGCCCTTGTCGATCGAGCCACCGGGGAAGGACACCTGGCCGGGGTGGGAGCGCATGTGGTGGGCGCGCTCGGTGAGGAGCAGGTCGGGACCCTTCTCGGTCTCGCCGAAGAGCATGAGTACGGCGCCGCGCCGCGGGTCGGAGTCCTCCGGCGGCATGAACCGGGTCAGCTCGTGCACCGTGATCGAGCGCGCGGCGTCCTCGACCGGGCGAAGCCACTCGGGCAGCTCGGGATGGGGATGGGTCACAGGCGGATCCCGAGATTGGCGTCTACCTTGTGGACCAGCTCGTCGAGGCTCTCGACGTAGTCGGCCTCCATCTTCACGGAGCCATCGGCCCGCACGAATGCGAGCGTCGGGAGCCTCATCATCGTCGGGAAGGGCTCCGCACCCAGCAGCTCCTGCTGGGGGTCGGCCAGGAGTGGGTAGGTCACCCCGGTCTCCTGCACGAGCCCCATCGCCGCACCCACCTGCGGATCGCCGTAGTCGACGCCGATGATCGGGATCCGGTCGCCGTACTCCTGGTGGAACTCCTCCAGCACCGGCATCTCCTTGCGGCACGGGCCGCAGGACACCGCCCAGATGTTGACGATCAGCGGACCCTCGAGGCTGGAGAGGTCGACGTCGGGGCCGCCGCCGAAGCAGGGCAGGGTCAGGGCCGGCAGGTCGTTGGTGCCGCTCGCCGCGCCCGGCTCGCACGGCTCGACCCCGGCGGCCGCCTTCTCCTTGCGCAGCTCGGGCGTGTCGACGTCGATCCGGGCCCTGCCCGGGAACTCGATGTCCGGGCTGTCCGTGCACCCCGTCAGGATGACGACGGCCAGCAGGGCCGAGGCCGCGCGAGCGACGGCCCTCATGCCCGGCCCTCGGTCTTCACCAGCTTTGCGGCGACCTCCGGGTCGGTCGGGCCCTCGCCGTACGCCGGGCACCACCGGGCCACGGCGCACGCGCCACAGGCGGGGCTGCGGGAGTGACAGACGCGGCGGCCGTGCCAGATCAGGTGGTGGCTGAGCATGGTCCAGTCGCGCTTCGGGAAGAGCGCCCCGACCGCGTGCTCGACCTTGACGGGGTCGGTCAGCTCGGTCCAGCCGAAGCGGCGGGCCAGCCGGCCGAAGTGCGTGTCGACGGTGATGCCGGGGATGCCGAAGGCGTTGCCGAGCACCACGTTGGCGGTCTTGCGCCCGACACCGGGCAGGGTCACCAGGTCGGCGAGCCGGGGCGGGACCTCGGCGTCGTAGCGCTCCACGAGGGCCGCGCTCAGCTTCAGCAGCGACTCGGTCTTGGCCCGGAAGAAGCCGAGCGGACCCAGGATGGTCTCCAGGTGGGCGCGATCGGCGGCGGCCATCGCCTTCGGGTCGGGGTAGGCGGCGAACAGGGTCGGGCGCACCGCGTTGACCCGTTTGTCGGTGGTCTGCGCGGACAGCACGGTGACCACGAGGAGCTGGAACGGGTCGTCGAAGTCGAGCTCGCACTTCGCGTCCGGATAGGTCTCGGCCAGCATCCGGTCGATCTTCCGCGCGCGGCGGACGAGCGCGGTGGGGGTCTCGGTTTCAGACACGGGGGCCGGCACCGGGCCAGCCTACGGCGCCCTGCCGACAGGCTCGGCAGCCACCGTGCGCGGCGAGAGACGCGGATCTCGATACGGGTCGCTCAGCTCCTCGCTTCGTTCGGATCCGAGCCGAGTCCTACACGATCTCCCGCCCTGATCCACGCCTTCGCGAGCTCAGGCGTAGGGGCGTGGTTACGTGTGACCTGAACCACTGGATAGGATCGCGCCTGACGTCATCACTAGGAGGATCCGTGGACAACGACGTGCTCCGCCAAGCTCCGCTGTTCAGCGCCCTCGACGACGAGGCCGCCACGGCACTGCGGGCGTCCATGTCCGAGAGCCGGGTCCGCAGGGGCGAGGTGCTCTTCCACGAGGGCGACTCGGGCGACAAGCTCTACATCGTGCTCGACGGCAAGGTGAAGCTCGGTCGCACCTCGTCCGACGGCCGCGAGAACCTCCTGGCGATCCTCGGTCCGGGCCAGATGTTCGGCGAGCTCTCGCTCTTCGACCCCGGTCCGCGCTCGGCCACGGTCACCGCCGTCACCGACTCCAGCTTCGCCTCGCTCTCGCACGAAGACCTGCTGCGTTGGCTCGAGGGCCGCCCGGTCGTGGCCCGCGGCCTGCTCACCCAGCTCGCCGGTCGCCTGCGCAAGGCCAACGACGTCGTGGCCGACCTCGTCTTCTCGGACGTGCCGGGTCGCGTGGCCAAGGCCCTGCTCGACCTTGCCGACCGCTTCGGCCGCACCGCCGACGACGGCGTCCACGTGCACCACGACCTCACCCAGGAGGAGCTGGCCCAGTTGGTCGGCGCCTCCCGCGAGACCGTCAACAAGGCGCTGGCCGACTTCGCCTCCCGCGGCTGGCTGCGCCTCGAGCCCCGCTCGGTCGTGCTGATGGACGTCGAGCGGCTGGCCCGCCGCGCCCGCTGACCTCGGAAATAGTTCCTTGCGGGTGACCCCCGGACCCTGCGTCGTTCGCGTCGTAGGAGGTGGAAGGGGGGCATCGTGAGTCCTGAGGACGAGTTCCGGTCGTTCGTGGCGGCACGCACGCCCGCCCTATCGCGTACGGCGTACCTCCTCACCGGGGACGCCCATCTCGCCGAGGACCTCGTGCAGACCGCTCTCTTCAAGGCCGCCCGCTCCTGGCACCGCATCCAGGGAGATCCGGAGCCCTACGTGCGCCGGATCCTCTACACGCAGAACGTCTCCTGGTGGCGCAAGCGCCGGCCGACGGAGACAGCCCTCGGCGGCTACGACGCTCCTCAGCCGACCAGCGGCGACCCGGAGCTGCGGCTCACGCTGGAGGAGGCGCTCGCGCGGCTGACCAGCCGGCAGCGGACGGTCCTGGTGCTGCGCTACTTCGAGGACCTGACCGAGATGCAGACCGGTCAGGCGCTCGGCATCAGCGCCGGCACGGTCAAGTCGACCACGCGTCAGGCCTTCGCCCGGCTCCGGTCCCTTGCACCGGAGCTGGCCGAGCTGATCGGGGACGCGTCATGAGCACCGAGCAGCTGAAACGGGAGCTGGGCCGCCTCGGCGACCAGGCCACCGTGGCAGACGTGCCCGACGACATGTTCGCCCGCGCGCAGCGGGCTCGTCGTCGGGACCGGCTGGTCGCACTCGCCGCGGTGGTGGTTGTCATCGGTCTGGTCGGTGGGCTGGCGGCGTGGCTGCCCGGCCGGGTGGAGCCGGACCCCGCCACGGGTGGCCGCGGCGCCGTGCCCGACCACATCCACCTGGTACCGGATCGGCTGACCATGCGCCAGGGCGACGACGGTTGGAGCAAGGACCACCTCACCTCTTGGCACGACGTCGGCGCTGCTGCGGCGGCCTACGTCTCCGAGGACGGGTTGCCGGTCGTCATCGGCGCGAACGACGGTGGCTACCATCTGCTCGACCTGCCAGAGTTCGCAGCCAACAACCCCTACGTTGCGCATGGTCTGCACCAGGGTGAGCTCGCGTTGTCCCTCTCCCCCGACGGACGCCAGCTGGCCTACACGTACGCCGAGTTCGGCCCCGAAGCCGAGTCAGAGCCGATTCCGAGCGGCATCCGGGTGCTCGACCTGGTGAGCGGGACGTTGCGAGAGGTTCCGATCCGCGGCGGCGAGGGCGTCGTCGTCGCGTCGATCCGCTGGTCGCCGAACGGGGCCTGGATGGTGTGGTCCGGATACCGTCAGGACTCGTGGACCAAGATGTCGATGGGCGGCAGCACACTGGTCGCCGGCGTCGTGCCGCCCGCGGGTACGGCGTCGGTGGCGATACCGCCGTTCCGCGGCAACACCCGGGTGTCCGTTGCGGTGTCCGACGCCGGCGAGGTGTCGGTCGTCGGCGACTCCGAGCGCTACGTGGACCGTGGTGACCTGCGCGGCGACAGGCGCCCGCTGCCGACCAGGCGCAGCGTCACGATCGGCGCGTCCTACGTCGGCGACATCCTCTATGACCTGCGCGTCAGCAATGACGGCACCGAGTTCCGTCTCGACGCCTACCGCTCCTCCCACACCCGGGTGCGCCTGCCGCGGCACCTGGACGGCCGGGCGGTCGTGCCACTCGGATGGGTCTCTGCGTCGCACTTCATCGCCCGGGTGGGAACCTCTGGAGACGCCTCGAACCCATGGTCCCTCACCGACCTTGCGCTGATCGGCGTCGGTGACGACGCGTCGTACCGCGTCGTCGGCCGGCTCGACGAGGGCGTGCCCGCGCTCAGCCTCGCCAACGATCTCGTCACCGAGGGACGGCCAACGGTCCACCGCCCGGAGCCCGACTGGCCGTGGTCCGGGACGCGGATCTCTCTCACCATCGGTCTGGGCGTCGCCGTCCTGCTGTCGCTGCTCGCCGGCACGCGATGGTGGTGGCGCCGAGGTCATGCCGCGGGTCAGGCGAACGCGAAGTAGCGGAGCCAGAAGTAGCCCCACGCGATCACGATGGTCACGAAGGTGACGATCAAGCCGTACTTCGTGAAGTGCCAGAACGAGATCTTGTGACCGTTGCGGGCCGCGATGCCGATGATGACGACGTTCGCGCTGGCTCCGACCGCGGTGGCGTTGCCGCCCAGGTCGGCGCCGAGGGCGAGCGCCCACCAGAGGGCGTTGGCCTGCTCGGACCCGCCGCCCGCCCCGACCAGGTCGTTGACGATGGGCGCCATCGTGGCGACGAAGGGGATGTTGTCGACGATGCCGGACAGCACCGCGGACCCGAAGATCAGGCCCGAGCCGGCCAGGAAGTACTCGTCGCCGACCGAATCGGTCAGCCAGGTGCCGATGTCGGCCATCACCCCGACCTCGACCAGGGCGCCGACCATCACGAACAGCCCCATGAAGAAGACGAGGGTCGGCCACTCGACGTCCTCCAGGAACTCGTCCGACTCGAGTCGTGACACCGCGATCAGGGCACCCGCACCCATCAGGGCCACGATTGACGGTTCGAGGTGGAGCGCGTCGTGACCGATGAACCCGGCCATCACCAGGGTGAGCACGATGCCGCACTTGACCAGCAGGCGCTGGTCGCGGATGACCTCCCGCTCGTCGAGCTCCATCACGTCGGCCACACGCGCCGCGTCGTAGTGGAAGGCGGAGCGGAACATGACCCGGCACATCAGGATGAAGACCGCGACCAGGACCACGACGACCGGGCCCAGGTTGAAGAGGAAGTCGTTGAAGGTGAGCCCGGACCTGCTGGCGATGATGATGTTGGGCGGGTCGCCGATCAGGGTCGCCGTGCCACCGATGTTGGAGGCCATCGCCTCGGCGAGGAGGAACGGGATCGGGGGCACGCCCAGCCGGTCACACACGAGCAGGGTCACCGGCGCGATGAGCAGCACGGTGGTGACGTTGTCGAGCAGGGCGGAGGCGACGGCAGTGATCACGATCAGCATCACCATGATCGCGAAGGGCCGGCCGCGGGCCCGCTTCGCGGACCAGATCGCGAGGTACTCGAAGACACCGGTCTGCTTGATCACGCTGACGATGATCATCATCCCGAGCAGGAGGAAGATGACGTTCCAGTCGACCCCCGTCTCCTCGCTGAAGAACGCCGAGTGGGCGTCGACGACACCCAGGACCACCATCGCCCCGGCACCGATCAGGGCAGCGGCCACCCGGTGGATCCGCTCGGTGGCAATGAGGATGTACGCCGCGGCGAATGCCGCGACCACGAGCCAGGTGGTCAACTGGCAGGCCTGTTCTCCAGGAGATGGGCGAGCAACACGGTCAATCGGATCGCCCCCAGGAGGGTCTTGCCGTCGACGACGGCCACGATCGGGCTGTGCATGCTCGCCATGACCGCGGCCACCTCGATCGCGGTGGCGTCGGCCTCGACGACCGGCAGGTCGAGCATGTCCTTACGTTTCGGCAGCATGTCGCGCACGGGCCGGCTCGCGAGCCTCGAGCACAGGGCGTCGGCCGACTTCTCGTCGTAGGCCCGGGCGAGCGCGGGATCGTCCTGCACGTAGGCGGGCACCAGGAAGCGCAGCACCTGCGAGCCCGGAAGGACCGTATAGGGCAGACCGTCGTCGTCGAGGACGATCAGTCCGGGCAGCCGGCCTTCGCCCAGGGTCCACGCGGCGTCCAGCGCGTCCGAGTCGAGGGTGACCGTCGGATACGTCTCCGCGAGATCTCGTGCCAGCATCCGAACCTCCACGACTCGCGGAAAACGTACGGCCCCAGGCTAGCCCGCGGCCAGGATGTGAGGGCGCGGAGGGGTGTGGGCCTCAGGCCCGGTCGGCCAGGTAGGCCAGCTGGGCGCGCACCGACAGCTCGGCGGCGCCCCAGAGGACCGGGTCGACGTCCTGGTAGACGATCTCGACAACGCGGCGGGGCAGCTCGTCGACCGAGATCCCCTCGGGATGAGGGGCATCGCGTAGGGCAGCCACCGCGGCCTCGACCTGCTCCAGCCGCTCCTTGCGGTGGGCGATGTAGAAGTCGAGGGCACCGAGGGCGTCGTCGATCACCGGGCCGTGTCCGGGCCAGATCGTGCGGACCTCATGGGCGGCCGCGAGGGCGTGCAGGCGGTCCAGCGAGTCGAGGTAGGCGCCCAGCTGACCGTCCGGGTGCGCCACGACGGTCGTGCCGCGGCCGAGCACGGTGTCACCGGTGAGCACCGCCCCCTCGGCCGGCACCAGGAACGACAGCGAGTCGGCGGTGTGGCCCGGCGTAGCGACGACGCGGACCTCCAGCCCGTCGACCTCGATCACGTCGCCGTCGCCGAGGCCCTCGGAGCCGAGGCGGTAGTCCGGATCCAGGGCGCGTACGCCGCAGCCGACCGACTCGGCGAACTCCCGCGCGGCCTCGGAGTGGTCGATGTGGTGGTGGGTCAGCAGCACGACCCCGACGTCGCCGGCGGATGCTCCGATCGCGGCCAGGTGCGAGGTGATGGACGGACCGGGGTCGACCACCACCGATCGCCGGGCGCCCGGCTCGCGCAGCACCCAGGTGTTGGTGCCGTCGAGCGTCATCATGTTCGGGTTGGGGGCGAGCACGCAGTCCGCCCGCTCGCCGAAGGTGCCGCCCGACCAACCGGTCGATGGCTCAGTCACGAGCGGCGGTGCTCCGCCACCAACGGCCGCAGCCGGTCCGGCATCGACAGCGTGAAGCCTTCGCCCAACGGCTCCACCGACGGGGTGAACATCTCCACCGAACGACCCTCGGCCGCGGCGAGCACCTCGGCCGGGCCGTCGTACTCGCCGATCTCCAGGCAGGTGAGGTACGTCGGCGGCAGCATCATCACCTCGCCGGCGTCGGCACCCGCGGCCGCCTCACGCGCTGGCAGCCAGGTCACCTCCGAGGACTCGGTCGAGACGTCGCGGGTGAGCTGCCCCTCGGGCAGCAGCGCGACGAAGAACCAGGTGCGGTATCGCTTCGGCTCGAACACCGGGGTCAGCCAGCCGTCCCAGGCGCCGAGCAGGTCGGTGCGCAGCACCAGCCCGCGTCGGGTGAGAAACTCGGTCATCGACAGGTCCCGCGACTCGAGCGCGACCCGGTCGGCCTCCCACACCTCACCGGTGGTGTCCGCGACGACCCGGTCGGCGGACGGCCCGGCCAGCAGCACGCCGGACTCCTCGAAGGTCTCCCGCACGGCGGCGCACACCAGGGCGCGCGCCATGTCCTCGTCGACGCCGAGGCGGCCGGCCCACTCCTGCGGCGCCGGCCCGGCCCAGGCGACCTCGGCGTCGTAGTCGCGCGGGTCGACCCCGCCGCCGGGGAAGACACACATCCCGCCCGCGAAGTCCATCGACACCTGGCGGCGCAGCAGGTAGATCTCGGGGCCGGCCGATCCGGGCCGCAGCAGCACCACGGTCGCCGCGTTGCGCGGCTCGACGGCGACGCGGGTGCCGGCGTCGTACTCCTTGGCGAGGTCGACCAGACGCTCCGGCAGCGGCACCGGCGGCAGCGGGATCTTGATCGCCACGTCAGGCCTCGACGAGAAGCTCGACCTCGACGGGAGCGTCCAGCGGCAGCGCGGCGACCCCGACGGCAGCGCGCGCGTGCACGCCGGCGTCGCCGAAGACCTTGCCGAGCAGGTCCGAGACGCCGTTCGCCACGCCGGGCTGACCGGTGAAGTCGGGGGTCGAGGCGACGTAGACGACGACCTTCACCACCTGCGTGACCGACGACAGGTCGCCGACCACGGACTTCACGGCGGCGAGGGCGTTGAGCGCGCACTGCTGGGCACAGGCGTAGGCCTCGTCGGCGGAGACGCCGTCGCCGACCTTGCCGGTCTGCATCAGCTCGCCCGACCGCATCGGCAGCTGTCCCGAGGTGAAGACGTGGTTGCCGTTGCGTACGGCGGGCACGTAGGTCGCCACCGGCTTCGGCACCTCCGGCACCGTCAGCCCGAGCTCGGCGAGCCGCTCCTCCGGGGTGCTCATGCCTCGAGGGGGCGCTTGAAGTAGCCGACCAGGTTCTCCGGGTTCATGCCCGGGGCGATCTGCACGAGCTCCCATCCGTCGGCACCGAAGTTGTCGAGGATCTGCTTGGCCGCGTGCGTGAGGATCGGGGCGGTGAGGTACTCCCACTTGGTCATGCGCGGGACTCTACCGAGCCCGGTTCGGCGCCTAGGGTGACGAGGTGCACACACGAGAGGCAGCCAAGGACCGGCCCAAGCAGGACGGGCGGGCGCCGTTCGAGAAGTTCGTCGAGCGCGTCCACCAACGAGTGAGCCGCGCCCCCTTCTTCATGGTCATCCTCGTGAGCCTGGTGCTGTGGGCGGCGAGCTACCCGTTGTGGCCGACGAGCGTCAAGTGGGAGCTGGCGCTGCACACCGGCGCGGCGGTGCTCTCGTTGCTGCTGCTCGTGCTGCTCGAGAACGCCGGCCGTCGCGCCGAGGAGTCCGCGCAGGAGAAGCTGAACGTCCTGGCCGAGGCGCTCTCCGACCTGATGAGCTCGCGGGCCGAGGAAGACCCCGAGCTGCGGAAGTCGGTCGAGAGGCTGCGCGAGGCGGTCGGGCTCGAGGAGCGGCACTAGCCCGACAACCGGCTTCAGTCCGGCCGGGCCTTCTGGGGGTACGGCGTCTCGTGCCGGGCCAGCATCGCGACGAACTCGCGGATCTTCCGCTCCCGGGTCTCGGGTCGCTTCACCGCGCCGAGCGGGTGGATCAGCGCGAACCGGTTGGTCTTGGTGAGCACGTCGAACATCCGCTGCGCCTCGGGCTCCGCGGCGATGGCGGCGGCGAGGTCGGCCGGCACCTCCGCGGTCGCCGAACCGGCGTACGCCGCCGCCCAGCGTCCGTCCGCCTTGGCCGCCTCCACGGCGGCCCGGCCCGCGGCGTGCATCCGGCCCTCCCGCTCCAAGCGCTCCACGTTCTCGACGTTGCGCCGGGACCACCTGCTGCGCGCGGTGCGCGGGGTCATCCGGATGAACGAGGACTCGGCGTCGCGCCGACGCGCCTGCCCGTCGATCCATCCGAAGCAGAGCGCCTCGTCGACCGCGGCCCCCCAGGTGAGCTCGGTGACGGTGCCGCCCTTCTTGTGCAGGGCCACCCAGACGCCTGGCGAGCTCGCGTGGTTGTCCTCGAGCCAGCGTCGCCAGCCGTCCGCGTCCGCGACAACCAGCTCGGTCAGCGCCGGGGCGGCCATCAGTCCCCCACGAACGCGCAGAACTCGTTGCCCTCGGGGTCAGCGAGCACGGTCCAGCTGATCTCCTCGTCAGGGGCTCGCAGCACGCTGGCCCCGTGCGCGACGAGTGCGTCGACCGACGTCGTGTCGACATCCCAGTGGATGCGGTTCTTCACCGCCTTCGGCTCGGACACCGGCACGAAGACCATGCCTTCGAACGGCGCGCCTGGAAGCGGCTCGATCCAGGCCCACCCGTTCTCGGTGTCCCCGCCCACCGTCCCGCCCAGCACGTCCGCCCACCAGGTAGCGATCTCACGCGGCTCGGCACTGTCGACGACGAGCTCGTAGAGCCGGTACGCCGGCACCGCGCTCTGCTTGTCCTTGGGCTCGAACACGCAGAGCTCGCCGCCCTCCGGGTCTCGCAA
>JALZCZ010000394.1 GCA_030862825.1 Actinomycetota bacterium | reverse complement strand
GGGGGCCACGACCCAGGGGTCGCGGCTCGGGGACCAGCTGCGCTACCGGTTCGACAACAGCATGTCGCGGGGCACGCCGGCCCTGATCGCCTGGCTCACGGCCGCGACCCTGCTCCTGATCCTCGTGTTCTCCGTGATCACCACGGTCTTCCGGCTCCGCAAGGAAGGAGCAGACGAAGGCTTCTTCAAGGAGCTGTTCTTCAGCCTCCTGCACGCCCTCGACCCGGGCACGATCGGTGGGGACGACACGAGCAGCTGGCGGTTCCTGCTGACCATGCTCGCCCTGACCATCGCCGGCCTGTTCATCGTCAGCGCGCTGATCGGTGTGATCGCGGCCGGCATCGACACCCGGCTCGCCGAGCTCCGCCGCGGCCGCTCGATCGTGCTCGAGAAGGGCCACAGCGTGATCCTGGGCTGGTCGGACTCGATCTTCACGATCATCCGCGAGCTGACGCTGGCCAACGAGAGTCGCCACAAGCCGGTGATCGTGATCCTGGCCGACCGCGACAAGGTCGAGATGGAGGACGAGCTCAAGGCCAAGGTGCCCGACCTGCGTGGCACCCGCGTGGTCTGCCGCTCCGGATCCCCGATGGACATCGACGACCTGGCGCTGAGCAGCCACTTCAGCGCGCGCTCGGTGATCCTGCTCGCTCCAGACTCTGAGGACCCCGACAGCGAGGTCATCAAGACCCTGCTGGCACTGACCCATGGCGGCGCCGACGGGCCGGGCATCGTGGCCGAGATCCGCAACCCGACCAACCTCGAGGCGGCGCGGCTGGTGGGCGCGGATCGCACGGTGCTGCTCGACATCCGCGAGACCGTCGCCAAGCTGGTGGTGCAGACCTCCCGGCAGTCGGGCGCGGCCGCCGTCTACACCGAGCTGTTCGACTACGACGGCGACGAGATCTACTTCCTGGAGCGGCACGAGCTCGGCGCCGCGACGTACGGCGAGGCGCAGCTGGCCTTCGAGAAGGCGTCGGTGATCGGTCTGATCGAGGACGGCGTGCCGACGCTCAACCCGCCGCCCGGCACCGAGATCGGCAACCGCACGTTGATCGTGGTGGCCGAGGACGATGCGGGGCTGGAGAACGAGCCGGCCGCTGCGACCCCGCCCGACCTCGACCGCCTCGGCACCGAGGCACCGGTCGACCACCGGCCCACCCAGGCCGTGCTCGTCGGGTGGAACGACCGGGCTCAGATCGTGCTGCGCGAGCTGGACAAGTACGCGCCGCCGGGCTCCGAGCTGACCGTGCTGACCACCTTCGGCGATCCGGTGGTGCCGCCCCTCGCGAACCTGGCCGTGTCCGTCGTGGCCGCGTCGACCACCGACCGTGCCACCCTGGAGGCGCACGTCGTCGCCGGCCTCGACCAGGTGATCGTGCTCTGTTACTCCGACCACCTCGAGGCGCAGGCGGCCGATGCCCGGACCCTGGTGACCCTGCTGCACGTGCGCGACATCCTGGCCCGGCTCGACAGCACCACCGCTGTGGTCACCGAGATGATCGACGACCGCAACCGGGTGCTGGCCCAGGTCGCCCACGTAGACGACGTCGTGGTCAGCGGCGAGATCGTCAGCCTCCTGGTGACCCAGCTCTCCGAGGACCGGCGGCTCGAGCACGTCTTCGCCCAGCTGCTCGGCGACCAGGGCAGCGAGATCTACCTCAAGCCCGCCGAGTGGTACGCCCAGCCCGGCGCCGAGGTGTCCTTCGCGACCGTCGTCGCCGGCGCCGTGCGCCGCGGCGAGACCGCGATCGGCTACAAGTCCGAGGCGCTCGGCGGCGACGACGTCTCGGGGTTCGGCGTCGTGGTCAACCCCGCCAAGTCGCGGACGTTCTCGGTCCTGCCGGCGGACCGAGTGGTGGTCCTGGCTGAGAGCTGAGCCGCGCGTGGCAGAGTCCTACCCGTGTCCGAGCTCTGGCTGATCCGCCACGGACCCACCGAGTGGAGCGAGGCAGGGCGGCACACCTCCACCAGTGACCTGCCGCTGCTGCCCGCCGGCGAGGTGGCGGCACGGGCCCTCGCCGACCGGCTCGACGGCGTCGGCTTCGCCCTGGTCCTGACCAGCCCGCGGCTGCGGGCGCGACGAACTGCGGAGCTCGCCGGCCACCCGGAGGCCGAGGTCGACGACGACCTGGTCGAGTGGGCGTACGGCGACTACGAGGGCGTCACGACGGCCGAGATCCGGGAGTCGGTGCCGGGCTGGACCGTCTGGACCCACCCGAGCCCGGGTGGCGAGCCTGCGGCACAGGTCGGCGCCCGGCTGGACCGGGTCGTGGCGCGGGCCGGTGCGGTCGAGGGGCGGACGCTGGTGTTCGCGCACGGCCACTCGCTGCGGGTCCTCGCGGCCCGATGGCTCGGTCTGGAGGTGGCGGACGGGCGGCTGCTGCGGCTCGACACGGCCACGATCTCGGTGCTCGGCCACGAGCGGGAGACGCCGGTGGTGCTCCGTTGGAACTGCTGATGCCCTTGACGCACCTGGGGCCACCGACCACCGTTGGCGCATGTCGCTGACGGTCGGCTGCCCGCGTTGCCCCGCCCCGGTCTCGAAGACCACCGACGGCTGGACCTGCGTGGAGCACGGTGTGATCCACCCGATGTGGCGACCGGAGGAGTCGACGTACGAGTCGTTCACCGAGCACCTCCGCGCCTCCGACGCCTTCCCGACCTACCTGCCGTGGCCGATGAGCCCGGGGTGGTGGGTGACCGACTTCGCCGCGGTCGGAGCCGACCCATCTCATACCCGCGCGACGATGACCTGTTGCTCGGGCACCAGCCAGCTCGACGGACCGGTCGATGTGATCGTGGTGACCGAGGAGGCTGCGACCGGCCTCGGGGCCCGGATCGCCGGCACCCTGCACGACGACCCCGGCGCGGACGTCGGGGAGGGGCCGCCCGCCGTGAAGGTGCGGGTCGACACCCAGGTGGTCAACCTCTGGCCGGTGTCGACCAGCGGAACCACGGGGGAATGGGACCGGTCGGTGGTCGCGGGCGAGGCGCGGGGGCGCTGGCTGTGGCTGATCCTGCGCCCGGCCTCGGCGATGCTGCTGCTGCGCGACGACTGGATCCTGCGCGACATCTCGAGTGTCGGTCCGCAGCTGGTGGAGATGCCCTTCGGTGGTCCGGCGCCCCTGTGGTGACCCTGTGGTGAGGATCGACCTGCACACGCACTCCCTGGCCAGCGACGGCACCCAGACCCCGACCGAACTGGTGCTGGCCGCGCGGGCCGCGGGGCTGGACGTGCTCGCGATCACCGACCACGACACCGCGGAGGGCTGGCCCGAGGCCGTGACCGCCGCCGAGGAGTGCGGGCTCGAGCTGGTGCGGGGCATGGAGATCAGCACCCGGCACCGCGGCGACGCGGTGCACCTGCTGGCCTACCTCCCCGATCCGGAGCACCCCGGCCTGACCGAGGAGCTGCGGCGGATCCTCGACGGCCGCAGCTCGCGGGTGCCGGCCATCTTGGAGCGGCTGCGCGGGCTCGGCAGTGCGATCAGCATCGACGACGTACGCCGCGTCAACCCGGACACCACCGCCACCGGTCGCCCGCACGTCGCCGACGCCCTGGTGGCTCTCGGCGAGGTCGCCGACCGCGATCAGGCGTTCGAGCTCTTCCTGGGCGAGGGCCGTCCGGCGTACATCGACCGCTACGCTGCGCCGACCACCGAGATGATCGCCCTCGTGGAGCAGGCGGGCGGGGTCACCGTGGTCGCGCACCCGTGGGGCCGGCACGGTCCCGGGAACCTCGCCGTGACCGAGCTGGCCGCCCTGGCCGACGCCGGTCTGTCCGGGATCGAGGTCGACCACGAGGACCACGGCCCCGAGGTCCGGGTCGAGCTGCGGGGGATCGCCCGCGACCTCGGGCTGGTGGCCACCGGCTCCAGCGACCACCACGGCGCCGGCAAGGCCGGCCACGACCTCGGGTGCAACACCACAGCGCCCGAGGAGTACGAGCGGCTGCTCGAGCTGGCTGCAGCCGCCTCGAAGCGCTCCGGGCGGGCCACGCCCGACGTCATTCGTTGAGGGCTCTGGCGAACAGGGGTCTCGACGTTCGTTGGTCGAGTAGGCCGAGCCCCTGGGCGAGGCCGTATCGAGACCTCGTCAGCCGGTCTGGGGATCCTGGCCGTGTACCTCACCTGGTCTCGCTCGACCTCGTCTCGCGACGCAGTGCGCTCGTTCCTCGCGCCCTGCTGCTCGCGTGATCTCGACTCGCCCGTCGCGACGAACGAATGTGTTCGTTGGTCGAGTAGGCCGAGCCCCTGGGCGAGGCCGTATCGAGACCTCGTCAGCCGATCTGGGGAACCTGGCCGTGTATCTCGCTTGGTCTCGACTCGCCCGTCGCGGCGTCGTCCCTCAGTCGCGGGGCTCGCTCGACCTCGTCTCGCGACGCAGTGCGCTCGTTCCTCGCGCCCTGCTGCTCGCTTGATCAGCGGCGGCCGATGGACTGGTAGCCCTGCAGCGCCCGGTTGGGGATCAGCTTCGAGAGCCGCACGATCGCCTTGTACTGCGGCGACGGGATCGAGAAGACCTTCCCCTTGTCGAAGTCGGACAGCGCCGTCGCGACCAGTCTGTCGGCGTCCAGCCACAGCGGCCCGGTGCCCCGCGTGACCTGCATCCGCTCGTGGAACTCGGTCTTCGTGAAGCCCGGACACAGACAGGTGACCGTCACGCCCTGCGAGCGGTACTCGTTGGCCGCCCACTCGCTGAAGCTGTTGACCCACGCCTTCGCGGCGGCGTAGGTGCCGCGCGGCAGGAACGCTGCCACGCTCGAGACGTTGATGACCCCGCCGTGACCCCGCTCCGACATCGGACCGAGCGCGGCATGGGTGAGCCTCAGCACGGCGGTGACCAGCACGTCGAGCATGGCGGTCTCGGCGTCGGCATCGTTGTCGAGGAACCTCTCCTTGAGGCCGAAGCCAGCGTTGTTGACCAGCAGCTCGACCGGCCGGTCCGGATCGGCCAGTCGGGCCTCGACGGTGGCGAGCTGGTCGCGATCGGTGAGGTCGGCCGCCAGCACCTCGACCTGGACCCCGTGGTCGCGGCGGAGCTGGTCGGCCACCTCCACCAGCCGCGCCTGGTTGCGCGCCACCAGCACCAGGTCGTGTCCCCGCCCCGCGAGCTGCTGTGCGAACGCGTGACCGATGCCTGCGGTGGGTCCGGTGACCAGCGCAGTGTCGCCTGTGGAAGCCATTGCGCAAGTCAACCAGAGGCGAGCGCGGTGCCTGCGCCACGAGACGGCGGTCGTCCGGCATGATGGACCCCGATGACCCCGCCGACCACCACACTTGCGATCGCCAACCAGAAGGGTGGCGTGGCCAAGACCACCACCGTGGCGTCGGTCGGGGCTGCTCTCGGCGAGATGGGCCACTCCGTGCTCCTGGTCGACCTCGACCCGCAGGCGTGCCTGACCTTCTCCCTCGGCGTCGACCCCGAGGACCTCGAGCTGTCGATCCACCACGTGCTCACCAAGGGCCTGCACCCCTCCGAGGTGATCCTGGAGACCGACGACGGCGTCGACCTGCTGCCTGCCACCATCGAGCTCGCGCGGGCCGAGGCGGACCTGCTCACCCGCACCGGTCGCGAGCACGTGATCCGCGGCGCGCTCGACGACCTCGCCGCCAAGGGCGTCCACTACGACTGGATCATGCTGGACTGCCCGCCGTCGCTGGGTGTGCTGACCGTGGCCGCGCTGACCGCCGCCGACGGGGTGCTGGTGCCGCTGCAGTGCGAGACGCTCTCCCATCGCGGGGTCGGCCAGCTGCTCGACACGGTCCACGACGTACGCCGCTTCACCAACAAGGGCCTCCAGGTCTGGGGCGTGCTGCCGACCCTCTACGACGGCCGCACCAACCACTCCCGCACGGTCCTGGAGACCATCTCGGAGACCTACGAGCTCGACGTGATCGAGCCACCCATCCCGAAGACCATCAAGTTCGCGGAGGCTCCCGCCGCGGGGCGGTCGATCCTGTCGACCAGCCGCAGCAGCAAGGGCGCCAAGGCCTACCGCGAGGTGGCCGAGAACCTCGTCGCGCGCGGAGCCCGGTGACCCTTCGATGACTCGGCACGTCGAGCCGCCGCGCGGGCGCAACGCGGCGTCAGGCCGGCACCGGGCCGAGGCACGTCCCCGCTACGGACGGATCGCGACCCTCGGGTCGTCGATCGCGGTGGTGGTGATCGCGGTGCTCGGTGGCAGCGGCGCGCTGCCCTCGTCTGCCGACGAGAAGCCGGCCAACGACCCCCAGGCGTTCGTCGACAGCGGCTCCGGCGGCTCCGACGCGAGTGCCGGCGAGGCTGCCGAGGCCGGCCCCCAGAGCACGGTGGACCCGGATGCCGACCCGAACCCTGAGTCAGCGGCCCCCGACCCGCCGGCCGGCGACCTGGAGCCGATCGACCCGGCGGACACGGCGTCGATCGACGTCGCGCTCCCCGGCGACTCCGGCACCGGAAAGCGGGTCGTGTTCAGCGAGAGCCGGCAGCGGGTCTGGCTGGTGACCGAGGACGAGAAGGTACGCCGCACCTACCTGGTCTCCGGCAGCGTCTACGACAACCTCGACCCCGGCACGTTCCAGGTGTACTCCCGCGACAAGGACGCCGTCGGCATCGACGACTCCGGCACCATGAAGTTCTTCGTCCGGTTCACCCAGGGCGACAGCGGCGCCGCGATCGGCTTTCACGACATCCCGGTCAACGCCGGCCTTCCGGTGCAGACCCTCCAGCAGCTCGGCACACCGCTGTCGCACGGCTGCATCCGGCAGAAGCGCGAAGACGCGATCGCGCTCTGGAAGTTCGCCCCGCTCGGCACCACGGTGGTCGTCACTGCCTGACCGGGTCGTCGTCTAGATTCTCGGCATGCCCGAGGAGAAACAGCCCGAGGAAACCCCTCGCGACGTCACCAAGGACCAGTCAAGCGCCACGACGACGACCACCACCACGCCGGCACCGCCGCAGGACGACACGGTCACCACCGAGCACACGCTGGCGATCGGCCGGCGGCGGCTCCGCTACACGGCCAAGGCCGGACGGGTGGTGCTCCGCGAGGAGGTCTTCGAGGACGGCGTGTTCAAGGGCCACAGCGCGAAGGCGGAGATGTTCCTGACGTCGTATGTCGTGGACGCGCCAGCCGGCGCCAACCGCCCGGTGACGTTCGCGTTCAACGGCGGGCCAGGCTCGAGCTCGGTGTGGCTGCACCTCGGGCTGCTCGGCCCGCGGCGGGTCGACTCCGGTGACGCGGGGGCGCTGACCCCGCCACCGTACGGCCTGCTCGACAACCCGCAGTCGCTGCTCGCCGTCTCCGACCTGGTCGTCATCGACCCCGTCTCGACCGGCTACTCCCGCGCGGTCGAGGGCGGCAAGGCGAAGGACTACCACGCGTTCAAGACCGACATCGAGAGCGTCGGCGAGCTGATCCGGCTCTGGACGACCCGGCACAACCGTTGGCTGTCGCCGAAGTTCATCGCGGGTGAGTCCTACGGCACCGTCCGCGCCGCCGCTCTGGCCGAGCACCTGCAGACCCATCACGGGCTCTACCTCAACGGCATCCTGCTGATCAGCTCGGTGCTCGACCTGGCCACTGTCGACTTCGAGTTCCGCAACGACCGGGCCCACGCCGACTACCTGCCGACGTACGCCGCGACCGCGCACTTCCACGGCAAGCACGGACGGAAGTCGCTGCGCACGGTGCTCGCCGAGGCCGAGGACTACGCCGCCCGCGACTACCCATGGGCGCTGTCGCGGGGCTCTCGCCTCACCGCGGCCGAGAGAGCCGAGCACGTCGTGCGGCTCGCCCGCCTGACCGGCCTGTCCGAGGACTACGTCGAACGCGCGGACCTGCGGATCGAGCACATCCGCTACTTCACCGAGCTGCTTCGCGACCGGGGCCTGGCCGTCGGCCGTCTGGACAGCCGCTTCACCGGCCCGTTGGGCAGCGGCGTGGCGGAGATGTGGGACGGCGACCCGTCGATGGACGCGATCAGCGGTCCCTACGCCGCCGCCTGGAACCACTACGTGCGCGAGGAGCTGGCCTATCGCAGCGACCTGCCCTACACGCAGATCTCCATGAAGGCCAACGAGGAGTGGTCCTTCAAGGAGTTCGAGGCCAAGCCCGTCGACGTGTCAGCCCGGCTGTCGCGCGCGATGCGGGCCAACCCGCACCTGCGCGTGCATGTTGCCTACGGCTACCACGACGGCGCCACGCCGTACTTCGCCGCCGAGGACGCCGTCGCCCATCTCGACATCCCGACGTCACTGCGCGGCAACATCGAGCACGCCTACTACGAGGCCGGGCACATGATGTACGTGCACGAGCCGACCAGGCTCCAGCAGAGCAAGGACCTGGCCGACTTCGTCACCCGCGCCAGCGAGAAGGTCTGACTACTCGGACGCCTGCTGTGAGCTGCCGGTCCCGGCGCCCGAGCCGGAGCCGGACGAGCGGCGACGCCGACGGTTGCGGTTGCGGTTGCGCGAGGGGCCCTCACCCGACGGCGCCTTCTCCTGCTCGCGGTTGCTGTCGCTCGCGCCGGCACCCTGGGTGACCGTCTGGCCGCCGCGGGTGCGGGTCCGGTTGCGGTTGCGGTTGGCCTCGCGCGGCTTGCGCTCGCTTCGGTCACCGCCGCGGTCGCGGTCACCACGGTCGGACCTCGGGGCGCGCTCCACCGGGGCGGGATCGACGATCCGGCCCTTGGTGCCCGGCGGGATGCCCTGGTCGTGGTAGAGGTGCTCCGACGTGGAGTAGGTCTCCTGTGGCTCGTCGAACGGCAGGTCCAGGGTCTTGTTGATCATCTTCCAGCGGTGCAGGTCCGCCCAGTCGACGAACGTGATCGCGGTGCCCGTGGCTCCGGCCCGGCCGGTGCGGCCGATCCGGTGCACGTAGGTCTTGTCGTCCTCGGGGCAGGTGTAGTTGATGACGTGGGAGACGCCTTGGACGTCGATACCGCGGGCGGCGACGTCGGTGGCCACCAGGACCCGGAGCTTGTTCTCCCGGAACTTGGTGAGCGCCTTCTCGCGGGCCACCTGGGCCATGTCGCCGTGCAGTGCGCTGGTGCTGAAGCCGCGCTCGGCGAGGTCGTCGGCGACCCGCTGGGCCTGCCGTTTGGTGCGGGTGAAGACGATGATCTTGTCGGAGTCCTCGGCCTGCAGGACCCGGCCGATGATCTCGGGCTTGTCGAGGTCGTGGGCCTGGTAGATGAACTGGGCGGTCGCCGGCACCATGCTGGTGTCGTACGACGACTCGGCCCGGATGTTCATCGGGTGCCGCATGTGGGTGCGGGCGAGCGCGACGATCGCCGACGGCATGGTCGCCGAGAACAGCATGGTCTGCCGCGTCTCGGGCGTCATCCTCAGGATCCGCTCCACGTCGGGCAGGAAGCCGAGGTCGAGCATCTCGTCGGCCTCGTCGAGCACCAGCGCGTGCACGTGCGAGATGTCGAGGGCCTTGCGGTTGCACAGGTCGATCAGGCGGCCGGGGGTGCCGACCACGATGTCGACGCCGGACTCGAGGGTATCGAGCTGGGTGTCGTAGCCGACGCCGCCGTAGACGGTCAGGACGCGGAGCCCGAGGTCCTTGCTGGCGAGGTCGAGGTCCGCGGACACCTGGAGCGCCAGCTCACGGGTGGGGGCCACGATCAGGGCCTGCGGCTTGCCCTGCGGCAGGTCGGCGTACGCCTTGTCGTTCGGGGCGATGCTGCGCTGCATCACCGGGATGCCGAAGGCGAGGGTCTTGCCGGTGCCGGTGCGAGCCTGCCCGATCAGGTCGGTCCCCAGCAGGGCGACCGACAGGGTCATCTCCTGGATCGCGAACGGAGTGGAGATACCGACGCGGTCGAGCGCGTCACAAATCTCGGGGAGAACCCCGAGCTCTCGGAAGGTAGTCAGTGTTCTTCTGCTTTCGTGTGAGATCAGCTGGTCAGCCGAGCCAATGTCATGGTCAGTCTGATGCGGCTGATTCACACTCAGCCGCGCACATACGGGGCGCCGGAGGCGGCGCCAGACCCGTCCAGTCTATCGGTAGGGTGCGCGCATGGCTGAATCTACGTCGGATGCCGACGTCCCGGTCGTCTTCCAGGACTCGGTCTACCGGGCGGCCGTCGTCGACCTGCTCGGCGTGATCGCGTACGGCGAGATCTCGGCCTTCGAGCGGCTCGCGGAGGACGCCAAGCTGGCGCCGACGCTGGAGGACAAGGTGGCGCTCGCAGCGATGGCGAGCGCGGAGTTCGGGAGGCTCGAGCCCCTGCACCGCCGGATCACGGAGCTCGGCGGCGACCCGTTCGCGGCGATGGCGCCGTTCCGCGCCGCGATCGACCAGTTCCACCTGCACACCGCCCCCGCCGACTGGTTGGAGGGACTGATCAAGGCGTACGTCGGCGACGGGCTGGCCAACGACTTCTACCGCGAGATCGCGGCCTATCTCGACCCCGACACCCGCGACCTCGTGGTCTCCTCGGTCGAGGACGATGGCCATGCGGAGTTCGTGGTGGAGCGCGTGCGCCAGACCATCGCCACCGACCCGTCCACCGCTGGCCGGCTGGCCCTGTGGGGACGCCGACTGATGGGGGAGGCGCTGACCCAGGCGCAACGGGTCGCCGCCGAGCGCGACGCCCTCTCCGCGCTGCTCGCCGGTGGCGTCGACCGTCCCGGGCTCGACCTGGCCGCCATCGGCCGGATGTTCACCCGCCTCACCGACCGCCACGCCGAGCGGATGGCGGAGCTGGGCCTCGACAGCTAGGAGCTCAGGTGATCGAGTGCTTGCTGCGGGAGCGACCGGTCACACCGGACGCGATCATCACGAGGATCGCCGCGGCACCGATCTGCCAGACGTGGCGCCACCAGTCGACGCCGTTGGTGCAGTTGTTCATGTTGTCGCAGTCGAACAGCGCGGCGTAGAGGTAGCTGCCGCCGAGGGCGCCACCGATTCCGCAGAGAACGGTGAGCCAGAGCGGGATGTTGTCGCGGTCACCCGGAGCGACGAACTTGCCGAGCAGACCGATGATCGCGCCCGCGATCACGGTGACGATGATGGTCCACAGCATGATGTGCCTGCCTTCCTCCCAGACGCGAGCCTCGGATCTCGGGCTCGCCTCAAGCAGTGCTCCATCCGGATGACGGATGTAGCGCCGAGCCGGTACCCGCGAGGGGGCACCCCCAACCGCTCAGGCAGGCAGGCAGGCGTCCGTCAGCTGCGGAACCCGACCGTTCCCACGGCGCCGCCGCCGATCTCGACGTACGCCACCTTGGCGGCCGGGACGAGCGTCCGGCGGCCCTTGTTGTCGACGAGGGTGAGTACGCCGTCGCCGTCGGCGAGCGCGTCCGCGACGCGCTTCTCGATGGCCTCGGCCTTCTCGTCGGTGTCGATGACGAGCTCACGTGAGGCGTGCTGGACGCCGATCTTGACCTCCACGGTCGTTCTCCTTCAGCTGGTGCGTCAGTGGTCGTCGGTGAGCGGGTAGCCGCGGATGCCGCGCCACGCGAGGCCCGACACGAGTGCGGACGCCTGCGACCGCTCGAGGCCGCCGGCCTCGATCAGCCAGAACCGGGCACTGACCTGGGCCATTCCCACCAGCGAGACCGCCAGCAGGCGCGAGGCCTGGTCGGGCAGCCCGGTGTCCTCGCTGATCACGTGGGCGATCAGGTCGGCGCACTCGGTGGTGACCCGCTCGACGTGCTCCCGCACCGCGGGCTCGTTGGTCAGGTCGGACTCGAAGACCAGGCGGAACGCGCCGGTCTCGTTGGCGACGTAGGCGAAGAACGCGTCCATGGTCGCCTCGACCCGCTGCTTGTTGTCGTGGGTCGACTCCAGCGCCTGGCGGCAGTTGTCGATCAGGTTGTCGCAGGACGCGTCGAGCAGCGCGAGATAGAGGTCGAGCTTGCCCGGGAAGTGCTGGTAGAGGACCGGCTTGGAGACGCCCGCCTTCTCGGCGATGTCGTCCATGGCGGCGGCGTGGTAGCCGTGGGCCACGAACACCTCGAGAGCGGAGTCGAGCAGCTGGGCCCGGCGCTCACGGCGCGGCAGACGGCCCCCTCGGGGTCGTGCCTCCTCGACGCTGTGCTGCTGCCCACTGGCCATGGCGCGGAGCCTATCCCGTCGCCCCAGACGTCCCGGATGACGGGACGTGTTGAACGGGGGTGGTGCCGCCGGGGACCATGGAAAGGGAACAGGGCACACGGCCCCGGCGTTGACCCCAGCGTTGTCCCCAGGACCGCCCCGAAACTGCTTGAGGAGCACACCGTGAGTTTCCCCGCGCTGGTCGACCCCGCCGACGAGCTGACGATCGACGAGGTACGCCGCTACAGCCGCCACCTGATCATCCCCGACGTGGGCATGAGCGGGCAGAAGCGGCTGAAGAACGCCAAGGTGCTGGTGATCGGCGCCGGCGGACTGGGCAGCCCGGCGCTGCTCTACCTGGCCGCCGCTGGGGTCGGCACGCTCGGCATCGCCGAGTTCGACACCGTCGACGAGTCCAACCTGCAGCGCCAGGTCATCCACGGGGTCAGCGACATCGACAAGTCGAAGGCCCTGTCCGCCAAGGAGTCGATCGCCGAGATCAACCCCTACGTCAACGTGATCCTGCACGAGGAGCGCCTCGACAACGACAACGTGCTGCAGGTCTTCGAGGGCTACGACCTGATCGTCGACGGCACCGACAACTTCGCGACCCGCTACATGGTCAACGACGCGGCGTACTTCCTGGGCATTCCGTACGTCTGGGGCTCGATCTACCGCTTCGACGGGCAGGCGTCGGTGTTCGCGCCGACCCTGACCGACGACGCCCCGTGCTACCGCTGCCTCTACCCGGAGCCCCCGCCCCCGGGCATGGTCCCCTCCTGCGCCGAGGGCGGCGTGCTGGGCGTGCTCTGCGCCTCCATCGGCTCGATCCAGGTCAACGAGGCCATCAAGATGCTGACCGGCATGGGTGAGCCGCTGGTCGGCAAGCTGATGATCTA
>JALZCZ010000349.1 GCA_030862825.1 Actinomycetota bacterium | reverse complement strand
TCGAAGAGCCGCTCACGCTCCTTCACCGTTGTCTCGCCTTTGATCACGGGCGCGTCCAAGCGCGCACCGAGGTCGTCGAGCTGGTCGAGGTACTGCCCGATCACGAGCATCTGCTCGCCTCGATGCTGCTCGACGAGTCGCTCCACCACACGGGTCTTCGTGGCGGAGGTCGACGCCAATCGGTAACGGTCCTCGGGCTCGGCGGTCGCGTACGCGAGGCGCTCGGAGTCGTTGAGGGTCACCCGCACCTCGACGCAGTCGGCCGGCGCGATCCATCCCTGCGCCTCGATGTCCTTCCACGGGGCGTCGTACCGCTTCGGGCCGATCAGGGAGAAGACGTCGCCCTCGCGGCCGTCCTCGCGCACCAGGGTCGCGGTCAGGCCGATCCGGCGGCGCGCCTGGAGGTTGGCGGTCATCCGGAAGATCGGGGCGGGGAGCAGGTGCACCTCGTCGTAGATGATCAGGCCCCAGTCGCGGGCGTCGAGCAGCTCGAGGTGCGAGTAGACGCCCTTCCGGCGGGTGGTCATCACCTGGTAGGTCGCGATGGTGACCGGGCGCACCTCCTTGACCGAGCCGGAGTACTCGCCGATCTCCTCCGCGGTGAGCGACGTACGCCGGATCAGCTCGTCCTTCCACTGCCGGGCGCTCACGGTGTTGGTGACCAGGATCAGCGTGGTCGCCTGCGCGTGGGCCATCGCGGCTGCGCCGACGAGCGTCTTGCCGGCGCCGCAGGGGAGCACCACCACTCCGGAGCCGCCGTGCCAGAACGACTCGGCGGCGTCGCGCTGGTAGTCGCGCAGGTGCCACTCGGTCTCGTCGAGCGCGATCGCGTGTGCCTCGCCGTCGACGTAGCCGGCGAAGTCCTCGGCCGGCCAGCCCAGCTTGAGCAGCGCCTGCTTGAGGTTGCCGCGCTCGGAGGCGTGGACCAGCACCGTGTCGTCGTCGACGCGGGCACCGAGCATGCCCGCGACCTTCTTCGCCCGCAGCACCTCCTCGAGCACCGGGCGGTCGGTGCTCGACAGCACCAGCCCGTGCACCGGGTGCTTCTCCAGCCGTAGCCGCCCATAGCGGGCCATCGTCTCGGCCACGTCGACGAGCAGCGAGTGCGGGACGGAGTAGCGGCTGTAGGTGAGCAGCGTGTCGACCACCTGCTCCGCGTCGTGGCCGGCGGCGCGCGCGTTCCAGAGGCCGAGCGGCGTCAGCCGGTAGGTGTGGATGTGTTCCGGCGACCGCTCGAGCTCCGCGAACGGCGCGATCGCCTTGCGGCAGTCCTGCGCCTGCTCGTGGTCGATCTCCAGCAGCAGGGTCTTGTCCGACTGGACGATGAGGGGGCCGTCATGCACCTGGCAAGCGTACGGACCGGCCGGTCTCCGCCTGGCATCGCCGGACGGTCCGCCCGCACGCAGCAGCCCACCACGACCTACGTGGCGGAGTCCAACGGCTTGACGGTCGTGATCCGGTGCACCGCGAAGGTCCGTACGTCATCCGAGCGGTGGTCGTGGGCGGTGAGCTGGCCACCCTCGACCGACAGCGGGTCGACGATCCGGTCGGTCGCGCTGCCGTGGTTGTCGACGTAGCCGATCAGCACCGTCGTCCCCGCCTCCACCGCCTCGCGCAGCGCCACCAGCGAGCCGCTCGGCGTGAGCGTCGGTGCCGAGGCGGGGCGGGCGGCGGCGACCCGGTCGCCGGAGCGGACCGCGGTGACCACCGAGGCGATCCGGGCGGTCTGACGCACCTCCCGCGGCGCGGCGCGCTGGTCGCGGGGCGTGCGCGCGCGCAGCAGGTCCGGACGGGTCACCCGCACGGTGCCGTCGGCCGCCTCCACCGCCGGCGCGGCACCCAGCTCTCGCAGCCGCGGCAGCAGGACGTCGATGGGCGTGTTGCTGACCAGCACCGTTGGCGCCAGTCGACGCAGGCCCAGGGCCGAGGCCTTCGGGTGGTGCAGGAGCTCCGTCAGCGCGTGCTCGTCGTCGGCGCGCAGGAACGACTCGGCCTGGCCGACCCGGATGCTGCCGAAGGTGCGCACGGTGTCGTCGACGAGGTAGGTGAGCGGCTGTGGCACCGGCGTCCGCGACACCGTGCCGAGGAACTCGTGAACCTCCGCGGCGGTCCACCCCACGTCGAGGGCCCGGCGCACGGACCCCGGTGTGAACCGGTAGACCGTCGCCCCGCCGCGCGACTCCACGTCGGCGAGCAGCTGCAGCCGGCGCGCCAGATCGGTCTCGAGCGGTCCGGGTGCGACCGCGGTCAGGTCGGCCTGGATCAGCACGTGGTCCACCGGGTGTGGCAGCAGTCCGCGGAGCAGCGGTGCCGGGTCGTCGCCGTTCAGCAGCGCACGGGAGTACGCCGTCAGCCCGCCCAGTCCAGTCACCCCGAGCGACGCTGCCTCGGTGACCGTCCATGCCACCTGGTCGGCGCGACTGCGCGGCCGGCGCGGTCGCTCCCAGGCGACCCGGGCGATCAGCGACGGCGTGCCGGTCGCGGAGGCCAGCACCT
This sequence comes from Actinomycetota bacterium, assembly GCA_030862825.1. Classification (GTDB taxonomy): domain Bacteria; phylum Actinomycetota; class Actinomycetes; order Propionibacteriales; family Nocardioidaceae; genus Nocardioides. Next base: position 59 of record JALZCZ010000349.1, on the reverse strand, counting down.
CGCCCGGGGGCAGCGAGCCGAGCGCCTCCAATGTCATCGACCTGGCCTCGGCCATGGTC
>JALZCZ010000413.1 GCA_030862825.1 Actinomycetota bacterium | reverse complement strand
CACCTGCCCCGCAGGACCAGCCGCTCCAGCGACCGGCGTCGGTCGACCGGGCAGTGCTGCTCCTCTGGGGCCTGGTCCTGGTGGGCCTGGTCGTCACCGTGCTGGTGGTCGTCTTCCGCCAGGAGCTGGCCGAAGCGTGGAGCGCAGGACACCCGCCCGACTCCGCCATCAAGCAGCCGGCCTTCGTGCCGGTCGTGATCGTGTCGTACGTCGTCGTCGGCGGGCTGATCCTCACGCTGGTGCCCTTCCTGCGCGGCGGCCACAACTGGGCGCGGCACTCGCTGGCGGCGACCGTGCTCTTCATCGTCGTCTCGACCCTGGCCGGTCTGCGCACCGAGCCGCCAGCGGTGTTCGTGGCCTGCGCCGTCGTCTCCCTCGGCTACAACGCGGTGCTCCTCTTCCACCTCTGGCACCCCGCCACCACGGCCTACGTGCGCGGCCCGTTCCTGGCCGCCGACGCCTGACAGCTCCTCCGGATCCGGCCTTGACGCGCTGTCGGGGGAGGGGTGTACCTTCGAGGTGTTCGAACACATGTTCGAACCCGCCGGCGGGGGTGACCTCGACCCCCGCCCCCGCCGGCAACCCGGGCGCGTGAGGCGGTGCGAGAGGTGGTGGTGGCGATGCGGCGGTACGCCGACCAGGTGGAGGTTCGCAGGGGCTGGGTCCCCGATGTCGGGATGGAGGGGCCCGAGCAGTTCCTCTGGCACGGCCGGCTCTGGAAGGTGCGCGCGGTGCTCGCGCACTGGGTGGAGACGAGCCCCTGGTGGGGCCGCACCACCGACCACGACGGCGCGGGCGCCACGGTCGGCGACCTGCTCACCGAGCGCGAGCTCTGGCGGGTCGAGGCCGGCCGCAGGATGCCGCCCAGCAAGGCCGACCCGGGCGACGGCCAGGACGACGGCGACATCAGCGGGGTCTTCGACCTCTCCTTCGACTGGTCCGACGGCCGCTGGCAGCTCGTCGCCTGCACGGACTGAGAGGGCTGCCATGACCGACCACCACGCCGACGCCAATCCCTATGCGCTCCCTGCCACCACCCACTCCTACCTCGCCCGCGCGGCCGAGTCGCTGAGCGAGGCGATCGTCGCGACCGAGGCCGCCACCCGCTACGCCTGTGCCCACGTGGCGGCACTGCGCGCGGCGGCCGCGCTGCTGGCGGCCCGGGCGCAGCCGGCGCCGGCCCGGCGGCGTACCCAGAAGAACGCGTGGGTGCTGCTGTCCGAGGTCGCCCCCGAGCTTGCCGAGTGGGCCCGCTTCTTCGCGGCGGGCGCCTCGAAGCGCGCGGCCGCCGAGGCCGGGTCGACCCGGGCGGTCACCGAGCGCGAGGCGGACGACCTGGTCCGCGATGCCGACCGGTTCCTGGCCGTGGTCGAGCAGGCGCTGGGGCTGGTGCCGCACGCCCCGCTCCGGGCCCAGCTGGTGGTCCGGCACGTGTCGTGACCGGTTGTAGGTTCGAGTTATGACCGAATCGCCTGATCACGACCGGGTCGAACGCCGATCGGAGCTGCTCCCCGAGGAGCAGGAGGCCGGCAGCGACGACCCCCACCGCCAGGCAGAGGCGATCCTCTCGGACTCCGACGAGCGCACCGACGACCCCGAGAAGACGCGGCACGAGTCCACGCAGACCCCCGACTGACCAGCCGCAACCGGTCAGCGGCTGCAGACGTAGTAGTTGTTGAGCGGGTCGGCCTCGACGGTGGAGATCTCGATGTCGACGAAGCCCGCGTCGCGGAGCATCGAGACGGCGAGCTGTTCGCCCCACGCGGTTCCGAGGCCGTCTCCGCCGAGGCCGAGGGAGACGCTCATGCAGTGCATCGTGGAGATGGTGTAGATGAGCGGCGCCAACGGGTGCTCGAGGTTGTCCGCGACGTTGCTGGATGCCTTGACGTCCACCAGGAGGAACGTCCCGTCGTCGCGCAGCGCACGCGCGACGCCGGTCAGCACCTGCGCCGGGTGTGCCTGGTCGTGGATCGCGTCGAAGGCCGTGATCAGGTCGTAGGCACCGACCGCGTCCAGCGTGGCGACGTCCTGCACCTCGAAGCGGGCGTTCGTCAGTCCCAGCGTCGTCGCCTCGGCCCTGGCCGCGGCGATCGCCTCCGGGGAGAAGTCGTAGCCGGTCAGCCGGCTGTTGGGGTACGCCGCCGCCAGCACGTTGATCGCGTGCCCGCTGCCGCACCCGATGTCGGCGACGTCGATGCCGTCGCGGAGTCGATCTGCCAGCCCGTCGACGAGGGGCACCACCGCGTCGAGGAGCGTGGCGTCGACCGTCGCGCGGCTCTCGTCGGCCATCAGCTCGTGGAAGCGGGGGTAGTCGTCGTAGGAGAGGCCGCCGCCCTCGCGGAAGCAGCGCACGATGCCCTGCTCGACCTCGAAGATCATCGGGAGCGTGACCGTCAGCCGGGCCAGGTTGTCGGGTCCGGCGTCGTCGGTCAGCCACGCGGCGTGCTCTGCGGGAAGGGAGTAGGCGGCGCCGGCCGGGTCGTGCACCAGCACCCGCGCGGTGGTCAGGGCGTCCAGCCATTCGCGCACGTAGCGCTCGTCGAGCCCGGCGGCGGTGGCGACCTCGGCACTGGTCGACGGTGGTCGCCCGGCCATCGTGGCGAACAGGCCGGTCTGGTGCCCGATGCTCGTCATCAGGGCGGCGCAGGCGTCGTTGACGATCCCGATCATCCGGTCGCCGAACGCCTCGACGGCGGCGGGGTCGGGTTCCGTGGTGGTTCCCGAAGTGGCCTCTTCCATGGTGGTCATCGCATGCTCCTCGAGTCGGTGGCGAAATGGCGTCCGCGTCCTTCGACGCTAGGACGCGGCCGCATCGCCCGGCATCCACCAGACAGCGAAGTTTCCGGCCGGGCATGGGCCGAATGATGTAGGTGACTCCTACAGCCCGTGCTCGTGCGCCCAGGCCGCCGCGGCGGTGCGGGAGCTCACGCCCAGCTTGGCGAAGATGTTCGCCAGATGGCGACGGACCGTGGCCTCGCTGATGGACAGGCTGGCCGCGACGTCCCGGTTGGAGGCGCCCGTGACGACGCGGGCCAGTACCTCGGCCTCGCGCTCGGTCAGGCCGCCGGGCAGTGGCCGAGAGCCGACGACCGCGACCCGAGGAGTCGGCACACCGAGGCGCTCGAAGGCGGCCCTCGCGGCCACCTCGTGGGCCTGCGCGGCGTCAGAATCTCCCGCCGCACGGTGGGCGGAGGCGAGCACCAGCTCGGCGGTCGCGGCGTCGTACACGGCGCCCATCTGCCGGAGGCTTCCGGCGGCGAGGGACAGGGGTGCCACGGCTTCGGAGGCGCGGCCCTCGGCCAGCAGCACCGCCCCTCGGGCCTGGTCGGCCCACGCGGCGAAACCGGGAGTGCGGAACCTGTCGCGGATGTCCTCGAGGTGGGCCGCGGCCGCGCCGGCGGCGCCGACATGTCCGGCGGCGAGCCCGATCTCCACCTGTGCGCGCAGCAGCCGGGCGCACGCGAAGGTGTCCGGAGCGGATCCGGTCACCGCGGCAGTGATCGCGGACCAGGCGCCCTCGAGGTCGCCCGATCCAAGCTGCAACAGCGCCGCGCCGGGCTGCGGGTCACGCCCGCGCTCGGCAGCCAGCGCGTAGCTCGCGGCGGCCCGGTCGTGCAGGCCGCGCTGGCGGAACGTCTCGCCGAGCTGGTACGCCGTCTCGGCCAGTGCCCCGAGGTTCAGGTCGAGAAGGTCACGCTCCACCACCGCCGCCTCCTGCTCGACCTCCGCCCAGGCCCCCTCGACGGCGTGCAGCTGGAGGCGGTGGGCCCGGCACACGCCCAGGAACATCACGGCATCGGAGAAGCCGGTCAGCCACTTCTCGGTCGCCCGCGTCCACTCCCGGGCGCGAGGCAGGTCCATCAGGTCGTAGCAGGTGGCCATGATCGTGCAGTAGATGTTGCCCGCCCATTCCGGCGCTACCCGGTCGGCCATCACCGGGAGCATCGCCTCGTCCATCAGGGAGAACCCTTCCCGCAGTCGGCCACAGCGGATCTCGGCGAGCCCGCCCACCAGCAGGCCGAGCGCCGTGAAGGTGTCGTCATCGAGGTCGGCACCGAGCTGCCGCAGGTCGCGGGCAGCGCTGCGGGCTTCGTCGAAGCGGCCCTCCTCCACCGCCCCACAGGCGTCGATGTAGCTCAGCAGTCCGTGACCGCGCCCGCGCGGCTGCCCCTCGAGCAGACGGCGTGCCCTACCGAGCCATCCGGAGGCCAGGGTGTACTCGCCGCGCATCATCCAGACGCCGCCGAGGTCCAGCGCCTGCAGTGCCGCTCGCTCGACCTTTCCGTCGACGAGATAGCGGCGGTGCAGCTCTTCGGTGATGGTGAGGCACTCGGAGATCCGGCCCAGCCACCAGGCCGCATCGGCGAGCAGCGCCAGGTCGTCCGGCTGGAGCCCGGCCTTCGCCCGCGCCTCGTGCAGGGTCCGGTAGGCGGCGGCGTAGTCGCGTCGTCTCAGTGCAGCGCGAGCCGCCCCGAGTGGGTCCTGCGGGTCGACCTCCATGGCCACCGCTCCACGGTAGTGGCGACCGGAAGTCAGCGCCCCCGAGTCGATCGCGGCTCGGTTACGCCGGCAGCACGATCGCGTGCATCCGGTGCACCTTGCCGTGCTCGATGTCGAGACGGACCACGGCCACCGGGTGCGCGCGCCGGGTGGCGAGGACCGCCATGCCGGCCTCGAGCGGGAGCGCCAGCAGTTCCGTGCCTCGTTGCGGGCCGAGGAAGAGCAGCGTCCGCTCCGCGACGCGGTCGGCCCCCTCCGCGAAACCGACCCGGCGGCCGTCGACGGTGGCCCAGCCGGACACTCCGGGGTCGAGCTCGCGCAGCAACGCCTGGAGGTCACCGCCGGCGCAGGCGGCCGCGAACCGCTCGGCGACGGTCCGGGCCTCCGCGTCGACCATCGTGGACTCCGCGGCTTTTCGCTCGCGGATCGACCGGCGGGCCCGGCTGGCCAGCTGCCGGCACGCCGCCGGGGTCCGCCCGACCAGGTCGGCGACGGCCTCGAACGGGAAGCCGAAGACGTCGTGCAGCAGGAACGACGTGCGCTCCGCCGGTGACAGCCGGTCCAGCACGACGCCGAAGGCACGGCGTACGTCGTCGTCGAGGGTGACCCGGTCCGCGGGGTCGGGTGCGAGCACGCCCGGCTCGTCCGGGACGGCCGGATCGTCGGTGATCGGGACGGACCGGCGGTAGTGGGCGGAACCCAGCCGATCGAGCGCCAGCCGCCGCACCACGACCACCAGCCAGGCCCGGAGATCGTCGATCTCCTCGACCCGTTGGACCGCGAGTCGGGCGAACGCGTCCTGGACGACGTCTTCGGCCTCGGTGCCGCCGGCGAGGATCCGGGAGGCGACGGCGAGCAGGTAGCGGCGGTCCTCGTCCCAGGCGACGGCGATCCTGTCGGTCATGGTCGACAGGACGATCGAGGAGCGGGAGATGTGACGGGTGCCGTCGGCGGCATCAGTCGAATATACGGCCGCGGAACCGGTTGACCGGTCCCGTCGGTGGCGTCGTACACTGGATGTCGTTCGAACAACTGTTCGAACGACAGCAGGGGTCGAGCCGGCTGAGCCCGAGGAGCCCCTTCATGTCCGACCCCTTCGTCCACCTCCACGTGGCGTCGGGCTACTCCCTGCAGTACGGCGCCTCGCACCCCCACGTCCTGGTGGAGCGGGCGGCCGAGCAGGAGATGGACACCCTCGCGCTGACCGACCGCGACGGCACCTACGGCGCGGTGAAGTTCGCCAAGGTCTGCCTCCAGGCGGGGATCCGGCCGGTGCTCGGCGTCGACCTCGCCTACCTGGACTCGAGCGACACAGTCGGCGCGCAGCCGGCCACCCGGACGCCGACCCGTGGTGGCGCCTACCGCGACCTGCCCGCCGAGCGCGGCGGCCTGCCCCGGGTCACCCTGCTCGCCGGCGCCGACAACCGCGGGGGTCGGGCCGGCTGGGCGGCCGTCTGTCGGCTGATCTCGGCGACCCACCTGGCCGGGGAGCGGGGGAGTCCCGTCCTCGATCTCACCGACCCGCCCGACGGCGTGGCCGAGCTGCTGGCCAGTGGCGACCTGATGGTGCTGCTCGGCCCGGCCTCCGCGGTCGGGGTGGCCGCGACCCGCCGCCGCGACGACCTGGCGCTGGCCGCCCTCGCTCCGTGGCGCGAGCTGGTACCGCGCTCGCACCTGGTGGTCGAGCTGGTCTCCCACCGTCTACCCGGTGGCGCGGCCGGCCGTCGGGAGGGCTGGGGTCCCGGCACCAGCCCCCACGCCGCCCGGATGGCCGGCGTCGCCCGCCAGGCGGGCCTGACCACCGTGCTCAGCAACGCCGTCCGCTATGCCGACCGGCGCGACGCGGTCACCGTCGACGTCCTCGACGCCTCCCGGCGGCTGGTCGCGCTCGACCGGCGGCATGTCGACCGGGCCAACGCCGAGGGCTTCCTCAAGTCCGGCAAGCAGATGCACGAGATCGCCGAGGAGATCTGCCGGGTCGGCGGGCTGGGCGAGCGCGACGCCACCCGACTGCTGGCCGACACCCGCAAGGTCGCCGACAGGTGCGCCCTCGACCCGCGCGGCGACCTCGGCCTGGGGGAGGTGCACTTCCCGGAGTTCACGTTGCTGACCGACGACGCGAGCGCCGACGTCGCACTGCGTCGGCGGTGTGAGGGGGCGCTCGGCGACCGCTACGGCTCGGCGCCGCGGCAGGTGCTCTGGAAGCGGCTCGACGACGAGCTGGAGATGATCCGCGGACTCGGCTACGCGTCGTACTTCCTCACCGTCGCCGACGTCACCGACCTGATCCGGGAGATGAACGTGCGGGTCGCGGCGCGGGGGTCGGGTGCCGGCAGCCTGGTCAACTACCTGCTCGGAGTCTCGGGCGTCGACCCGATCCGCCACGGGCTGCTGATGGAGCGGTTCCTCTCGCCGCGGCGCGGTGCGCTGCCCGACATCGACGTCGACGTCGAGTCGGCGCGGCGGTTGGAGGTCTACGAGGCGATCCTCGACCGCTTCGGCGGCGAGCGGTGCGTCTGCGTCTCGATGATGGACACCTACCGGGTGCGCCATGCCGTGCGTGACGTCGGCGCCGCGCTCGGGATGCCGCCAGGGGAGATCGACGCGATCGCCAAGGCCTTCCCGCACATCCGGGCCCGCGACGCGCGGATCGCGCTGCGCGAGCTGCCCGAGCTGCGGGCCGGCGGCCTGGGCGAGGCCGACCTCGACCTGATGTTCCAGCTCGTCGAGCGGCTCGACGGCCTGCCCCGCCACATTGCGGTGCACCCGTGCGGCGTGCTGCTCTCCGACGCCACCCTGCTCGACCGGACCCCGGTGGAGGCCAGCTTCGCAGGCTTCCCGATGAGCCAGTTCGACAAGGACGACGTCGAGGACCTCGGCCTGCTCAAGCTCGACGTGCTCGGCATCCGGATGCAGTCCTCGATGGCACATGCGGTGGCCGAGATCAAGCGGGTCGACGGCGTCGAGATCGACCTCGACGACGAGGAGCAGGTGCCCTTCGACGACGAGCCGACCTACCGGATGATCAGCTCGGCGCGCACGCTGGGCGTCTTCCAGATCGAGTCGCCAGGACAGCGGGAGCTGGTCGGCAAGTCCGGCATCGACACCTTCGGCCAGATCATCACCGACATCTCGCTGTTCCGGCCAGGGCCGGTCAAGAGCGACATGGTCACCCCCTACCTCGAGGTCAAGCAGGGCTGGAGGGAGGCGCACTACCTCCACCCCGACCTGCGCCCGATCCTCGAGGAGACCTACGGCGTCGTGGTCTTCCACGAGCAGGTGATCGAGATCATCGCCCGGTTCGCCCGCATCGACTACGCCGAGGCCGACGAGCGGCGGCGCGCCCTCGGTGACGTGGAGGGGATGGCGGACACCAAGCTGTGGTTCTTCCCCCGGGCGCTCGGCAACGGCTACCCACTGCCGGTCGTGGAGCAGATCTGGAAGGTGCTCGAGGCGTTCGCGTCGTTCGGCTTCTGCAAGGCCCACGCCGCGGCGTTCGCGCTGCCGACCTACCAGTCCGCCTGGCTGAAGACCCACTGGCCGGCGCACTTCCTGGCCGGCGTGCTCACCCACGACCCCGGCATGTACCCCAAGCGGCTGATCCTCGAGGACGCCCGGCGCCACGACATCACCATCCTCGGTCTCGACGTCGACGCCTCGGAGAAGGAGTACGTCGTGGAGCAGCGGGTCGACCAGTCGCCACTCGGTTACGGCATCCGGCTCGCGCTGGCCGAGGTCAAGGGGATCAACGAGGGCGAGGTCGAGCGGATCGTGGCCGCCCGGCCCTACCAGTCGCTCACCGACTTCTGGCACCGCGCCCGGGTCTCCCGGCCGGTCACCGAGCGGCTCGTGCTGGCGGGCGCCTTCGACGGCGCCTACGGGATCGGGCAGGGCACCGGTGGCGGCGACGGCATGCCGCGCCGGGGCCGGGTCACCCGCCGCGATCTGCTGCTCCAGGCGGCCCAGCTCGACCGCTACGCCCGATCGGTGGAGAAGGCCGCGCGCGGGCGTGGTCCGGCGCGACGGCGTACGCCGGTGGCGGTGGCGCGGGCGGACGA
>JALZCZ010000345.1 GCA_030862825.1 Actinomycetota bacterium | reverse complement strand
CGACGTCCGTCGGCCGGTCCCGCATGAGCAGCAGCACCAGCGGCACCAGCAGGAGCGCGAACGCCGTGACGGTGCCCGAGGCCCAGCGCCAGCCAGGGCCGTCGGCGAGGTGCGCGATGGCGGGCAGGAAGATCAGGTGACCGCTGGCGCCGGCCGCGGAGAAGACGCCCATCACCACGCCGCGGTGCTTGACGAACCAGCGGTTGGCGACGATCGCGCCGAAGACCAGGGCGAGCGCGCCGGTGCCGACCCCGACCGCGATCCCCCAGAGCAGCCAGAGCTGCCACGCCGCGGTCATCACCAGCGTGAGGCCCGATCCGGCCGCCACCAGGGCGAGCGAGCAGACCACCACCCGGCGGATGCCGAACCGCTCCATCAGCGCGGCCGCGAACGGCGCGGTCAGGCCGTAGACGATCAGATTGAGGCTGACCGCGCCACTGGTCGTGGCGCGCGACCAGCCGAAGTCCTCCTCGAGCGGCTCCAGCAGGGCGCCGGTCGACGATCGGAACCCCGCCGCCGCGACCAGGGCACCCATCGTGATCGCGGCGACGAACCAGGCGCGATGCAGCCGCCGGGTGCTCGGCAGGCGCTCGACGGTGGCGGTCATCACCCAAGCCTAGGTTCGCCAGTGACCCAGCGGCAGGCCGACGGCCGCCAGGTGGGCACGAGATCGCGCCATCCCGTCTGCCCCTGGCCTGTGTCGGCGGCCGGGGCTAGCGTCCGAACCGGACGACCACCACTACCCAGGAGCAGGTCATGACGTCACGGCTCAACCCCTACATCACCTTCGACGGCAACGCCCGCGAGGCGCTGGACTTCTACCACGGTGTCTTCGGCGGCGAGGTCGCCGTCAACACGTTCGCGGAGTTCGGCGGGCCGCCCGAGAAGGCCGACCAGATCATGCACGGTCAGCTCGAGACCGACGCCGGCTTCACGTTGATGGCCGCCGACCCGGCGCCGGGACAGACCCTCTCCCCCGGCAACAACCACTCGATCAGCCTCAGCGGCGACGACGCCGAGATGCTGCGTGGCTACTGGACCGCGCTGAGCGACGGCGGCACGGTCACCGTGCCGCTCGAGAAGCAGATGTGGGGCGACGAGTTCGGCATGTGCGTCGACCGTTACGGCGTCGCCTGGATGGTCAACATCGCGGGACCGGACAACGCCTAGCTAACGGCGTAGGTAGGCGAGGTCGACGATCTCGCGGCCGGCCTCGATGCCCTTGCGCTCGAACCTGGTCACCGGGCGCTCCGCCCACCGGTCGACAATGCCACCCTCGAGGGAGGGCTCGGCGTCGAGGACGGCGCGCATCTGGTCGGCGTAGTGGGCCCAGTCGGTGGCCAGCCGCCACTCGGCGCCGGGCCGGAGCCGGGAGGCGGCCAGGCCGGCGAAGCGGCTGGTGACCAAGCGGCGCTTGTGGTGCCGCTGCTTGGGCCACGGGTCCGGGAAGAAGGTCCACAGCCCGGCCAGGCTGTCCGGCTCGACCAGGTGCTCCATCGTCCAGATGGCATCGACCCCGCAGAGCCGGACGTTGTCCGCGCCGGCGTCGGCCAGCCGCCACAGGGTGTCGGCGATGCCCGGCCGCCACACCTCGAGGCCCACCACGTTGTGGTCCGGCCGGGCCGCGGCGAGGACGGCGGTGGCCTCACCGACGCCGGAGCCGATCTCGACGATCATCGGCGCCTCCCGGCCGAACCAGGCCGCCCAGGAGAAGCCGGGGTCGTCGACCGCCTCGTCGGGGATCACCCAGCGCCCCTGGTGCGCCGCCCAGGCCTGCGCCTGGCGGGGCGTGAAGCGGCTGCCGCGTCGCGAGTAGCTGAGCACCTCGCGCATCCGGCGGCCGTCCGGAGTCAGCTTCTGGTGCGGCCGGGAGGGAGGATGCCCCTCGGTCACCCTCGGCCCTCGCCGATCTTGCCGATCACCTTGGCCGGGTTGCCGACCGCGATCACGTCTGCAGGCAGGTCCTTCGTGACGACCGCGCCGGCGCCCACGACGGTGTTGTCGCCGATGCTGACGCCGGGCAGCACGATCGCACCGCCACCCAGCCACACGTTGTCGCCGATGGTGATCGGCTTCGCCGCCTCCCACTTCTCGCGGCGTGGGGTCGGCTCGACCGGGTGGGTGGGGGTGAGCAGCTGGACGTTGGGCCCGATCTGCACGTCGTCGCCGATGGTGATCGCCGCGACGTCGAGGGCGACCAACCCGAAGTTGGCGAAGGAGCCTGACCCGACCCGGATGTTGGTGCCGTAGTCGACGTACACGGGCGGCCGCAGCTCGGTTCCCTCGCCGACCTCACCGAGCAGCTCGGCGAGCAGCCGGCGCCGCGCCTCCCGGTCCCCCGGCGCGCTCGCGTTGTACGCCGCCATCCGCTCGTGGGCGCCCGCCGCGAGGTCCGCGATCTCCGGGTCGTCGGCCTGGTAGAGGTCACCTGCCTGCATCCGCTCGAGCATCGAGCGGGAGTCACGTACGGGGATCATGTCCATGGGCCCATTCTCTAGGAGTGTGCGGAAGAAGGCGTTCGATGCGAGCGTCGCGAGGGGCGTGCGAGGGCAGGGCGCCGGCGTGCAGGCATGCTGCGGCAGGTCGAGCGACGGCAACGCCGCCAGCGTGCTGGCATCGCGGCGCGTTGCCGGACGGATCCCTCAGCACGCTCTTCGTGCGAGAGGCCCCGCTCCCTTGCGGGAACGGGGCCTCTCGGGCGAAGCGTGAGGTCAGATCACTTGGTGATCTTGGTGACCCGGCCGGCGCCGACG
>JALZCZ010000341.1 GCA_030862825.1 Actinomycetota bacterium | reverse complement strand
AGCAGACCTTCGAGATCCCCACGGGCGTGCTCGAGCACACCCGCGAGGCGGTCGCCCGGGGCAAGGTCGCACAGACCGAGTGGGAAGAGGCGTTCCGCCACTGGACCACCAAGCCGTCGGCCGACGTGGCCCTGTTCGAGCGCATCCAGACCCGGTCGCTTCCCGATGGGTGGGCCGACAAGCTGCCGACCTTCGCGGCCGACCCGAAGGGGGTAGCCACTCGGAAGGCCTCGGGCGCGGTGATCGGCGCCATCTCCGAGCAGCTGCCCGAGTTCTGGGGAGGCTCCGCGGACCTGGCCGAGTCCAACAACACCACGATCGAGGGGGCGCTCTCGTTCCTGCCCAGGGAGCGCTCCAGCGCGATGTGGAAGGGAGACCCCTACGCCGGCCGGGTGCTCCACTTCGGCATCCGAGAGCACGCCATGGGCTCGATCATGAACGGCATCGCGCTCCATGGCGGTACCCGCGTCTTCGGCGGCACGTTCCTGACGTTCTCCGACTACATGCGCCCCGCGGTGCGGCTGGCCGCGCTGATGGGGGCGCCGGTCATCTACGTCTGGACACACGACTCGATCGGGCTCGGCGAGGACGGACCGACCCACCAGCCGATCGAGCACCTCGCTGCGCTCCGCGCCATCCCCGGCCTCGACGTCGTACGCCCCGCGGACGCGAACGAGACCGCCGCCTGCTGGAAGGCCGTGATCGAACACACCGACCGGCCGGCCGGCATCGCGCTGACCCGGCAGAACGTGCCGGTCTTCCCGCGCGGCGAGGAAGGGTTCTCCGACACCTCCAACGTGCACCGCGGCGGCTACGTCCTGCAGGACGTCGAGGACGGCCTGCCCGACGTGGTCCTGGTCGGCACGGGCTCCGAGGTCCAGCTCGCCGTCGCCGCCCGTGAGCAGCTCGCGGCCGACGGCATCCGGGCCCGCGTGGTCTCGATGCCGTGCCGGGAGTGGTTCGACGCGCAGGAGGAGGCCTACCGCGAGACCGTGATCCCCCCGACCGTGAAGGCCCGGGTGTCGGTCGAGGCCGGCATCGCCCAGGGCTGGCGCGAGATCGTCGGCGACCACGGTCGGATCGTCTCTGTCGAGACCTACGGCGCCTCGGCCGACTACGCACGGATCTACCAGGAGTACGGCATCACCGCGGAGGCCGTGGCCGACGCCGCCCGCGACAGCATCCGGATCGCCACCGGCTGACCCGGTGGTTCCGCGGGCACCCCACACGCCAACCCTCAGGAGGAACAGATGAGTGAACGTCTCAAGGCACTGGCGGACGCGGGGGTGTCGATCTGGCTCGACGACCTCTCCCGCGAACGCATCGAGACCGGCAACCTCGCCGAGCTCGTGAAGAGCAAGTCGGTCGTCGGGGTGACCACCAATCCCACGATCTTCGCTGCGGCGATCGCCGAGGGCGAGCGCTACGACGACCAGGTACGCCGCCTGGTCCGGGACGGCGCCGACGTCACCAAGGTGATCTTCGAGCTCACCACCGAGGACGTCCGCAACGCCTGCGACGTCCTCGCGCCCCTGGCCGAGGGCGAGTCGGCAGACGGCCGGGTCTCGATCGAGGTGGAGCCCGACCTGGCCAACGACACCGAGGCCACGATCGCCTCGGCACGGGCGCTCTGGCAGGCCGTCGGCAAGCCGAACGCCCTGGTCAAGATCCCGGCCACGAAGGAGGGGCTGCCCGCCATCACGGCGGCCATCGCGGAGGGCATCAGCGTCAACGTGACCCTGATCTTCGGGATCGACCGCTACCGCGAGGTCATGGACGCCTACCTCACCGGGCTCGAGCAGGCCCGCGACGCGGGTCTCGACCTCGACCGGATCCAGTCGGTCGCGTCGTTCTTCGTCTCCCGCGTCGACACCGAGGTGGACAAGCGGCTCGACGACCTGGGCACCGACGAGGCACTCGCCCTGCGCGGCAAGGCCGCGGTCGCCAACGCGCGATTGGCCTACGCGGCGTACGAGGAGGTCATCGCGAGCGACCGCTGGCGGGTCCTCGCCGAGGCAGGAGCCAACCCGCAGCGCCCGCTCTGGGCCTCGACGGGGGTGAAGAACGACGCCTATCCCGACACGCTCTACGTCACCGAGCTCGTGGTCGCCGGCACCGTCAACACGATGCCCGAGAAGACCATGGAGGCGTTCGCCGACCACGGTGAGGTCGAGGGCGACAAGGTCACCGGCCGCGGCGAGGAGGCGCAGGCCCTGTTCGACGAGCTGGCCTCCGCCGGCATCGACTTCGCCGACGTGCTGGTCGCCCTCGAGGTCGAGGGGGTCGACAAGTTCAAGAAGTCGTGGCACGAGCTGGTCGCGACCGTCGAGGCCCAGATGGAGCAAGCCCGCGCATGAGCAGCCCCGTGACTGCCTGGAACACCGTCTCGGGTGACACCTACGAGCTCTTCTTCGGCTACCCCGACGAGCGCGCCTTCGCCGACACGGTCGAGCGGCTCGTGGCCGACCAGGTGGCGAGCCGCCTGGCCGCGCGCGACCACACGCTGTGGGGCCCGGCTGCGGAGGAGGAGGCGGCCAAACGGCTGGCCTGGGTCGACCTGGCCGAGACGTCCCGCCCGCTGGTGGCCGAGATCGAGCGGCTCCGCCTCGAGTTCCGTTCCCGCGGGCTGACCCACATCGTCCTGTGCGGCATGGGGGGCTCGTCGCTGGCCCCGGAGGACATCTGTGAGGCGATGGGCGCCCAGCTCACGGTCGTCGACTCCTCGGACCCCGACTTCGTGCGGTCCGCCATCGAGGACCGGCTGGCCGAGGCGGTGGTGGTGGTCTCGAGCAAGTCCGGGGGCACCGTCGAGACCGACAGCCAGCGCCGCGCCTTCGAGAAGGCCTTCGTCGACGCGGGCATCGACCCGGCCGACCGGTTCGTGGTGGTCACCGACCCCGGCTCGCCGCTGGAGAAGTCGGCCCGCGCGTCCGGCTACCAGGTCTTCCTCGCCGACCCCGACGTGGGCGGCCGCTACTCCGCGCTGACGGCGTTCGGCCTCGTGCCGAGCGGACTCGCCGGGGCCGACATCGGTGGCCTGCTCGACGAGTCCGCGGCCATGCACACCGTGCTGGTCAGCGACTCGGTGGACAACCCCGGGCTGCGGCTCGGTGGGCTGCTCGGCGCGGCGAACCTGGCCGGCGTCGACAAGGTGGTGCTGGCCAACGCCGGCGCCAAGTTCGTGCACTTCGGTGACTGGGCCGAGCAGCTGATCGCCGAGTCGACCGGCAAGGACGGCAAGGGGATCCTGCCGGTGGTCGTGGACACCCATCACTCTCCCAACTTCATGCCGAGCACGCCCGACGAGGTGCTGGCGACGTACGGTCCTCGCCCCGGAAACCAGCCCTTCGTGTTCGACTCGGTACGGCCCGCCTCCGGCTGGGGGGTCAGCGTCGACGCGCCTTTGGGCGGGCAGCTGCTGCTCTGGGAGTTCGCGACGGCCGTGGCCGGCCGGGTGATCGGCATCGACCCGTTCGACCAGCCCGACGTCGAGAGCGCCAAGGCAGCCGCGCGGGAGATGCTCGAGGGCGGTGGCTCGACACCGGTGCCGGTCTTCGTCGACGGCCCGGTCACGGTCTACGCCTCGGAGGGCTGGCTCCGCGCCGGCACCACCACGGTCTCGGCCGCGGTCTCGTGCCTGCTCGACCAGCTCGACCACGACCACGGCTACGTCGCCGTCCAGGCCTACCTCGACCGGCACCGCGACGCGGGGCTGGCCAACGTCCGCGACGCCCTCGCGGCTCGCACCGGGCGGCCGGTGACGTTCGGCTGGGGCCCGCGCTTCCTGCACTCGACCGGGCAGTACCACAAGGGCGGCCCGGCGACCGGTGTCTACCTGCAGGTGACCGGGCAGCCCGAGGCGGACCTGGCCGTGCCGGACCGGCCGTTCACGTTCCACGAGTTCCTCACCGCCCAGGCGGTCGGCGACGGGCAGGTGCTGGCCGACAAGGGACGGCCGGTGCTGCGGCTGCACGTCAGCAGCCCCGCCGACCTCGGCCTCGTGCAAGAGGTCCTTGGGTGACCTACGTCAACCCACTCCGAGAGGCCCAGGACCGGCGGCTCCCCCGGATCGCCGGTCCGTGCGGCCTGGTGCTGTTCGGGGTCACCGGCGACCTGTCGCGCAAGAAGGTGATGCCGGCGATCTACGACCTCGCCAACCGCGGGCTGCTCCCGCCGGGGTTCAGCCTCACCGGTTTCGCCCGACGCGACTGGGCCAACCAGGACTTCGCGCAGATCGTGCACGACTCGGTCAAGCAGTACGCCCGCACGGAGTTCCGAGAGGAGGTGTGGAAGCAGCTCGCCGAGGGGTTCCGGTTCGTGCCGGGTGACTTCGACGACGACCTTGCCTTCGACAACCTGCGGCGGACCATCGAGGAGCTCGACCAGGTCCGCGGCACTGGCGGCAACCACGCCTTCTACCTCGCGATCCCGCCCGGGTTCTTCGGGGTCGTCGCCCAGCAGCTGCAGGAGCACGGGCTGGCGGAGTCGGACGACGCCTGGCGCCGGGTGGTCGTCGAGAAGCCGTTCGGCCACGACCTTCAGTCGGCCCGTGAGCTCAACTCCACGCTCGACGCCGTGTTCGCGCCGTCGTCGATCTTCCGGATCGACCACTACCTCGGCAAGGAGACCGTGCAGAACATCCTGGCCACCCGCTTCGCCAACACGATGTTCGAGCCGCTCTGGAACAACCACTACGTCGACCACGTGCAGATCACGATGGCGGAGGACGTCGGCATCGGCGGCAGGGCGGGCTACTACGACGGCATCGGCGCCGCCCGCGACGTCATCCAGAACCACCTGTTGCAGCTGATGTCACTGGTCGCGATGGAGGAGCCCACGTCGTTCGACGCCGAGGCGCTGCGCGTGGAGAAGCAGAAGCTGCTCGCGAGCGTCAGCCTGCCGAAGCGACTGGACCGCACCACCGCCCGCGGGCAGTACGCCGCAGGGTGGGCCGGCGGGATCAAGGTGCCGGGTTTCCGTGAGGAGGAAGGGATCGGGCCGAGGTCGCGCACTGAGACCTTTGCGGCGATCACGCTGCACGTCGACACCCGTCGCTGGGCCGGGGTCCCGTTCTACCTCCGCACCGGCAAGCGCCTCGGCCGGCGGGTCACCGAGGTCGCGGTGGTGTTCAAGCGGGCGGCCCACCAGCCGTTCTCGGCGCACTCGGTCGAAGACCTGACCCAGAACGCCCTGGTGATCCGGATCCAGCCCGACGAGGGGATGACCCTGCGGTTCGGATCGAAGGTGCCAGGCACCCAGATGGAGATCCGCGACGTCAACATGGACTTCGCGTACGGCGGCTCGTTCACCGAGGCGTCGCCCGAGGCTTACGAGCGGCTGATCCTCGACGTGCTGCTCGGCGACCCGCCGTTGTTCCCGCGGCACGAGGAGGTCGAGCTCTCCTGGAAGATCCTCGACCCGATCCTGGAGCGCTGGGAGGCGAAGGGGTCGCCCGAGCAGTACGCACCGGGCACCTGGGGGCCGCAGTCGGCCGACGCGATGCTGGCCCGCGACGGCCGCGTCTGGAGGCGCCCATGATCGAACTCACCAACACCAGCTCGTCGAAGATCGCCGCCGAGTTCGTGCGGGCCCGGACCCGTGCTGGCAGCCCGGCGATGGGCATGGTGATGACGCTGATCGTGGTCGTCGACGAGGACCACGCCGAGGACGCCATGACCAACGCCCGCAAGGCCACCCATGAGCACCCCGCCCGGGTGCTGGGTGTGGTGCTGGGCGACGGGCGCGGCGCGGCCGAGGTCAACGCGCAGGTCGGCGCGGGTGCCGGCACCGGCGGCGAGGCCGCGATCATCCGGCTCGAGGGCGAGGTGGTCAGGCACGCCGAGTCGGTGGTGCTCCCGCTGCTCCTGCCCGACTCCCCCGTGGCGATCTGGTGGCCGCACGAGCCGCCCGACGACCCCGCGGCGGATCCGCTCGGCGCCCTGGCGAAGCGCCGGATCACCGACTCCGCCGAGGTCACCCGTGGCAAGACCAAGGCGCTGGCGGTCCAGTGCGCGTCGTACGTCGCCGGCAACACCGACCTGGCCTGGACCCGGCTCACGCCGTGGCGCGCCCTCCTGGCCGCGGCGCTCGACCAGCACCCGCTGAAGGTCACGGCGGCCTCGATCGGGGCCGAGCGGATCAGCCCGAGTGCCGACCTGCTCGCGGGCTGGCTGCACCACCGCCTGAAGGTCGACGTCTCCCGGTCCAGCACGCAGGGTCCCGGCATCACCGAGGTGGTCATGGAGACCAAGGAGGGGCCGATCCGGATCGCGCGAGGAGACGGCCGGCTGGCGACGTTCACCTCCCCCGGACGGCCCGACCGACCGATCGCGCTGAAGCGGCGCAAGCTGCCCGAGCTGCTCGCCGAGGAGCTGCGCCGCCTCGACGAGGACGACGTGTACGCAGCGACGATCAAGTCCATGAGCAGGTCGAGGATCACGCCATGACAGATCCGCGGATCGAGGTCCAGCCCGACGCCGAGGCTCTCGCGACGGCAGTCGCGGGCGAGCTGCTGACCCGCCTCGCCGACGCGCAGGCATCCGGGCACGAGCCGCACGTCGCCCTCACGGGCGGAACCATCGCCGAGGCCGTGCATCGCGAGCTGGCCCGGCGCTCGCCCGGCACCGAGGTGGACTGGTCGCGGGTCGTGGTCTGGTGGGGCGACGAGCGCTTCGTCGCACCCGACTCCCCGGACCGCAACGCGCTGGCCGCCAGGAAGGCCTTCCTCGACGCCGTCGGCGCCACCCAGGTGCACGAGATGCCGTCCACCGCGGACGCCGCCGACGTCGGGGCCGGTGCCACGGCGTACGAGGAGACCGTGCGCACGCAGGGCAGCGGCGAGTTCGAGGTGGTGATGCTCGGTGTCGGCCCCGACGGCCACGTCGCCTCGCTCTTCCCGGGCCATCCCCAGGTCGACGTACGCGACCGGATCGCGGTCGCGGTCACCGACTCGCCCAAACCGCCGCCGGAGCGGATCAGCCTGACGTTCCCGTCCCTCAACCGCGCCCGCTCCGTCTGGCTCCTGGTCAGCGGCGAGGCCAAGGCCGGCGCCGTGGCCGCGGCGCTGGCAACGGACGGCGACGTGCACGAGACACCCGCCCGCGGCGTGACCGGTCACGACGAAACCGTCTGGTTCCTCGACCGCGAGGCCGCGTCCCGGCTCTGAGGGCCGCAGGCTTGCAGGTCCTGCCCGTTGGCGACAGGATGCGTGGGTGACGACCTCGGAAGACGTAGAAGCAACGAAGCGCGGCGCGTTCTCCTCGCGGAAGGTGTTCATCCTCGCCGCGATCGGCTCGGCCGTGGGGCTCGGCAACATCTGGCGGTTCCCCTACGTCGCCTACGAGAACGGCGGCGGCGCGTTCCTGATCCCCTACCTCGTGGCCCTGCTGACGGCAGGACTGCCGTTCCTGCTGATGGACTACGGCCTGGGCCACAAGTTCCGAGGCTCCGCGCCGCTGTCGTTCGCGCGTCTGCGTCGGGGCACCGAGTTCATCGGCTGGTGGCAGGTGGGCATCTGCTTCCTGATCGCGATCTACTACGCAGTCGTCATCGCCTGGGCGTTGCGCTACACCTTCTTCTCAGTGGACAAGGCCTGGGGCGACGACCCTCCGGGCTTCTTCGTCGGCGAGTTCCTCCACGCGGGCGATGTCGAGATCACCACCGACGTCGTGGCCGGCGTGCTCGTGCCGCTGCTCGTCGTCTGGGTGGCAGTCCTCCTGATCATGGGCTTCGGCGTCCAGAAGGGCATCGGCGCCACCGCCCTGTTCTTCATCCCGCTGCTCGTGATCATCTTCCTCATCCTGGTGATCCAGTCGCTCACCCTGGACGGGGCCGGAGCCGGCCTGGACGCGTTCTTCACACCCAACTGGGACGCCCTCACCGAGCCAGGGGTCTGGGCGGCGGCCTACGGGCAGATCTTCTTCTCGCTGTCGATCGGCTTCGGCATCATGATCACCTACGCGTCCTACGTCGGCCGCAAGACCGACATGACCGGGTCCGGCATGGTGGTCGGCTTTGCCAACTCCGGCTTCGAGCTGCTGGCCGGCATCGGCGTCTTCGCCGCACTCGGATTCATCGCCCAGGCCAACAACGTCGCCATCGGAGAGGCCGCGGCGGGCGGCGGGGTCGGTCTCGCGTTCTTCGCCTTCCCCGCCATCATCAGCGAGGCGCCAGCCGGTGCCCTGATGGGCGTCCTGTTCTTCGCGTCGCTGGTGATCGCGGGCCTGACCTCGCTGGTCAGCGTGATCGAGGTGGTGATCTCCGCGGTGCGGGACAAGTTCGAGCTGTCGCGGCTCGGCGCCACGCTGTCCGTCGGCATCCCGGCCGCGGTCCTCAGCCTCGCCCTGTTCAGCACCACGAGCGGGCTGTACGTCCTCGACGTCCTCGACCACTTCATCAACCAGTACGGGATCCTCGTGGTCGCGGTCGTGAGCATGCTCGTGGTCGCCTGGGGTGTGCGGGCACTGCGGACGATCGCGGATCACCACAACGTGAACGGGTCACTGAAGCTGGGCCGCACCTGGATGGCCATCGTCTCGGTGATCACTCCGGCGGCACTGACCTACGTGCTCGTCCGCGGCTTCCTCGACGAGATCGACGTGGCCTACGGCGACTATCCGCGGTGGCTGTTGAACAGCGTCGGCTGGGGTTCGGCCGTGGCGGTGATCGTCTTCGGTGTGCTCGCCTCGTTCGTCAGATGGCGGCCGGAGACATCGCTCGACGAACCGACCCTGACGACGGAGGAGGCCCGATGAGCATCGAGGCAGTGATCATGATGATCGTGGCCATGCTGATCCTCTGGGGCGGCCTGGCGGTGGCGATCGTCCGCCTGAACCGCCACGAGCCGCCCAGTCTCGACGAGATCCACCGCGACCTCTAGCCGCTCTAGGTCGTGGCCCTCGCGCGCTCGCGGTGCCGGCGTACGGCGTCGCGGTTGCTGCACGCGGTGCCGCAGTAGCGCTGACGGCCGGTCCGGGAGAAGTCGCCGAAAGCGCGGTCGCAGGCCGGGGCGGCGCACCGACCCAGCCGGTGCATGCCGCGGCCGGTGAGGTGCAGGGCGGTCCCGACCGCCACCAGCGCGGCCACGACCTCACCGACCGGCAGCTCGGGCGCGCGGTAGTGCAGGTGCCACCCGTCGCCGACGTGGTTGGTCAGCCGGGGGTAGGCCGCGGTGGTGGCCAGCAGGTCGTTGAGCAGCTCGGCCCGGGTCGTCTCCGCCTGCTCGTCGACCACCTCCGCCCAGCGCCCGAGGAACGCCTCGACCGTGGCCACGTCGACCTTGGTGACCCGCCGATGCCCAGCGACGGCGACGCCGGCCTCGAGGCACCGCGTGCGGAGCTGGTCCGGGCTCGTCGGTGGTCGCTCGAGCAGGTCGAGCCCGAACCTGACCGGATCCTCGCCGTAAGGGTTGAGTCGCATAAGACCATTACAGCACGATGGGTCCATGCACGAAGCACACCGGCACCGTTGGGACGTAGCGTCGAGGCACCACACCAGCGAAGGGATGGTCGTCTACTACCGCTGCCACTGCGGGCAGCACCGGATCACGCAGCTGGCGTTCGACGCCGCACCGCGTCACATCAGATGAGCCTCAGAAGATGATGTCGCCGGACTTGCGGCGTGAGCGCAGCAGCTGGATCGCCTCGTCGAGGATGACCTCGGCCTCCTGGTCGGAGCGGCGCTCCTTCACGTAGGCGAGGTGCGTCTTGTAGGGCTCGATCTTGGGCGCCGGCGGCGGATTGTCGGAGTCGAGCGAGGCGGGTAGGCCGCACTTGGGGCAGTCCCAGGACTCCGGAGCGGTCGCCTCCACGGCGAACGTGATCACCGACCGGTGCTCGTGGGAGCAGAAGTAGGTGACGGCCTGGCGGGGCGCAGCCTCGCCCCGCTCCGCCTCTCCCATGGGACCGGCGCCGACCCGGCTGCCACGAATGGCGTTTCCTCCACCAGCCATGCTGGATCCTCCTCAGTTCTGGTAGGCCAGCAGCAGGCCAAGAGCGATCACGCAAGCGAACCAGATGACGCCCATTCCGACCGTGAACCGGTCGAGGTTGCGCTCTGCGACGGACGAGCCGCCGAGCGAGCTGGAGACGCCACCGCCGAACATGTCCGAGAGCCCACCGCCTCGACCCTTGTGCAGCAGGACGAGCAGGATCAGGATCGCGCTCGTGATGAGCAGCAGGATGGTGAAGAGCAGTTCCACGATCGGGAATCCTACGTCAGGCAGTCGGGAATCAAAGACCCGGCGTCAGAGGACGGGCATGTCGTAGAACCGGCAGATCCCACCGAACTCGTCCACCTGCAGGCTGGCGCCCCCCACGAGGCACCCGTCGACGTCGGCCTGGGCCATGATCCCGCCGACGTTCGCCGCCTTCACCGAGCCGCCGTAGAGGATGCGTACGCCGTCCGCCACGGCCTCGCCGTGGGCCTCCCGCACCTGCGCCCGGATCGCCGCGCACACCTCCTGTGCGTCGTCCGGGGTCGCCACCTCACCCGTGCCGATCGCCCACACCGGCTCGTAGGCGACCACCATGCCGGCCACCTGCTCCGGCGTGAAGCCCGCGAGGGAGCCCTCGACCTGCGCCATCGTGTGCGGCACGTGCTCGCCCGCCTGACGCACCTCGAGCCCCTCGCCCACACAGACGATCGGGGTCATCCCGCCGGCCAGGGCCTTGTGCGCCTTGGCGTTGACGACCTCGTCGGTCTCCGCGTGGTGCTCGCGGCGCTCCGAGTGGCCCACCACGATGTAGGAGCAGCCGAGCTTGGCGAGCATGGCGGCCGAGATCTCGCCCGTGTAGGCGCCCGCGTCATGCATGGAGACGTCCTGGGCGCCGTACTTCACGGCGAGCCGATCACCGTCGACGAGCGTCTGCACCGAGCGGATGTCGGTGAACGGCGGCAGCACGACGACCTCGGCCCTACCGTAGTCGTGCTTCTTGTCGGTGAGCGTCCAGGCGAGCTTCTGGACCAGCACCACCGCTTCCTGGTGGGTGAGGTTCATCTTCCAGTTGCCCGCCATCAGCGGGGTCCGGGCGTTCTTCGTGGTCGCCATGTGCGGTGTCAGTCCTCCAAGACCGTGATCCCGGGCAGTTCCCTGCCCTCGAGGTACTCCAGGCTGGCGCCGCCACCCGTGGAGATGTGGCCGAACGCGGCCTCGTCGAAGCCGAGCGTGCGCACCGCCGCGGCGGAGTCGCCGCCCCCGACGACGGACAGACCGTCGACCTCCGTGAGCGCCTTGGCCACTGCGCGGGTGCCGTCGGCGAACGCGTCGGTCTCGAAGACCCCCATCGGGCCGTTCCAGAACACGGTGCGGGCATCCGAGAGCGCCGCCGCGAACGCCGCCGCCGACTCGGGCCCGATGTCGAGGCCGAGGCTCTCGGACGGGATCTCCGAGGCCTCCACGACGGCGGGCTGCGGCTCCCGGTCGCCAGCAGGGAACTCGGTGTCGACGACGATGTCGGTCGGAAGCAGGATCTGGACCCCGGAGTCCTCGGCCTGCCGCAGGTAGGCGCGGCACACCTCGAGCTGGTCGTCCTCGAGCAGGCTCTTGCCGACCTCGTGGCCCTGGGCCTTGAGGAAGGTGAAGACCATCCCGCCGCCGATCAGCAGCTTGTCGGCCTTGCCGAGCAGGTTGTCGATGACGCCGAGCTTGTCGGACACCTTGGAGCCGCCGAGCACGACGACGTAGGGCCGCTCGGGGTTTTCGGTGAGCCGGCGGAGCACCTCGATCTCGGTGGCGACCAGGGCGCCCATGGCGTGCGGCAGGCGCTGCGCCACGTCGTACACACTGGCCTGCTTGCGGTGCACCACACCGAACCCGTCGGAGACGAAGGCGTCGGCGAGCTCGGCCAGCTGGTCGGCGAACGCGCCGCGCTCGGCGTCGTCCTTGCTGGTCTCGCCGGGGTTGAAGCGCACGTTCTCGAGCAGCGCCACCTGGCCGTCGGCGAGGCCGGCGACCACGGACCTGGCCGACTCACCCACCGTGTCGGTGGCGAACGCCACCTCGGAGCCCAGCAGCTCGCCCAGCCGAGCGGCGACCGGACGAAGCGAGTAGCGGTCCTCCGGAGCACCCTTCGGCCGGCCGAGGTGGGCGGTCACGACGACCTTGGCCCCGGCCGCGGCCAGCTCTTCGATCGTGGGCACGCTGGCCCGGATCCGGCCCTCGTCGGTGATCCTGCTGCCATCGAGCGGGACGTTGAGGTCGGAGCGGACCAGCACCCGCTTCCCCTTGACGTCTCCTAGGGTGCGGTAGTCCCCCACGGTCAGAGGGTCTCGCCGACGTACGAGATCAGGTCCGCGAGGCGGTTGGAGTAGCCCCACTCGTTGTCGTACCAGCCGAGCACCTTGACCTGGTTGCCGATCACCTTGGTCAGCGGCGCGTCGAAGATGCACGACGCGGGGTCGGTGACGATGTCGGTCGAGACGATCGGGTCGGTGGAGTAGCGCAGGTAGCGGCCGTCGGAGACCTTCTCGATCGCGGCGTTGACCTCCTCGACGGTCGTGTCGCGACCCGCCTCGATGGTCAGGTCGGTCGCCGAGCCGGTCGGCACCGGCACCCGCATGGCGTAGCCGTCGAGCTTGCCCTTCAGCTCCGGCAGCACCAGGCCGATCGCCTTGGCGGCGCCGGTCGAGGTCGGCACCAGGTTGAGCGCGGCGGCCCGGGCCCGACGGGGGTCCTTGTGGATGTTGTCCTGCAGGTTCTGGTCGGCGGTGTAGGCGTGGATCGTGGTCATCAGACCCTTGACGATGCCGAACTCGTCGTTGAGGGCCTTGGCCATCGGGGCCAGGCAGTTGGTGGTGCAGGACGCGTTGGAGATCACGGTGTGCGCGCTCGGGTCGTAGAGCTCGTGGTTCACGCCCATCACCACGGTGATGTCCTCGTTGGAGGCGGGCGCGGAGATGATCACCTTCTTCGCGCCGCCGTCGACATGGGCCCGGGCCTTCGTGGCGTCGGTGAAGAAGCCTGTCGACTCGACCACCACGTCGACACCGAGGTCACCCCACTTCAGGCTCGCCGGGTCGCGCTCGGCGAACGCCTTGATCTCCTGGTCGCCGACCAGGATCGCGTCGTCGGTGGACGACACGTCGGCGTCGAGCCGACCGAGGATCGAGTCGTACTTGAGGAGGTGGGCCAGCGAGGCGTTGTCGGTCAGGTCGTTGACTCCGACGATCTCGATGTCCGCACCCGAGGCACGGACGGCCCGGAAGAAGTTGCGGCCGATCCGGCCGAAGCCGTTGATACCTACGCGAACGGTCACTGCGAATGCTCCTGAAAGTCGGTGTAAACGGGGCACGTCGACCCTATCGCCCGCTCGTGAAGCTGCCCGAACGCGTCCCGCTGTACGTCTCAGTAACCGGGCGGGGAGCGGTCCGGGCGGTCCGTGGGACCTGTCGTTTGGTCACCAACCACAGAAG
>JALZCZ010000335.1 GCA_030862825.1 Actinomycetota bacterium | reverse complement strand
AGGAGAACTGCCACCACCACAGGGCCTCAGCGATGTTGCCGAGGCGGTAGTGACGCAGGCCGTTCTCGAGGTCGGAGGCGATCGAGGTCAGGTCGTCGGAGAGCTGGCTCTCGACCACCTCGGGGACGTAGGGGTCGAAGACGAAGCTGTAGGTGTCGAGGTTGCCGAGGATCTCGGCCAGTCGCAGCCGCATCTCGTCGAGGTCGGCCTCCGCGCCCACGTCGGGTTGGTACTTGCCCGCTGGCTTGAAGTCGCGCTGCGCGCCCAGCCGGGCGCCGGCCAGCAGCACCTGGCTGATCTCCAGGAGCAGCAGCGAGATCGCCCGGCCGCCATCGGCCTCGCGGGCGATCGCCCGCAGCGCCAGCAGGAAGCTCGCGACCGAGTCGGCGATCTGCTGGGCGAACTCCAGGGTCTCCTCGTCGAGGGGAACGACGGGGATCTCTCCGGTCGGTTCTCCCGAGACCTGCCCCGAGATCTGTCCGGTCATTCGGCGCTCCGCCTTCCTGCGAATGCTCTGCCCAAGGTCACTTCGTCGGCGTACTCGAGGTCACCACCTACAGGTAGTCAACTGGCCAACCGGGTCACACGCAACACCAGAGTGGTCAGCATCCGCGTGATGTACGTCGCGGTGGCCTCGCCCTCGAGGTTGGGGTCGGTCGCCAGGATCACCTCGGTGACGGTGCCGTCGGCCAGCCGGGCGAGCAGCTCGCGGATCCGCAGCTGGTCCGGGCCGATGCCGTCGATCGGCGAGATCGCGCCGCCCAGCACGTGGTAGCGGCCGCGGAACTCGCGGGTGCGCTCGACCGCGACGACGTCCTTGTACTCCTCCACGACGCACAGGAGCGTCGGGTCGCGCCGCGGGTCGCGGCAGATCCGGCACTGGTCGTCCTCGGACACGTTGAAGCACACGTTGCAGAACTTGACCTTGGCCTTGACCTCGACGAGCACGTCGGCGAGGCGGCGTACGTCGGACTCCTCGGCCTGCAGGAGGTGGAACGCGATCCGCTGGGCGCTCTTCGGGCCGACCCCGGGCAGCCGCCCGAGCTCGTCGATGAGGTCCTGGACGATGCCTTCGTACACGGTGGCTCTGCCGACTCTCCGGGTCTCAGAACCCGAGCTGACCGAGGCCCGGCAAGCCGCCGGGCCCGCCGCCGCCACCACCGGCGAGCGGGCCGAGGACCTCGCTCGCCAGCGCGTCGGCCTTGGACTTCGCGTCGCGGTAGGCGGCCACGATCATGTCGCCGAGGTCGGCCAGGTCGTCGGCATCGCTGCCGTCGAAGCCGCCCGCCTTGATCTCCACGCGGGTCAGCTCACCACCACCGCTGAGGGTCACCGTGACCGCGCCGCCGGCGACCGTGCCGTCGACGGTCGTCTCGCTCAGCCGCTGCTGGGCGGCGACCAGCTGCTCCTGCATCTGCTGCGCCTGCTTGAGGAGTGCCTCCATGTCGAAGCCACCGCCACCGCCCAGGGCGTCGAACGGGTTCTGGGTCATCGTGGGTCCACCACTTCTGCTCGGGGTGTCATGAGTGCGGGATCTCTTCGATCATCTCTGCTCCGAGCTCGCGCGCGAGCAGCTCGGCACCGGCCAGCGCGTCGGAGTCGGCGTCGAGGTCGTCGGGGTGGGCGTCCGCGTCGGGGTCGGGCACGTCTGCCGCGGGCGCCTGGTCGGCGGCGGTGCGGGTCTGGCGGATCGCCCCGCGCGCGGCCGCGCTGGCGTCGGCCTCGGGGGCGGGAGCGCTGGGCCTGTCACTGGGCCTGTCACTGGGCCTGTCACTGGGCCTGTCAATGGGCCTGTCAATGGGCCTGTCACTGGGCTTGTCGTGGGGCTGGTCACCGTGCTGGTCGGTGGGCTCTCCGCTCGCCCAGTCCGGCGGCGACTCGGGCGCCGGCACGGCGCCGGGGGCCTCCGACGTCGGCGTGCTCGGCCGAGCCGCTGGTTCGGCCGGCGGCGGCGGCGAGGCGTCGGCGCTGGCGCCCGGGTCGACGATGGTCTCGATCCGCCAGTCGGTGCCGACCACGTCGATCGCCGCCTGGCGCACGATCTCGGCGCTGCCACCCGAGTCGAACGAGTCGCGCGCGCCGGCGTTGCTGAAGCCGAGGGTGAGCGTCTTCGCGTCGACCGCCACCACCTGGGCGTTGGTGGTCAGGTGGATCCACGTGACCCGGCGGCGCTGCTTGGTGGCCTCGACGATGTCGGGCCAGAGGCGGCGTACGTCGACCAGGGTCAGGTCGCCAGCCGGCGCCGGCTCCCGCTGCGGGGGGTGGTCGGCGGGCTTGGGCTGCTCCGGCACCGGGTCGGCAGGCGGCTCGGCGGGCTCGGGGGCGGGCGGCGGCTCGGGGGTTGCGGCGACCTGGTCGCCCAGCGCCGGCGAGTCGGCAACGGGCCGGTCCCTGGCCGGAGCCGGAAGGGGCGCAGATGCGGCCCCGGACGGCGGCGCGGAGATGGCGGCACGGCGCTCCAACCTGTCGATCCGGGCCTGCACCCCCTGGGTGGTGTGGTCGGCGCCCGGCAGCAGCACGCGGGCGCAGACCAGCTCCAGGAGCAGCCGTGGGGCGGTGGCGCCGCGCATCTCCGTGAGGCCGGTCGCGACCAGGTCGGCGGCCCGGCTCAGCTCGGCCTGACCGAAGCGCGCGGCCTGGGCGACCAGGCGCTCGCCCTGGTCCTCGGAAACGTCGATCAGGCCGGTGGCCGGCGCGTCGGGCACCGCGGCGACGATGACCAGGTCGCGGAGGCGGCGTAGCAGGTCCTCGGTGAAGCGGCGCGGGTCCTGGCCGGTCTCGATCACCTTGTCGACGACCCCGAAGACCGCCGCGCCGTCGCCGGCCGCGAAGGCGTCGACGACCTCGTCGAGCAGGGTGTCGGGGGTGTAGCCCAGCAAGCCGCTCGCCAGCGCGTGGGTCACGCCGTCGTCACCGGCGCCGCCGAGCAGCTGGTCGAGCACGGACAGGGTGTCGCGCGCGGAGCCCGCACCGGCGCGGACCACCAGCGGCACTGCCGCCGGCTCGATCGCGACCCCTTCCTTCTCGCACAGCTCGGAGAGGTAGGACGAGAGCAGCCTCGGCGGGATCAGCCGGAACGGGTAGTGATGGGTGCGCGAACGGATGGTCGGGATGACCTTGTCGGGCTCGGTGGTCGCGAAGATGAAGCGCAGATGGGGCGGAGGCTCCTCCACCAGCTTGAGCAGCGCGTTGAAGCCCTGCGTCGAGACCATGTGGGCCTCGTCGATGATGTAGACCTTGTAGCGGCTCTTCACCGG
>JALZCZ010000327.1 GCA_030862825.1 Actinomycetota bacterium | reverse complement strand
CTCGTCGACGTCGACTCGCACGGCACCGAGGCGCTCGATCAGGCCGCCCGGATGGTGCGGGCGGCCGTGCCCGATGCGGGCTTCAGCCTGGCCGACCTGCAGGCGGTCGGCATGTGTGTGCCGGCGCCGCTCGACCGGCGCTCCGCCAAGGTCAGCACCGGCATCATGCCGGGGTGGCGCGGCCTCCAGCCCGGTGACGAGCTCGAACGCCGGCTCGGGGTGCCGGTCTTCGCCGACAACGACGCCAACCTGGGTGCCCTCGCCGAGCTCAACCACGGGGTCGCCCGGGGCGCCAACGACATGATCTACCTCAAGGTCGCCAGCGGTCTCGGCGCCGGCATCGTGCTCGGCGGCCGGCTGCACCGCGGCACCAGCGGCGTCGCCGGGGAGATCGGCCACGTGCAGGTCGGCGAGGAGGGCCGGGTCTGCCGCTGCGGCAACCGCGGCTGCCTCGAGACCGTGGTCTCCGCGCCCCGGCTGATCGGGCTGCTGCAGCCGGCGTACGACGAGGAGCTGTCCACCGAGCACGTGCTCGAGCTCGACGCCGCCGGCGACCCCGCCGTACGCCGGGTGCTCAGCGACGCGGGCCGGATCGTGGGGCGAGCGCTCGCCGACCTCGCCAACAGCCTCAACCCCGAGCTGGTGGTGGTCGGCGGCTCGCTGGGGCCGTCGGTCTCGCTCGTGGACGCGATCCGGAGCTCGATCGACCGCTACGCCCAGCCGGACACCGCCGCGGTCGTGCGGGTCGTCGCCGGCGAGCTCGGCGACCGTGCCGAGGTGGTCGGCTCCGTCGCCCTCGCGATCGCCCGGGTCGCAGCGGCCGCGTAGTCAGATCCGGTCGAGGAGCCAGGACGGCGACAGCGCGGTCCCCGACCAGCGCGCGACCCGTGCCTGCAGCACCCGGTCAGCCGTCACTACCGCGACCTGCGCCCCGCGCTCGAAGGCCGCCTTGGCCTCGGCCACGATCGTGTCGTCACCGCTCCCCCGGGCATGCACCGTGCGCACGTGGGCGTCACGTCCGGCTGCGACGCCGCCCTTCGCGGCCCCCTCGAGCACCAGCACGACCTCGTCGTACGGCGTGTCGGCGACCATCAGCTGCTCGTGCAGGCGGCGGGCCGCGCCCGCCCGGTCCTTCCACCAGCCGTCCGGCCGGCTGCCGACGACGTTGGCGCCGTCGACGACGAGCGTCGAGGTCACTTCAGGAACTTGCTGAAGTCCTTGGGGAGGTCGAGGTTCGCGGCGGCCTTCTCGTAGTCCACCTCGTCACCGTCCGCCACCGCGAACGGGTTGGCGTTCTCCTTGGCGGCCTTCTGCTTCTCCTGCGCCGCCGCCGCTTCCTGGGCGGCCTTGGCCGGGTTGCCGGAGACGCGGCGGCCCTTGCCCTTCTTCGGCTGCGCCTTGCTCTTGCCGCGCTTGCCGCCACCGGGAGCGCCCATGCCGGGCATCCCTGGCATGCCGGGCATCCCGCCACCGCGGGCCATCTGCATCATCATCTTGCGCGCCTCGAAGAAGCGGTCGACGAGCTGGTTGACGTCGGAGACCTGGCGACCGGAGCCCTTGGCGATCCGGGCCCGGCGCGACCCGTCGATCATCTTGGGGTTGGCCCGCTCGGCGGGCGTCATCGACTGGATGACCGCCTGGATCCGGTCGATCTCGCGCTCGTCGAAGTTCTCGAGCTGGTCGCGCATCTGCCCCATGCCGGGCAGCATCCCGAGGATCTTGCTCATCGAGCCGAGCTTGCGCACCTGCTGCATCTGCTCGAGGAAGTCGTCGAGGGTGAACTCACCACCCTGGCCGCTGAGCTTCTGCGCAGCCTTGAGCGCCTGCTCCTGGTCGAAGGCCTTCTCGGCCTGCTCGATCAGGGTCATCACGTCGCCCATGTCGAGGATCCGCGAGGCCATCCGGTCGGGATGGAAGACGTCGAAGTCGGTCAGCTTCTCACCGTTGGAGGCGAACATCACCTGACGGCCGGTGACCTGCGCGACCGACAGCGCGGCACCACCGCGGGCGTCGCCGTCGAGCTTGGTGAGCACCACGCCGTCGAAGCCGACCCCGTCGAGGAACGCCTGCGCGGTCGAGACGGCGTCCTGGCCGATCATCGCGTCGACGACGAACAGCACCTCGTCGGGCTG
>JALZCZ010000316.1 GCA_030862825.1 Actinomycetota bacterium | reverse complement strand
CCCACGTCGGCGAGCCGCTGCTCGACGTCGTTCGCCGGATCATCGACATGACCGGCGTCGACGTCGAGCTCGCCTCAGCGGTGTCACCTGCCGCTGAGGCGCGGCGCGAGAACCTCGACCTGTTCGTCAAGGCGGTCGCGGAATTCCAGGCCGTCGACGGCGACGTCACCCTGCCCGCGCTCCTGGCCTACCTCACCGCCGAGGACGACCAGGGCAACGCCCTCGACATCGCGACGCCCACCGAGGCCGACTCGGTGAAGCTGTTGACCGTGCACCGGTCCAAGGGCCTGGAGTGGGCGTCGGTCTTCCTCGTGGGCGTCTCCCAGACGCGGTTCCCGTCCAACCGGTCCCGCACCCTCTGGACGTCGTCGCCGTCCGTGCTCCCGGCTCCGCTGCGCGGTGACGCGCCCGACCTGCCGCAGCTCGCCGGACACGACAAGGACGCGCTCGACGCCTACCGCGACGCGACCCGCGCCCACGACGCGGAGGAGGAGCTCCGGCTCGGCTACGTCGCCTTCACCCGGGCCGCGCATCGACTCTCGGTCACCTCCTACTGCTGGGGCACTCGCGCCACGCCATTCGGACCGTCCGACTACCAGCGCGTGGTGCACGACTACCTCACCGTGCAGCAGCTGCCACCGGCTGTCTGGCGTGAGGCCCCGAACCCGAAGGCCGAGCCGAACCCCTACGACGCCGTCGACCCGTCGCGGCCCTGGCCGGTGACCGACGTCGGCGAGGAGTCGCGACTGCGGATCGACGCCGCCGCGCTGGTCACCAAGATCGATCCCGACGCACCCGACGAGGGGCTCGACATGCTGGAGGCCGCCCGGGTCGCCGAGTGGGACGCGGAGGTGGAGCGCCTGCTCACGGAGGCGCGGCGCGACCGAGCACTCGACGTGCTGGTGCCGCTGCCGTCGAGCCTCTCGGCGACCGCGCTGTCGCGGCTGCGCGACGACCCGTCGGAGTTCGCCGCCGAGCTGGCCCGGCCGATGCCCCGCCGACCGTCGCGGGCGGCGAGGTTCGGCACCCGGTTCCATGCCTGGGTCGAGGCGACGTTCGGCCAGCAGGCGCTGCTCGACCCGGACGACCTCTCGGGGCGTGCGGACGCCGGCATCGACGACGACGCCGAGCTGCAGGCGCTGATCGAGAAGTTCGCGACCGGGTCCTTCGCCGATCGGCAGCCGTACGCGGTCGAGGCGCCGTTCGCCGTGGTCCTGGGCGGGCAGGTGGTCCGCGGCCGGATCGACGCCGTCTACGCCGAGCGGGTCGACGGAGCTGAGGCGTTCCTGCTCGTCGACTGGAAGACCAACCAGGCCCAGACGGCCGACCCGCTGCAGCTGGCGATCTACCGCGTTGCCTGGGCCGAGCTGCACGGGATCCCGCTGCACAAGGTGCGGGCCGGGTTCTACTACGTGCGCACCGACGACCTCGTCGAGCCGGCCGCGCTGCCCGAGCGCGCGCAGCTGGAAGCCCTGGTCACCGGCACGTGATGGTTTCTTATACTTTCCGGCAAGTATCACGATGTAGCAGGCGGGAGGCGGGTCGATGAGCGACGCACCCGACCCCTACACCCCCGGCCAGGTGCCCCGCGTCCTGGCCGGTCGCGAGGCCGAGCTCGGCCGGATCCGCGACCAGATCAGCCGGGTGGCCACGTTCGGCGAGATCGGCGGACCGCTGCTGGTCTTCCACGCGCCGCGCGGGCTCGGCAAGACGTCCCTGCTGCGCACCGCCCAGCGGCAGGCGCTGGAGGTCGGCTTCGTGTCTGTGTGGGTCGCCTGCTCCCGCGACCGACCGTTCCTGCCCGAGCTCGTCCACGCCACCGGCCGGGCGCTGGAGCGCGCCGGGGTGCCCACCGGCGCGGCGGCCAAGCGCTGGCGGACCCGACTCGACAAGATCTCGCTCGAGCTCGGCGTACCCGGCCTGAAGATCGGTGGCGACGTGGTCACCCGCTCTGAGGCCGAGGCTCCGCGCTCGGTGGCCGAGTCCGCGCCGATCGGAGCGCTGGAGGACCTGCTGCACGGCGCCGCCACCATGGCGCGCGGCCAGCACGGTGCCGGCCTCGTGGTCTTCCTCGACGAGCTGCACACCGCGTCACCGGACGACCTCTCCATCCTGCTCAACACCGTCCAGAACCTCGACGGAGAGCGTGAGGACAACCCGCTCGCCGTGGTCACCGCGGGCCTGCCGGTCACCCCCGAGGCGATCACCCGGGCGGCGACGTTCGGGGAGCGCAGCACCTTCGTACCGCTCGACGTGCTCAGCGATGCCGACGCCAGGTCGCTGCTGACGGTGCCGGCCGACTCACTCGGCGTCACCTGGTCGGTCGGGGCCCTTGACCTGGTGACGGGGGAGTGCCGCGGCCACCCCTACCTGCTGCAGCTCCTGGGCAGCGCCACCTGGCAGGCGGCCCGCCCGAGCAGCGGCGACACCCTCGCCACCGACCACGTCCGGGCCGGCATCCCCGCGGCCCGCGACCAGCTCGACGCGATGTTCCGCGCCCGCTGGGCCTCGGCCACCCCGGCCGAGAGGGCCTTCATCCGGGCCATGGCCGCCGTCGGCACCGACAACGTCACCCGCGCGGCTATCGCCACCCAGCTCGGCCAACCCTCCCGCTCGATCAGCGTGCCGAGAGAGCGGCTGATCGAGAAGGGCGTGATCGAACCGGTCGGCCATGGGCTCGTCAGGTTCACGATGCCTGGATTCGCGGATTATGTCCGCGACCGGGCGCCGGAGGGCTGAGGTTTCCGGGTGCTCGAACGACGGCTCCGGTGGGGGGTGTCCTGCGCCACGGCGCAGGACCGCAGTGCGGCCCCCGTTTCTCGCTGGTGCTGATGGGCGGGGACGGGCCGCTCGACCGGGCTCGCTCCTCGTCGCCCCTGCGACCGCCCCTCGCTGTTCGCGTTACTGCTGCGCGAGGCCGGCCGTCAATGCGATCTCAATCATTCGACCGAAGGTCTGCTCGCGCTCGAGCGCCGTGGTCTCCTCGCCGGTGACGATGTGGTCGGAGACGGTGCAGATCGCCAGTGCCTTCCGCCCGTGTTTCGCCGCCAGGGTGTAGAGGGCGTTGGCCTCCATCTCGACCGCGAGCACGCCGTACTCCACCATCCGAGAGGTGAGCTCGGGGCGGGACGCGTAGAACGAGTCACCGCTGAGGATCAGGCCCACGTGGGCCTCGGGGGCGGCCGCGGCGGCGTCGCGCAGCAGCCCGAAGTCGGCGACGGCGGCGTAGTCGAGTCCCTCGAAGGTGATCCGGTTCATCGAGGAGTCCGTGCACGCTCCGCTGGCGATCACGAGGTCGCGGATGGCGAGCCGCTCGGTGAGGGCGCCGCAGGAGCCGACCCGGATGACCGACTGCACGTCGTAATCGCGGAACAGCTCGGTGACGTAGATCGCCAGCGACGGCTGACCCATCCCGGAGCCCTGCACAGAGACCCGGTGGCCGCGCCAGGTGCCGGTGTAGCCGTACATGCCGCGCACCTCGCTGTAGCACTCGGCGCCGTCGAGGAACGTCTCCGCGATCCACTTCGCCCGCAACGGGTCGCCGGGCATGAGGACGACGGGCGCGATCTGACCGGGCCGGGCGCCGATGTGGGTGCTCACGGGCGTCAGCCTAGGAGAGCCTAGGGTCTGGAGATGTGACCTACCCGCACCTGGAGCTGACCGCGAACCCCCACGACCGGGCCGCGCCGCGCCGTACGGACGAGGCCTGGCTGGACGAGAAGTGGGACGACCCGACGACGCGGGTGCTGATCGTGTCCGGCACCAGGGTACGACCCGTCGACGGCGCTCTCGAGTGGGTGAGCCCGGCCGCGGCGCCGACCGGCACCCGGGTACTGCTGGGGGAGCGGGACGGTGCGGCGTGGTTCGCCGTGGTCACCGGGCCGGAGCTCGCGAAGGCCGAGCCCGAGGCCTGGCTCCCGCTGCGCGGGCTGCTTCCGGTGCTCTCCGGTGACGCGGTGCCGCAGGCGCCGCTGGTGTTCCATGCCCTCGGCATCGCCGAGTGGATGTGGGTGACCCGGTTCTGTCCGAGGTGCGGGGGCGGACTGGAGCCACGCGCGTCGGGGCACGAGCTGCGCTGCACGCAGTGCGGGCGGGCCCAGTTCCCGCGGACCGACCCGGCCGTGATCATGGTGGTCAGCTCGGGCGAGCCGGGTGCCGAGGACGAGCGCTGCCTGCTCGGCCGCCAGGCCGTGTGGCCGGAGGGTCGCTACTCCACGCTGGCGGGTTTCTGCGAGCCGGGGGAGACGCTCGAGGACGCCGTACGCCGTGAGGTGGCCGAGGAGGTCGGCGTGGTCGTGGGTGAGGTCGAGTACTTCGGCAACCAGCCCTGGCCGCTGCCCGCGAGCCTGATGGTCGGGTTCATCGGCCGCGCGCGGACCACCGAGATCGTGGTTGACGAGCGCGAGATCGAGGACGCCCGGTGGTTCACCCGGGCGGAGATGAAGGCCGAGGCCGAGGCCGGCACGCTGGTCCTGCCGGGCGGTGTCTCGATCAGCAGGTCGCTGGTCGAGCACTGGTACGGCGGACCGCTCCCCGGACACTGGTAGGCAAGCGAGCACCAGGCAGTGAGGAACGAGCAGGCTGCGTCGCGAGACGAGGTCGAGCAAGTCCCGCGAGCGAGGCCTGCGAGCTCGCGACGGGCGCGCCTGACCCGTCAGGCCGCGAGTGAGGCCAGCTTCTCCCTGACCTGCGCGACGGAGGGGTTCGTCTGCGACGTGCCGTCGGTGTAGACCAGGGTGGGCACGGTCTGGTTGCCGTTGTTGGCCGACTCGACGATCCCAGCGGCCTCGGGCTGCGCCTCGATGTCGACGATCTCGTAGGTGATGCCCTCGCGGTCGAGCTGGCTCTTCAGCCGGTGGCAGTAGCCACACCACGGCGTCGTGTACATCGTGAATGACGCGCTCAGGTCGCTGCGCTCGACGGTGGTCTGGGTACTGGTGTCGCTCGACATCTGGACTGTCGCCTCCGGCCTCTAGGGTTTCCCTACCCAAACATCTCAGGCCAAGGAGTTGTTCCCGCGCATGACCCAGCCCGCCGACTTGTTGGCCGCGCTCGACCCCGAGCAGCGGCAGGTCGCGGAGACGCTGCGCGGCCCGGTGCGGGTGCTGGCCGGAGCCGGCACCGGCAAGACCCGCGCGATCACCCACCGCATCGCCCATGGCGTGGCTGCCGGCGTCTACGCCCCCACCGAGGTGCTGGCGGTGACCTTCACCACGCGCGCCGCGGGCGAGATGCGGGGACGGCTGCGGCGGCTGGGTGCGGGGAGCGTGCAGGCACGCACGTTCCACTCCGCGGCGCTGCGACAGCTGCGCTACTTCTGGCCGCACGTCCACGGCTCCGAGCTGCCAACGCTGACCGAGTCGAAGATCGCGATGCTGGTCGCCGCGGCCCGCCGTCACCGCCTCAACACCGACCAGGCCCTGCTGCGCGACCTCGCTTCCGAGGTCGAGTGGGCCAAGGTGAGCAACGTCCATCCCGACGACTACGCCAGGCTGGCTGTCGCCCGCGGGCGGACGGTCGCCAGCGTCGACGCCGAGACGGTGGGCCGGGTCTTCGGCAGCTACGAGGAGGTCAAGCGCGGCCAGGGCCGGATGGACATGGAGGACGTCCTGCTCCTGACCGCCGGCATGCTCGCCGACGACGAGCGGGTCGCCGCGCAGGTACGCCGTCAGTACAAGTGGTTCGTCGTCGACGAGTTCCAGGACGTCTCGCCGCTCCAGTCCGCCCTGCTCGACCTGTGGCTGGGCGGACGCGACGAGCTCTGCGTGGTAGGCGATCCCGCGCAGACCATCTACTCCTTCGCCGGCGCCAGCTCCGACTACCTCTCCGACTTCCCGGCCAAGTACCCCCGCACCACGTCCATCGAGCTGGTCCGCAACTACCGCTCGACACCGCAGGTGGTGGAGGCGGCCAACCGGCTCCTCGCCGGTTCGAGCAGCCGTGGTGTCGAGCTGAAGGCGCAGCGGCCGGGCGGCCCCGAGGTCACCGTCACCGAGCATGCCGACGAGGTCGCCGAGGCGCAGGCCGTCGCCGCCCGGATCACCCAGCTGCGTGACGCGGGACGGCCGCTCAACGAGCTCGCGGTGCTGTTCCGGATCAACGCCCAGTCCGAGGCCTACGAGGAGGCACTGACCGACCACAAGATCCCCTACGTCATCCGGGGCGCCGCGCGCTTCTTCGACCGTCCGGAGGTGCGGGAGGCGGTGACCCGGCTGCGCGGTGCCGCTCGCGGCGGGAGTGCCGACGACGCGGGGCTCGTGGAGACGGTCCGGGCGATCCTGGCCGGCATGGGCTGGTCCACCGAACCGCCCGAGGCGCGCGGCCAGACCCGCGACCGCTGGGAGTCCTGGCAGGCCCTGGTCGGTCAGGCGGAGGAGTACGCCGCCGCGCAGCCGGAGGGCGCCGATCTCAACGCCTTCGTCGACGACCTCGACCGGCGGGCCGCCGAGCAGCACGCGCCGGTCGCCCAGGGCGTCACCTTGGCCACCTTCCACGCGGCCAAGGGACTGGAGTGGGACTCCGTCTTCCTGGTCGGCCTCCAGGACGGCACGCTGCCGATCACCTACGCCGTGACACCCGAGGCCGTCGAAGAGGAGCGACGCCTGCTCTACGTCGGCATGACCCGGTCCCGCGAAGACCTCGCCCTGTCCTGGGCCCAGGCCCGCAACCCCGGCCAGGCCGCCCGACGCAAGCCGTCGCGGTTCCTCATGCCGCTGCTGCCCGAGCAGGCCCGGCCACGGACGACCTCGGGCACCGCTCGGCGCGCCCGGATGTGCTCGGTGTGCGGCACGCCGCTGTCCACCTCGGCGGAGAAGACCCGCGGTCGCTGCCCGGGCTGTCCGGCGCCGTACGACGAGGAGCTGTTCGAGCGTCTCCGCGAATGGCGCCGCGTGCGGGCCAAGACCGACGAGGTGGCGGCGTTCATGGTCTTCAGCAACCGCACCCTCGAGGAGGTCGCGGAGCACCGGCCGCAGACGCCGGGTGCCCTGCTGGAGATCAACGGGATCGGCCCTGACAAGCTCCAGAAGTACGGTGACGACCTGCTCGAGATCCTGGCCTGAGGGGCCGTCTAGACAGATCTCTCAGAAATTTCTCGAAATACCCATAAAATGGTTTGCTCCTTACACAAGCGACGCGGTAACTTTCGTGTCACGCAATCAACGCGCATCACGGTCCTGACAAGACCGGCGCCCGAAGCTCCGAAGGAGGTGGCCCGAGTGATCACCATCAAGAACCAGACGACCCCGATGACCCAGCAGTGGATCAGCGAGCGGTTCGGCATGCCCACGTGCGGCCTCGCCTTCGGCTCGACGACCCTGCCTTCCGCCGTCTTCGGCACGTCCGCCCCGGTGGCGACGTCTCGGAAGCGTCAGATCGAGGCCATCGTCGGCACCAAGGGACACGTGGATGTCGCCATGCGCGATCTCGCGTACGTCCCGGGAACCCATGCCTGGAGTCCGCCCCTCTGTTGAGAGATATCAGCAGATCGGCAGCCTCCAGGCCGCGGAACCCATGACAGGGATCCGCGGCCTTTCTGTTTCTCGAAACAGGAAACCGCGGGCCTCGCGAAGTAACCAGCACAACGCGATCAGGTCAACGACAGGAGGTGACACATGACCATCAGCGTTCTCGACCGCACCGATGGCGACGTGAGGGAGCCCAGTCTCGGGCTGCTGCACGACCAGGCCGGAATGGTGAACGAGGAACTACTGCCCTGTCGGATCAACGACCCGGAGCTGTGGTTCGCCGAATCACCCACCGACGTGGAGTACGCCAAGGCACTCTGCCTGGACTGTCCGGTTCAGCAGCTGTGCCTGACCGGGGCGCTCGAACGCCGTGAGCCCTGGGGCGTCTGGGGCGGACAGCTGTTCCTGCAAGGATCAGTGATCCCCCGCAAGCGCCCGCGCGGCCGGCCTCGGAAGAACGAGGTCGCCGCCTGAGGCAGCTAGCCGACCGGCGTACAGCCAGCACCACCCACCAGAAGACCACCACACGATTCGGAGATCGACATGAACAACCTCATGCATGAGGACCTCGCGCGCGCGCATATGGCCGCGCGCCTGGGAGAGGCGCATCAGTTGCGCGCGGGCAGCCGTCTTGCCCGTGCCCGTCGGCTCAGCCGCAAGGCCGAGCAGGCAGCGCAGCAGGCCCGCCTCGCCCTCGCCCGCGCTCTGTAAGTAGAGGTCGGAGGCTCACCTCCGAACACATGCCCTGATCGCGGCTGAAACCCGGAAGCCGGGTACGACGACGACTCACGTCGCGTCGTAC
>JALZCZ010000300.1 GCA_030862825.1 Actinomycetota bacterium | reverse complement strand
CGAAGAAGCCGCCCTCCGCCGGCGAGGTGAGCTCGACCTGCGGAGCGGCGTTGCCGACCACGATCGTGACGTCGTCGGTGCCGCTGCGGTCGGTCGCGTCGGTGACCGTCAGCGTCGCCCGGTAGGTCCCGACCCCGGTGTAGGTGTGGGTCGGGTTGGGCTCCGTGGAGACCGGCGAGCCGTCGCCGAAGTCCCACTCGTAGGTGATCTCGTCGCCGTCGGGGTCGCGCGAGCCCTCGCTGGAGAACTGCACCGTCAGGCTGTCATCGCCGGTGGAGGTCCGGTCGGCGCCGGCCTCGGCGATCGGCCGCCGGCCGCCCTTGACGTAGTCCACCCGGTAGAGCGCGGAGTCGGGGGCGCCGCCGAAGAAGCCGCTGCCGTAGTCGAGGACGTAGAGCGAGCCGTCCGGCCCGAACTCCATGTCGATCGGATTCTGCCACGTGAAGTCGCCCCACGGGCTGACCTCGAGCGGCCCGCCGTCCTCGTCGAGGGCGGTCTCCTTGATCCAGTCGCGCCCCCACTCGTACGGGAACCAGTGGTCGCCGTAGTAGGCGGGGAACTTCGTCTCGGACGGGTTGTCCGGGTCGTAGTGGTAGACGGGCCCGGCCATCGGCGACTCCGAGCCGCCGGGCTGCATCTCCGCCTCCCACGGGCCGCCGAAGCCGTACCAGATGTCGGGCAGGATCGCGCCCGGGAGCTGAGTTAGGCCGGTGTTGTTGGGCGACTCGTTGACCGGCGCGGCGCAGCTGAATGTCGGGCCGGCGGTCTGGGTCTCGAAGTTCCAGTCGCGGTAGGCGTCGTTGTCGCCCGTGCAGTAGGGCCAGCCGTAGAAGCCGGGACCGCGCAGGACGCTGTACTCGACCTGGCCGCCGGGGCCGCGGTTCGGGTCCGCGCCGCCGGAGTCGGGGCCGTAGTCGCCGACGTAGACGTAGCCGGTCTCCGGGTCGACCGAGATCCGGAACGGGTTGCGGAAGCCCATCGCGTAGATCTCGGGCCGGGTACCCATCTCGCCGGGGTCGAACATGTTGCCGGCGGGGATCGTGTAGGTCGCCGTCACCGGGTCGGGCTTGATGCGCAGGACCTTGCCGCGCAGGTCGTTGGTGTTCGCCGAGCTGCGCTGGGCGTCGAACGCCGGGTTGCGGTCGGAGCGCTCGTCGATCGGCGAGTAGCCCTGCGACTCGAACGGGTTGGTGTCGTCGCCGGTGGAGAGGTAGAGGTTGCCGTCGGCGTCCCAGGCGAGGTCGCCGCCGTTGTGGCAGCAGATGCCGCGATCCTGGGCGACCTCGAGCAGCTTCTGCTCGCTCTCGAGGTCGAGCTCCTCGGCCACCGGGTCCCACTTGAAGCGCGAGAGGTGGTTGACGCCCTCGAAGGGCTCGAAGTCCTCGGGGTCGCCGTCGAACGGCGCGTCGCCCGCCGGCGTGCTCAGCGGGGGGGCGTAGTAGGCGTAGACCCAGTTGTTGGTCTCGAAGCCGGGGTCGAGCGTGATCGTCTGCAGGCCGTCCTCGTCGTGGGTGTAGACGGGGATGCGGGCCGCGACCTTGGTGTTGCCCTCGGCGTCCGTGTACCGGACCACGCCGTCGCGCGAGGTGTGCAGCACGCCGCGGTTCGGGAGGACGGCGAGGCCGATCGGCTCGCCGGTCTCGGCGGCGCCCTGCGCGAGCGTCACGCGCTCGAAGCTGCTCCAGACGGTGCCGCCGCACTCGCCGGCGACGAGGTTGGCCGCCCACTTGATGCCGCCCAGCAGGTGGGCGCGGAACAGCGGCTCGCCGTAGGACTCGTTGGTGTGGCCGCCGCCGGTGTACCAGGAGCGCCCGCCGTCGTAGTTGTGGCACCAGGCGGTCGGGTGGTCGGCGCCCATCGCGCCGTTCCCGGGGCTGTAGCTCGTCTCGTCGAGCGTGGCGAGGACATGCACGTCCCCGCGCGGGTTCGAGCGGAAGTTGTACCACTCGTCATGCCGGTCCCAGCGCTCCGGGAGGCCCTGCGTGGAGGGGTGCTGGTGATCGGAGACCTTGGCGGTCGCGTCCTGGTTGGAGGGGTGGCTGTCGAAGTACGCGCCGGCCAGCTCCCCGTACCACGGCCAGTCGTACTCGGTGTCGGACGCAGCGTGGATGCCGGCGTAGCCGCCGCCGCCCTGGATGTACTCCTCGAACGCGGTCTGCTGCGCGCCGTCGAGCACGTCGCCGGTGGTCGAGAGGAAGACGACGGCGTCGTACTGGGCGAGCGTGTCGGGGGTGAAGGCGGCGGAGTCCTCGGTCCAGTCGACCGCGATGCCGTCCGCCCCGGCGACCTCGCAGACCGCGGAGCGGCCCACGGGGATCGAGCCGTGCTCGAACCCGGCGGTCTCGGAGAAGACGAGCACCTTCTCCTCGGGGCCGAGCGTCGCCTCGTCGCACGCGGGCGCGACGGCCGGCAGGTCCACGGCCTGGGCCTGCGCCGTCGCGGGCAGTGCGAGCAGCGCGAGAACGCACGACAACAGCAGCCTTCTGCGAGGCATTGCTCCCCCTCTTGTCTCCTCCCGAGCTTAGGAGATTTATATGTCTTCTGCCCTAACTAAGTCAAGTACGGGCTGTCCCACATTGTCTTTTGGCGGACTTACGACAGAAGTACTCGATCGCGCCCCGCGCGTCGTGGAGAAGGGAGAGACCCTCCCGGCTCGCGCCCAGGAGGTCCCCGTCACCGCTCCAACCGGCTATCAGCTAGACCCCAGGCGCGCGGGGCGTCCTCCAGCAGGAGCCGCGGGCGTGCGGGCGCGACGGTCACGCGCCCGCGCTCGAGGTCCACGACGTGCAGCGCTCGGGACGGCGGCGCGCGGACGTAGGCGAGCGAGCCGGCGGTCCCGGCGACCTCGACGCGCCGGTCACCCAGCACCCTGAGCACCGCCCGCCCGTCCGGCGCGTAGGC
>JALZCZ010000284.1 GCA_030862825.1 Actinomycetota bacterium | reverse complement strand
GCCTACGGCAAGCGGCACGTGATGATGGGCGCGACCCAGGTCGACCGCCACGGCAACCAGAACATCTCCGCGATCGGTGACTTCGCCCAGCCGAAGCGCCAGCTGCTCGGGTCGCGCGGCGCGCCCGGCAACACGGTCAACAACCGCACGTCCTACTGGGTGCCGAAGCACTCGCCCCGGGTCTTCGTGGAGCGGGTCGACATCGTCTCCGGCGTCGGCCCGAAGCTCGCCCGGGAGGCCGGCCCGGCGGCCGCGAAGCACAACGACATCCACCGCGTGGTCACCAACCTCGCTGTCTTCGACGTCCGCGGCGCTGACGACACGCTCCGGCTGCTGAGCGTGCACC
The DNA here is from genome assembly GCA_030862825.1 of Actinomycetota bacterium. GTDB lineage: Bacteria > Actinomycetota > Actinomycetes > Propionibacteriales > Nocardioidaceae > Nocardioides. Next base: position 6,386 of record JALZCZ010000284.1, on the reverse strand, counting down.
CGGGCGTGACCGTCGACGAGGTGCGCGAGGCCACCGGGTTCGGGCTCGAAGCCGACAGCCACGTGCCCGAGACGAGGCGGCCCACGATGGAGGAGCTGATCATCATCCGCGAGGTGCTCGACCCGAAGAGCTACCGTCACAAAGAGGTCCCGGATGCTTGAGCAGCAGCTCGTCACGCCACTGACCGAGCTCACCGGCGTCCGCCACCCGATCGTGCAGACCGGGATGGGCTGGGTCTCCGGGCCGCGCCTGGTGAGCGGCACCGCCAACGCCGGCGGCCTCGGCATCCTGGCCAGCGCGACGATGACCTTCGAGGAGCTCGAGAAGGCGATCGTGGAGGTGAAGGGCCGCACCGACCAGCCGTTCGGCGTCAACCTGCGCGCCGACGCCGGCGATGCCGGCGAGCGCTGCGACCTCCTGGTCAGGCACGGCGTCAGGGTGGCGTCGTTCGCGCTGGCGCCGAAGCGGGACCTGATCACGAAGCTCAAGGACCACGGCATCGTGGTGATGCCGTCGATCGGAGCGGCGAAGCACGCCGTGAAGGTGGCCTCCTGGGGCGCCGACGCGGTGATGATCCAGGGCGGCGAGGGCGGCGGCCACACCGGCCCGGTGCCCACCACCCTGCTGCTGCCGACCGTGCTGGATGCGGTCGACATCCCGGTGGTCGCGGCCGGTGGGTTCTACGACGGCCGGGGACTCGCGGCCGCTCTGTCGTACGGCGCGGCCGGCGTCGGCATGGGCACCCGGTTCCTGCTCACCCAGGACAGCGCCGTGCCGGACGCGGTCAAGCAGCTCTACCTCGAGCAGAGCCTGACCGGCACCGTGGTCACCACCAAGGTCGACGGGATGCCGCACCGCATGCTGCGCACCGCACTGGTCGAGGAGCTCGAGGGCACCGGCGCGGTGAAGCGGTTCGTGCCGACCATGCGCCGCACCCTGGATTTCAAGCGCTCCAGCGGCATGAGCTGGCTCGAGCTGGCCAAGGACGGCCGCGCGATGCGGACGACTCAGGGCCGCACGCTCGGGCAGATGGCGCTGGCCGCCAACACGCCGACGATGCTCCGGGCCGGGCTGGTCGAGGGCGACACGGGCGCCGGGGTCCTGGCGTCCGGCCAGGTGGTGGGCGTCATCGACGACCTGCCGACCTGCGAGGAGCTGATCGACCGGATCGTCATCCGCGCCGTACGCGAGCTCGACCGCTCGTCGTCGTACGTCGCTCAGCCGGCAGCGGGCACGTAGCCCTTGGGCGGTGCCCAGGTGCCGGTCTCGCGGAGGTGGGAGTAGATGTCGTACTCCGGCGCGAAGTAGGTCTCCAGCCGCTTCCGGGTGGCGTCGGTGAGCTCGGGCTGCTGGCGCACCGTCGACACGTTGTCGGTGCCGAAGGTCAGCTCCTTGCCCAGCTTCTGGGTGATCCAGCCCTGCCAGGCGTCGGGCCGCTCCAGCGCGAAGAGCCGGTCGACGCCGATGTCGAGGTCGTCGCCCATCGCGACGAACCGCGCCGGCCGTCCGCGCACCTTCTGCCGGCGCTCGAGGTAGTCGACCGTGAACTCCTCGAAGGTCTGGTCTCCGGTGTAGCGGCGGGAGTTCTCCTCGTGCAGGGCCGGGCGCTTGCGGTAGCGCCACCATGACTCGAGCCACTCGACCGGCTCGCGGAAGAGGGAGACGACCTCGTAGTCCTTGCGCTGGTAGCCGCCCTTGCGTAGCACCGGAACCATCAGCTCGTGGAACTGCGCGCAGTTGATGTGCTTCAGCTTCGGGTTGATCCGCAGCACCATCTCCGCCTGCCCGGCGACGGCGCGGACCAGCGAGGTCGAGGCGCACTTCGGCAGCGAGAGCATGACGAAACCATGGCCGGGCAGGGCGAGCATGCCCCCAACCTAGATGGTCTTCTGGAACGCCAGCTCCCGACCCATGATCCGGTAGCCCAGGACCTCGTTGACGCCGATCATGAAGTAGTTGGACTCGGCGTTCCAGGTGTCGACGGACTCGAGCTGGGGCTGGGTCTCGCGCAGCCAGAGCATCATCTCTGCCTTCAGCAGCAGGCCGAGACGGTGGCCGCGGTGCGCCCGCACCACCGACGTGTCGTGCTGCTCGGCGAGGTGCGGCCGATCGGGCTCGACGGCGACCACGGTCTGGCCGGCGAGCTCGCCGGTGCCGCGGTGTCGGGCGTAGATCCGGTGGAAGGCCCCCTCGCGGGCGAGCTGCGCCGTCTCGTAGTCGCGGATCCGCTGCGCGGAGAAGACCTCGTCCTCGATGTCGAGGTCGTCGGTCGGCGCGTCGTTGATGGCCCCCGTCATCTCCGCCAGCGCCTCGAGCTCGTCGTCGGGCGTGCGGTCCGTCCGGCGGACGAGCTCGTAGTCCCTGGCGTGCTCGAGCGCCTCCGCGCGCCGGCGCTCGACGTCGGCCCAGTCGACCTCGGCCAGTAACTGCCGCCGGTTGACTGACACGGACCCGAGCTCGAAGCCGTGTCGCTCGGCGAAGGCCGTGGTGGTGTCGAGGTCCCAGCCGGCGAGGCCGACCGACGTACGCCCGAGGTCGCGCACGCGTGCCACCAGGGCCTCGAGGAGCGCGCTGCCGTGGCCGCGCCGACGGTGGTCGGGATGGATCTCAACCGTGAGCCACGCCAGGTGCAGGTTGTCGTAGTCGCTCACCGAGTAAGCCGTGTACCCGACCAGCTCGCCCTCGACCACGGCCAGGAACGCGGTGTCGGGCTCCAGGTCCCATCCGTAGCGGAGGTTTCCGGCGACGTCCGTCTCGGTCAGTGGGTGCTGCCATGGGGAGTCGTGCTTGCGGACGGCGTTGCGCACGCTCACGCAGTCGCGCAGCGCCGACGCGTCGTCCGGGCCGAAGTGAACGAGGTCCATCCGCCGAGCATGCGCCTGTCGGGGCGCTCAGCACCACCGGATATCGTCACCCGCGACATGGAACAGCCCCGGCGTCAACGCCACCTGATGGACCCTGCGAACCCCCGGAAGCGCGCCACCCCGGAGGATCTGGCCCGACTCGCCCGTGTGCAGCGGTGGGTGGTGTCGGTGCTGCTGATGACCACGATCATCCATCTGTCGGTGGGCCTGGTGATCGCGGCGGTCGTCATCGACGACTCCGACCGCGGCGCACAGATCGGCCTCAACCTGCTCGCCTCGGCGTTCGGTGTGCTGTCGATCGCTGCGGCATTCGCGATCCACAAGCGACCGCTGCTCTCGCCGTGGCTGGTGCTCGGGGTGCTGCCCGGGGTCGTGGGAGTGTTCCTCGTCCTCCGCTGACGCCGCGTTCAGGCGGCCGTCCACAGGCACCTGTCACCCGCGTGCTGCGGCGCCGGGGGGCTCCTACGGTCCCCTCGTCGCATCGAACTCGGGCAAGGTGACAAGGAGCACGACCCAGGCAACTCATTCGACTCACCGCCGCTGTGGCGGCGATCGTTCTCTGTCTGGCAGCGGGTCCGGCGGCGCCGGCGGCGTCGGACGACGAGCGTCCTGACCAGGGCCCGGTGGCCCTTCGGGGCCGGCTGATCGACGATGGCCGACTCCGGGCCGGGACCGTCTGGTACTGGATCGAGGACCAACGACCCGGAGCACCCGGCACCAGGGTGGCACCCCGGATGGGCCGTGTGGAGGTCGGAGTTGACGGCCTCTACGAGATCCGGATCTGGCCCGCCTCTCTCCCCAGCCGCCTCGTCTCCAGGGGTCACCAGGTCAACCTGTTCCTGGTCGCCGAGACCGGTCTCCGCCAGCTCCTGCATGCGACCTCGATCGACCTGCGACAGACCGAGCCCGCCGTCGCCGACTTCCGGTTCGGCGCAGGTCCTTCGGTCGTCGCACGGGCCCAGGGTGTGCCGATGACACGGTCCTCGATGCAGCCACTCGCTGTCCCGCGGGCCTCGTCGCTGCCGCGGCTGGACCCTGTCGGTTGCGGCACCGTCAAAAGGCTCGAAGCACCGGCTGAACGAAAGGTTCATGAAGGTGGAGAACTGGCGCGGCGCGCCGGCCGTCGTCACCCAGGGCAGGGCATCCACCCGCTACGTCACGCGGTCGCCGATCGGGATCAACACCGCGTTCTCGAGGTTCACCGTCGCTGGGAGCCGTCCCCCGCTCACCGAGCACTGTCAGCGTCGCAAGCGTGGCTATGACATGACCAAGAACTCTGCGAGGAACCAGACCGTGTCGGGCGGAGTCGACATCGGTCCCATCAGCGTGAGCGCACAGTCGGGCTGGAACGAGGGAACGAAATATCATGTCGGACGTCAACAGGATCTCCTGGCAGCGCTGGAGCCACAAGGACGGGATCGGCAGGTCAGCGGTGGTCCAGTTCCGGTGGCGGCGCTGTCAGTCGGAGTCGTGTGGCCGGGATGCTGCTCGCTGTCGGGTGCCTGCTCACCGCCTGCACTGACGACCCTTCCGGCTCGCCTGCAGGTGACCGACTCGTGTAGTCGTCGGCGCACGACGAGGGCGACACCCTGCGCGAGGCCGACACCACGGTGGGGCGGGGCGATCTCTACTCGTTCACGTCGAGGATGCCCTGCCTCACCGAGCCCGGCGTGGTCCGGATCACCGGCGCCGAGCTCGACCCGGACTCGACCGGTCTGGAGATCGTGGACGTCCGCGTACGCCGTCCCGAGCACGGCGGCTGGGGCTGACTCAAGGGAACGCTCGACCGCCTCCCCTTCAGCGCGAACCCGGGCAACGAGATCCGAACCGTGTGTGAGCGGTTCGGCGGCACCGAGGACCCGCCGATGGACGAGACGGGCCTGACCGTCCGCCGTACGACGGCGGCACCGGGCCGGGTCTCGAGGATCCGCTGCGTCTCTACCGTCGCGGGCCGGGAGGAGAAGACCGACTGGTTCTACCACCAGTGGACCCTGGGCCCGATGACTAGAGGCGCTCGATGATCGTGACGTTGGCCTGGCCGCCGCCCTCGCACATGGTCTGCAGGCCGTAGCGGCCGCCGGTGCGCTCGAGCTCGTTGAGGAGGGTCGTCATCAGCCGGGTGCCGGTGGCACCGATCGGATGGCCCAGGGCGATGCCGCCGCCGTTGACGTTGACCTTCTCGTGCGGCGCACCGGTCTCCTTCATCCAGGCCAGCACGACGGAGGCGAACGCCTCGTTGCATTCGAAGAGGTCGATGTCGCCGACGGTCAGCCCGGTCTTGGCGAGCGCGTGCCGGGTGGCCTCGATCGGACCGGTGAGCATCCACACGGGGTCGTCACCGCGCACCGAGAGGTGGTGCACGCGAGCCCGCGGGGTCAGCCCGTGCTCACGCACCGCCGCCTCGGAGGCGACGAGCAGGGCGCTGGAAGCGTCACAGATCTGGGACGCCACCGCGGCCGTGATCCGGCCGCCCGGCGCCAGCGGCTCCAGGCCGGCCATCTTCTCCAGGGACGTCTCGCGAGGGCACTGGTCGATTGCGAAGTCGCCTACCGGCTCGATCTCGCCGTCGAAGCGGCCTTCCGCGATGGCGGCGCGGGCCCGCTCGTGCGAGGCGAGGGCGAACTGCTCCATGTCCTCCCGGGTGATGTCCCACTTCTCGGCGATCATCTCGGCCGACCGGAACTGGCTGACCTCCTGGTCGCCGTAGCGCTTCTGCCAGCCGGGCGACTCCGTGAACGGCGTGGAGAAGCCATACTGCTGGCCCACGATCATCGCCGCCGAGATCGGGATCGCGCTCATGTTCTGTACGCCGCCGACGACCACCAGATCCTGGGTGCCGGACATCACGCCTTGGGCGCCGAAGTGGACGGCCTGCTGCGAGGAGCCGCACTGGCGGTCGATGGTCACCCCGGGCACGTGGTCGGGCAGCCCGGCGACCAGCCAGGCCGAGCGGGCGATGTCGCCGGCCTGGGAGCCGATCGTGTCGCAGCAGCCGAGGATCACGTCCTCGACCGCACCCGGGTCGACACCCGTGCGTCGCATGAGCGCGGCCAAGGTGTGCGCGGCCAGGTCGGCCGAGTGCACCTCTGCCAGCGCACCGCCGCGCTTGCCGACCGGGGTCCGGACCGCGTCGATGATGAAGGCCTCAGGCATCGCGTCTCTTTTCGGTGATCGAGCTTGTCGAGATTCCGTCCAGCAGGATGGCAAGGTACTGGTCCGCGATGTCATCGTGCGACAGCTTGCCGCCGGGGCGGTACCAACGCACCGCGACCCACACGGTGTCGCGGACGAAGCGGTAGGTGAGCTCGACGTCGAGGTCGCCGCGCAGCGCACCCGACTTCTTGCCGTCGCGGAGCAGTGTCATCCAGACGTTGCGGGACTGCGCGTTGCGCTCGGCGAGGTAGGCGAACCGGTCGAACCCGCCGAGGTAGTCGGCCTCGTTCTGGAAGATCGCGACCTCGTGCGGGTGTCGGTCGATCGCCTCGAAGGAGACCCGGACCGCCTGCTCGAGCTTGCTGCGGG
>JALZCZ010000281.1 GCA_030862825.1 Actinomycetota bacterium | reverse complement strand
TGGGACCGCACCCACCCGATCGGGTTGGCCACCGCGCGGGTGATGGCCCGGCTGATCGAGTCGGCGCTGCCGCGCTCGACCTACCACCCCTCGGCGCTGCTCGACGAGACCGGCGACCCGGGACTGGTGATGACGCTGCTCGGCACCGCCGAGGTCCGGCTCGACGGCCAGCGCCTGCTGCTCAACCGGCGCCAGACCGAGATCCTCGCTCTGCTCGCCTTGCACCCCGAGGGCCTGTCGCTGGAGCAGCTGCACGCGCTGGTCTACGGCGACCAGGCGATCACCTTCTCGACCCTCAAGGCCGAGGTGTCCCACCTGCGCTCGGCACTCGGCGGCCAGCTCGGCTCCCGCCCCTACCGGCTGCTGATGCCGGTCGCCACCGACGTCGACCACGTGCTCGCCCTGCTGCGCTCCGGCCACGTCGCCGCGGCGGTGGACGCCTACGGCGGCGACCTGTTGCCGGGCACCAACTCGCCCGCCCTCAGCGACCTGGCCGAGTACGTCGCGGTCGCGGTGCGCGAGGCCCTTCTGGGCGACCCGCAGCCCGACGCGGTGCTGCGCTACAGCGAGCTGGCGCCGTACGACACCGCCGTCCTGGAGCAGTGCCTGACCGCCATCGGCTCCGGTGCCCACCCGGCCAAGGCGCTGCTCAAGGGAAGGCTGGCTGCCGCGACGCGTTGAAGCAACCTTTGCCCAACCGGGTCTCCCTAGCGTGACTGGCATCACAGGTCGTCGATTCGGCACGCTCAAGGGAGAGCCCATGACCAAGATCAACCTGACCGTCGACGGAGCCTCGGTCTCCGACGACGTGGAGCCCCGGATGCTGCTGGTGCAGTATCTCCGCGAGAAGCTCGGCAAGACCGGCACCGTCATCGGCTGCGACACCAGCAACTGCGGCGCCTGCACGGTCCATCTCGACGGCACCAGCGTGAAGTCCTGCAACGTGCTGGCGGTGCAGGCCGACGGCAGTGAGGTGACCACGATCGAGGGGCTGGCCCAGGACGGGCAGCTGCATCCCGTGCAGGAGGCCTTCCGGGAGTGCCACGGCCTGCAGTGCGGCTTCTGCACCCCCGGGATGATCATGCAGAGCGTCGACCTGCTCAACACCAACCCGAAGCCGACCGAGGAAGAGATCCGGCTCGGCCTCGAGGGCAACCTCTGCCGCTGCACCGGCTACCACAACATCGTCAAGGCCGTGCAGCACGCGTCCGGTCAGGGGGTGCAGGCATGACCGCCGTGCAGGACGCCCCTCCGGCCGCGCCGGAGATCGGCCGCGACAGGCGGCGCAAGGAGGACCAGCGGCTGATCACCGGCCGCACCCGCTGGACCGACAACATCACGCTGCCCGGGATGCTGCACCTGGCGATGGTCCGCAGCCCGTTCGCGCACGCGACGATCGTCTCGATCGACACGTCGGCGGCGAAGGCGTCGACCAACGTGGTCACCGTGCTCACCGGCGCCGACCTCGGTGAGGGCCAGGGCGTCAACATCAACGCGTGGCCGATCACGCCCGACCAGGTCGCACCGGTGCACGTGCCGATGCCGGCCGACCGGGTCGCGTTCGCGGGCGAGACGGTTGCCGTGGTGGTCGCCCGCACCGCAGCCGAGGCACGCGACGCGGCCGAGCTCGTCGACGTCGAGTACGACGAGCTGCCTGCTGCCTTGGACCTGAAGAAGGCGGCGGCCGACGAGGTGTTGGCCCACCCCGACCTCGGCACCAACAAGTCCGCGCTGTGGGTCTTCGACTCGGCCGAGGCCGGCACCGGGAGCAACGTCGACGAGGCGATCGCGAAGGCGCGCGGCGACGGGATCGTGATCGAGCGCGAGTACCGCCAGCAGCGGCTGATCCCGGCGTTCATGGAGCCCCGCTCGGTGGTGGTCGACCCGACCGGCGAGCAGATCACGATGTGGTCGGCGACCCAGATCCCGCACATCCTGCGGTTCGCCCTGGCGGCGACCACCGGGGTGCCGGAGTCGAAGATCCGGGTGATCGCGCCCGACGTCGGAGGCGGCTTCGGCGGCAAGCTGCAGACCACTCCCGAGGAGTTCATCGCCTGGGCCGTCGCCCGCCGCCTCGGCAGGCCCGTGAAGTACACCGAGACCCGGAGCGAGTCGCTGGTCAGCGCCCACCATGGCCGCGACCAGTGGCAGAAGCTCACCCTGTCGGCCGAGAAGGACGGCAGTGTCACCGGCTTCAAGGTGGAGCTGCTCGCCGACCTCGGCGCCTATGTGTCGCTCGTCGGGGGCGGCGTGCCGGTGCTGGGCGCGTTCATGTTCAACGCGATCTA
>JALZCZ010000273.1 GCA_030862825.1 Actinomycetota bacterium | reverse complement strand
CCCGGGTGGTGGCCGCCGAGCTGTTGTTCGTGGTGGTCGTCGTGCTCCCGAGGGGCGCGCTGGGCCGGCTCCGGCCGTGAGATGCGCGTCTATCGGGAGGACGCCGACCTGTAATCGACTGGGAGTTCGTTGGTCGAGTAGCGAGCGCCAGCGAGCGTATCGAGACCCCGGGTGGTGGCCGCCGAATTGTTGTTCGTGGTGGTCGTCGTGCTCCCGAGGGGCGCGCTGGGCCGGCTCCGGCCGTGAGATGCGCGCCTATCGGGAGGACGCCGACCTGTGGTGCATGGAGTTCGTTGGTCGAGTAGCGAGCGCCGGCGAGCGTATCGAGACCCCGGGTGGTTGCCATCGAGTTGTTGTTCGTGGTGGTCGTCGTGCTCCAGGGGCGCGATGGGCAGGCTCCGGCCGTGAGATGCGCGCTTATCGGGAGGACGCCGACCTGTGGTCGGCATGGAGTTCGTTCTCGAGTAGCGAGCGCCGGCGAGCGTATCGAGACCCCGGATGGTGGCCACCGAGCTGTTGTTCGTGGTGGTCGTCGTGCTCCCGATGGGCCGGCCTCCGGCCGTGAGATGCGCGCCTATCGGGAGGACGCCGACCTGTGGTCGGCATGGAGTTCGTTGGTCGAGTAGCGAGCGCCAGCGAGCGTATCGAGACCTGACCCGACCCGACGGGAGTTGAGGTTGAGGAGCGCCAGCGACGAGCCTAGAAGGCCCGGTGGTTGAGCCGGAAACTCGTTACCCGACCGTGCCCTGACGGTCGGTGGACAACCTCCGAAACCGGCGCCGCGGTGTCGGTGGTGGGTGCTTGGATTCTCATATGACCAGCACCGCGACGCAGTTCACGAGCAGCCCCGCTGCCGTGCTCACCGCGCTGCGCGCCAAGCACGCCGAGAGCCACCAGGTGGAGGTCGACAAGATCCGGCTCACCCTGGACTGGGCCAGGCTCAACCCAGCCGATCCCGACGACCCGGCCTGTGCGGACACCGGGTTCTTCGGCGACCAGGCCCTCCCGGTTGCCGGGGACGGGGCGCCGTTGGTGGCGGAGTTCGCGGCGATGGAGTTCGCCGCCGCCCTGGGCATGAGCAGCGAAGCGGGCGCCGCCTACATCGGTCGGGTGGTGGAGCTGGCCTACCGGCTCCCACGGCTCTTCAGACTGGTTGAGGCTGGGGTGTTGGCCGTGTGGCGGGCGTTCCGGGTCGCCGACCAGACCATGGTGTTGCCATGGCGGGGGCGGCGGATGTGGACCGGTTCCTCGCCCCGGCCGCCCGGTCGTGTTCCTGGGCCCAGGTGGAGCGGCTCGTGGAAGAGGCCATGGTTCGCTACGACCCGGAAACGGCTGAGGCCGAGCGACGTGAGGCTGCGGAGTCGCGGCGCTTCGACGTGCACAAGGACCGGGTGGGCTTTGACGGGACCGTCCCGATCGACGGCGTCGTGGACCTGGCCGATGCCCTGGATCTCGACGCGGCCGTCAGCAAGAAGGCGAAACAGCTTGCCGATCTCGGCGACACTGACTCCCTCGACGTCCGCCGCGCCAAAGCCGTCGGGGAGCTCGCCCGCCACCAGCTCGCCTTCGACTACGACACCGAGACCGGTGAGCCGACTGGGGAGCCCGGGCGCAGCGTGGTGCTGTTCGCCCACCTCACCGAAGATGCGTTGAAGGGCACCGAGACCGTCGGCCGGGTCACAACACCAGGTCCCCGATTTCGGTGGAGCAGATCCGAGAGTGGTGCGGCAACCCCAGCGCCAACGTGACGGTCAAACCGGTGGTGGATCTGAACGACCACATCCATGTCGAGGCCTACGAAGTCCCCGACCGGTTGAAAGAACGGAACCAGCTGGTCGACATCCATTGCGTGTTCCCGTGGTGCACCCAACCCGCGGCCCGGTGCGACTGCGACCACGGGATTCCGTATGCCAAGGGCGGGACGACGTGTTCCTGCAACACCGCGCCCCTATGTCGACGGCACCATCGCGCGAAGACCCACGGTGGCTGGAGCTACGTGACCCTCGGCCGCGGGTCCTACCTGTGGACCACCCCCAACGGGATCCGGATGATCCGCGACCACCTGGGAACCCACGAACCCTGACCGTCCCGCCCCACACCCCGGCCAGAGACCAACAGCCGGTGCTCGTGGCATGCCTTGGGCAGGAAATCGGTCGTCGAGAACCCGCCGAACGGCGACCATGAGTCGGTGCGGCTGTTGGTGATCTTCGGGCCGCCGGCCGTGGGCAAGATGACGGTCGGGCGGGAGGTCGCGCGTCGCAGCTGCTTCCGGCTCTTTCACAACCACGCGACCATCGAGCCGTTGCTCGACGTCTTCGACTACGGCACCCCGGCCTTCAAGACGCTGCTGGACGAGTTCCGGATCCGGGTCGTCGAAGAGGCGGCTCGGAGCGGGACCGACCTGTTGCTGACCTTCGTGTGGGGGTTGGACCTCGTGGAGGACGCGGAGACGGTCCAGCGCTACATCGGGCCGTACGTTGAGGCGGGCGGCGAGGTGGCGTTCGTCGAGCTGTACGCCGACCTCGCGACCCGACTCGAGCGCAACCGGACGGAGCACCGGCTGGCGGAGAAGAAGTCCAAGCGCAACGTCGAATGGTCCGACGTCAACGTGCGCGAGCTGGAACGGCACGTCCTCAACACGCGCACCGGGAGCGAGACACCTGCCGACCAGGTGCTGGCACGACACCGCCATCTGCGCCTGGACAACACGGACCTGTCACCGGGCCAGGCCGCCGAGCGGATTCTCACCTGGCTCGGCGGCTGACCTCGTTCAGGACTCGTACGTGCGGCCACCGAGCTTGAGCTGGCCCTCCCAGGTCTCGCCGCCCTCGGTGTAGCACTCCTCGTGGCCGTCGAACGTCTCGCAGACCTCCCTCGGGGCGGACCTGGGCGGCATCTGGATGCCGTGCGGGACCGTGGTGCAGTCGCCGGTGGCCGTGTCGCACGTGGTCAGCTTGCCCTTCGAGACCGAGAAAAGATCGCCGTCGACGGTCCAGCCGTAGTCGTTGCGGGGGACGCTCACGTGCTCGCCGGTCTCCACGTCGTAGACATCGACCGTCGACGCGGCCTCGCCGGAAGCCATCATGTCCTCGATCGACAAGAGGGCATAGCTGCCGTCAGGAGACAGGCTGAACCCACCGAACTGGTCCTGGGTGATGGGAGCGGACAACAGCGTCTCGCCGGTGGCCGCGTCGACCACTCGCGCCTGGAACCTGTCGTCGACGGTCTCGCGTCCGCCGTGGACCTCGACGTACCCACCCGGCTCGATGGCGTCGGTCGCGGTGACCTCACCGGAGCGCCAGTCGACGACGTACGCCGTCGGGCTGGTGGTGATGTACACGAGCTCCCCACTCAGGCTGATGGGCGGTGGCATCCATGCGTTCTTGTCGAACGGCCCCGGGATCGACACTCGGGCCGCCTCGGTGTCGTCGCGCAGGTCGCGGAGCACCACGTCGACGCCGGCTGCGGTCTCTTCCGCGTACGCCAAGTAGGGCTGGGTGGGGTCGGTCGAGTGCACCGTCTCCTCGGTCGTTACATCGATCGGGTCGACGGAGCCGTCGGGTCGGACGATCGAGAACCGCTGCGGACCGCCTCCGTCGCTGTACGGGTTGTTGCCGTGCCGCACCAGCACTCCGGCAGAGGTGTAGTAGAGCGACTTGATCGCCTTGTCCTCGATCGCCGCCTCGACCTCGCCGTTGGCGGCGTAGACGGTAGCGCCGATCGAGAACACGGCCCCGGAGTCGAAGGCAGCGGCGGGATCGGCGTTGGAGCCCTTGTCGTCGCCCGTGATCGCGTTGACGGCGAGGGCGCCGCCGCCGATCACCAGCACCACGGCGGTGGCGGTCGCACCGGTGACGAAGCGGCGCCGGCGACGCAGGCCGCGTCCCTGGGACAGGGCGGCGCCGGCGTTCGGCGGGGGTACGACGAGGTGGTCGGCCTCGGCGTGCATCAGCTGGGCAAGTCGTTCAGTCATTGATGGCTCCTAGCTCGAGCGGGACGACGGCGTCACCGAGCAGGCCGCGAAGTCGGTTGAGGGCGTCGGAGGTCTGGCTCTTGACCGTGCCGTCCGAGCAGCCGAGGGCGGAGGCGGTCTGGGCGACGCTCAGGTCCTCGTAGTAGCGGAGCACGATCACGGCGCGCTGTCGTGGGGGCAGCTGGGCCAGGGCGTCGACGACGGCCGGCCGGTCGCTGGGGTCGGTCTCGTGCGGTCGGTCAGGGACGTTCGCGGTGGGCTGCTCGTTGCGCCACGACTTCTTGCGGAACCACGACGCGGCCGTGTTGACCAGCACCGTGCGGGCATAGCCCGGAGCGGCACCGACGTCACGGACCTTCGACCACGAGGCGTACGTCTTGGCGAGCGTGGTCTGCACGAGATCCTCGGCCTCGGCCCGGTCGCCCAGCATCAGGTAGGCGGTGCGGTACAGCGAGGCCCAGGAGGCATGCACGAACTCGGTGAACTCCCCGTCGGAGGGTGAACGCGGCATCAGCGGCTCCCTTGCTTGTCACCTTCACAGATGCGGGAGGAAGCGAGTTGGTTGGGTCCCTAGACTGCTCCGGTCCGTTCCGGACGACGCTAGGAGATCGGGTGCAGTGAGAGTACTGGTGCTGGGCGGCACGGCCGAGGCCCGTGAGCTCGCGGCCGCGCTGCATGCCGACGGCTGCGAGGTCGTCTCGTCGCTGGCCGGTCGGGTCGCGCGGCCCCGGCTTCCGTTGGGTGAGGTGCGGGTCGGCGGCTTCGGCGGTGTGGCCGGCCTGCGCGACTACGCGGCCCGCTTCGACGCCGTCGTCGACGCGACCCATCCGTTCGCCGCCACCATCTCCGCCAACGCCGCGGCGGCCTGCGCCGGCCTGCCGCTTCTGCGCCTGCAGCGGCGCGGCTGGTCCGGGGACTGGGTGTGGGTCGACTCCCACGAGGAGGCCGCGGCGAGGGCGGCAGCGCTGGGCGAACGGCCGTTCCTGACCGTCGGCCGTCAGGAGCTGGGCAGGTTCGTGGGCCCGCTCGCCGATCGTGCGGCGCTCGCTCGGGTCGTCGACGCGCCGGAGATCGAGGTGCCCGACGCCTGGACCCTGCTCCTCAGCCGCGGTCCCTACGCCCTCGAGGGCGAGCTCGCCGTGATCCGCGACCACCGCGCCGACGTGCTGGTCACCAAGGACTCCGGAGGAGCCCACACCCGGCCCAAGGTGGAGGCAGCCGAGTCGCTGGGCATCCCTGTCGTGGTGGTACGGCGGCCGGTCCCACCCGAGGGCGTGGAGACGGTGAGCGACGTCGAGGCCGCCCGGCGCTGGGTCCGGGACCTGTGAGCGCGCGTCACATCGACGTCGCCAGCTCGCGACGCGCGGTCTCCGCGACCGCGCGGCCGTGCAGGCGACCGACCAGGCCGACCAGGGCGATGCCGATGCCGGCCCACATCGTCGCGAGGGTGAGGAGGGACGCGAGCCGGAAGTACCACAGCGTGTCCGCCGGGAAGGCTTCCAGCTCGTTGACGGTCGGCATCAGCACGGCGGCCGCCACCATCGTCGTCAGGTAGGTCCCGGCTCCGGCCAGCACGGCGGCGTAGGTGCCGAGCCGCGGACGCAGCCGCACCGCGCCCAGCGAGGCCAGCACGGCGACCACGACCGAGAGCAGCAGGAAGACGAAGAAGTAGCCGGTCCGGTCGCCGATCGTGTCGGGGTTGCCGACTGCCGGTGGGTTGGCGGGGTACTTCAGGAACGGCACCAGGCCGACGGCCACGAACCCGACCAGGGCGACCAGAGCCGTGGACTGGCCGGGCGAGAGCCGTCCGACCCGGCCGACGACGCCGGCGGAGACGAGTCCGACCAGCCCACCCAGCGCCGTACCGACGCCGAGGGAGCCGGTGAGCAGGCCCCAGGTGCGCTGGGTGTCGCGGCTGACGACGGGTTGGTCGGCGTCGCTGTGACCGTGGTCGGCGACGGCTTCCTCGAGGGCGATGGCACGTTCGACGTGAGGTTCGCCGACCTCGTGGGCGACGAGGAAGGCGGCGAGGCCGGCGAGGAGGCCCGCAAGCAGCCCCCGGACAAGAAATGCGCGCGCGGACATGGCGAGGCGCTCAGTGGCAGGGGTAGCCGAGCAGGTGGCGTCCGTCGTGCACGAACTCGTGCAACAGGTTGCCGGCTGGGAGTGAGATCGCACCCTGGTCGGCACTGATGAAGAACAGCGCGATGAGCGCGAGAAGGCCGAAGAAGAGCGCCCAGGGGGCCAGCTCTCGCAACGGGATCGAGGGCACGAACACCTCGGGGGTGGGTACGGCGACCGACTGCGACATGTTGCCTCCTCAGGGATACCTGCGTCCCTGTTCGATGGGGTGAATGCGACCGTCGGGTCTGACTCCACCGCCACCAGATGGTGCTGGGAGGCGATGTCACAGTAGCGCGACTGTGCCGGACTCTCACCGGCTTCCTCGGGTCTGCGGGAGCAGCCTAGGACATGTCCCCGGAGTGCGACAGGGCGGAGCGGTCATCCATGGACGGCGTCCGCAAAACGCTGGGCCAGCTGGGGGTGCCCCGCCCAGTGGGTGTGCAGGTACGACGCGTGCAGGCTCGCCGATGCGAACCCGACTGCCGTGCCGTCGACCGACCAGGCTGGAGTCGCCCCGGCACCGGGGGTGACGTGGGTGCGGTGGAACTCGTGGCCGGTGACCCGCTCACCGACGCGGGTCAGAAGCGAGTCGGAGACCGCCTGGGCCGTCGGGTAGCGCAGGGTCAGCCGCTCGGTCATCGCGGCGGCGGCACGGAGGGCGCCGACCATCGGAGCGTCGTCGAGCGACGCGCACAGGTAGAGCAGCCCGGCGCACTCCGCGACGGTCGGTACGCCGTCGCCAATGGCGGCGCCGAGCGCCCGGCGCAGCGGCTCGTTGGCGGTGAGGCCGGCCGCGTGCACCTCGGGGAAGCCGCCGCCGAGGTAGATCCCGGCCGTGTCGTCGGGCAGCCCCGTGTCGGTCAGCGGGTCGAACGTGACCACCTCGCAGGCCGCCGCGCTGAGCAGCTCCTCGGTCTCGGCGTAACGGAAGGTGAAGGCGCGCCCACCCGCCATCGCGACCACCGGCCGGCCACTGCGCCCCGACACCTCGCTGGCCGGGTCCCAGGGCTCGGCCTCGAGATCTGGAGCCGACCGCGCGATGTCGAGCACGGCGCCCAGGTCGACGTGCTCGGTGATGGACTCGGCCAGGCGGTCGAGGGTGTGGGCGGCCTCGTCGCGCTCGGCGGCGGGCACCAGGCCGAGATGGCGCGACGGCGCGGCGATCGCGTCGTCGCGCGGCAGCGAGCCGAGCACGGGCAGCGAGATGGACGATCGGACCTCCTGTGCATGCCGGGGCGAGCCGGCCTGGTTGAGGATCACGCCGACGACGTCGACGGTCGGGTCCCAGGTCGCCATGCCGTGCACGACGGCTCCGATCGACCGCGACGACCGGGAGATGTCGACCACGAGGACGACCGGCGTCCGGATGAGCGCCGCGACGTGGGCGGTGGACGAGAAGCCGTCGCCGCCGACCCGGCCGTCGTAGAGGCCCATCACGCCTTCGACCACCGCGACGTCCGCGCCCGCCGCGCCGTGCAGGAGCAGCGGGGCGATCCGCTCCTCGCCGACCAGGTGCGGGTCGAGGTTGCGGCCCGGCCGACCGCAGGCGAGCGCGTGGTAGCCGGGGTCGATGTAGTCGGGGCCGATTTTGTGGCCGCTCACGTCGTGACCGGCCCGGGCGAGCGCGGCCATCAGCCCGGTGGCCACCGTCGTCTTGCCCTGGCCGGTGGCCGGGGCCGCGATGACGAGGCGGGGAAGGGTCACCACTCGATGCCCTTCTGCCCCTTCTGGCCGCGGTCCATCTGGTGCTTGATCTTGGTCATCTCGGTGACCAGGTCCGCAATGTCGACCAGCCGCGGGTGGGCGCGGCGGCCGGTGACGACGACGAACTGGCGGCCGGGCCGGTCGGCCAACGTATCCACGACGTCGTCGACGTCGACCCAGCCCCACTCCATCGGGTAGGTGAACTCGTCGAGCACGAGCAGGTCGTGGGTCTCCGCGGCCAGCCGGCGCTTGATCTCCGCCCAGCCGGCGGCGGCTTCGGTGGCGTGGTCGGCCTCGTCGCCCTCCTTGCGCGACCAGGACCAGCCGGCGCCCATCTTGTGCCACTCCACGGGCCCGCCCTCGCCGGTCTCCCGGTGCAGCTCGCCCAGCCGCTCGAGCACGGTCTGCTCGCCGATCCGCCACTTCGCGGACTTCACGAACTGGAAGACGCCGACGTTCCAGCCCTGGTTCCAGGCCCGGAGCGCGAGGCCGAAGGCGGCCGTCGACTTCCCCTTGCCGTCGCCGGTGTGGACCATCAGCAGGGGCTGGGTGCGGCGCTCGCGGGTGGTGAGCCCGTCGTCGGGCACGGCGGTCGGCTGTCCTTTGGGCACGGTGGCGCCTCACTTTCTCCAGGTGTCGTGGTGGACCGCATCGGCCAGCGAGCGTCGTTGCCGCCAGCCGTGGCGCTCGAGGTCCGGCACTTCCTGGACCCGGCTGACCGGCCCGACGCAGAGCCAGGCGACCGGCCGCACCCGCTTCGGGATGCCGAGCAGGTCCTGCAGGAACTCCTCACGGAAGAACGAAACCCAGCCGACGCCGACACCTTCGGCGGTGGCGGCCAGCCACAGGTTCTGCACGGCGAGGCAGGTCGAGTAGAGCCCGGTGTCGGCGATCGCGTGCTGCCCCAACACCTGCGGTCCCCCGCGCTCGGGGTCGTAGGTGACGACGATGCCGAGGCCCGACTCGAGGACCCCTTCGACCTTGATCCGTGCGAACGTGGCACGGCGGTCGTCGGGCAGCGAGGCGGCGTACGCCGCACGCTCGGCCGCGACGTGCGCCTGGAACCGGGCCCGGGTGGCCGGGTCGCGCACGACCACGAAGTCCCAGGGCTGGCTGTGGCCGACGCTGGGGGCCGCGTGCGCCGCCGCCAGCAGCCGGTCCAGCACGGCCGGGTCGAGCGGTTCGCCGCTGAACTCGGCGCGGACGTCGCGGCGGCGCTCGATGAGGTCGTAGAGCGCGTGCCGTGGTGCGTTCATGCGGCGCGGCCGTCGCGGGCGATCCGTGCCAGCTCCGGGGCGCTGACCTCGGCCACGGGGACGTGCTCGGCCCTGAGTCTCTCGGCCAGCGTGCTGGCGAGTCCCAACCGCAGGCTCCCCGCCTCGCAGTCGACCACCAGGCTGGCGATCCCGGCCCGGGCCAGGATGTCGGCGGCCTCCCCCGAGCGGCGTACGGCGCCGGCGCCGGAGGTGGCCCGGCCATCGGTCACGACCACGAGCAGCGGACGACGACGTGGGTCACGGATCCGCTCCAGCTCGAGCACCCGGGCGGCCTCGAGCAGGCCCTCGGCCAGCGGAGTGCGGCCGCCGGCGGGCAGCTCGGCCAGCCGGGTGGCCGCGATGTCGATCGAGCCGGTGGGCGGCAGGGCAAGGTCGGCCCGGTCGCCGCGGAAGGTCACCAGGCCGACCTTGTCGCGGCGCTGGTAGGCGTCGAGCAGGAGCGACAGGATCGCCGTCTTCACCTGCGCCATCCGACGGCGGGCGGCCATCGACCCCGATGCGTCGACGCAGAACAGGATCAGGTTGGACTCCTGGCCCTCGCGGTTCGCGACCCGCAGATCCTGCCCGCGCAGCCGGAGCGCGCCGTGGGTCCGGCCCCGGGCACGCTGGTGCTGGGCGGCGGCGCGAATGGTCTCGGTCAGGTCGATCGGGCCGCGGTCGCCCGGGGCGGCACCGATCCGGCGCCCGGTCTCGGTCACCGCCCGGCTGCGCCGACCGGACTCACCCGAGCCGGTGCCGCGGACGGTGAAGAGTCGCGGTCGGTACGGCGTTCCGGCCGATACGGTCGAGATGTCGCTGCCGGTCGAGCCGGCACCGGCGCCGGCTCCCTCGGGCAGCTGCGCGTGGTCCTTCTCGGACCCCGGTTGGCCGCCTGGTCCTGACT
>JALZCZ010000267.1 GCA_030862825.1 Actinomycetota bacterium | reverse complement strand
GGCGTAGCTCAGCGTCAGGCCGGTGGGGCTGAAGCTGCCCGCGCTCGAGAAGGCCACCTCGAGGGGCGCCTGGCCCGAGGCGGGCTGGGCGGTGGCACGCGCCACCGGCGGCCGGTCGCCGGCGAGGTAGTCGATGCGGTAGACCCCGCCCTGCTCGTTCGTGCCGCCGCGGCCGGTGCCGCTGCCCAAGCCGAAGTCGATGACGTAGAGCGACCCGTCGGGTCCGAACTCGGCCTCGAACGGAGCGACGAACCCCGTGTCGCGCATGAACGAGTTGATCGACAGCAACTCCCCGGCGGACACGGGGTCGAAGCGCGCGTCCTCGAAGGTGTGGTCGGAGCCGTACAGGCTGAAGACCTTGTAGTAGTTCCGCGTGTACTCGAAGTTGAACCACTTGCGGTCGTAGTACTCGGGGAACTTCGAGGGCGACTCCAGGTCGGGGTCGTAGTCGTAGACCGGACCGCTCATCGGCCCCGCGCCGCCGGTCCCGAGCTCGGGGAACTCCTCGGAGTCGGCGTAGGAGTACCAGACCAGCGCCTCCTTGGCGGGCGGCAGCTGGGTCAGGCCGGTGTTGTTCGGCGAGT
This sequence comes from Actinomycetota bacterium, assembly GCA_030862825.1. Classification (GTDB taxonomy): domain Bacteria; phylum Actinomycetota; class Actinomycetes; order Propionibacteriales; family Nocardioidaceae; genus Nocardioides. The sequence goes on along the minus strand of JALZCZ010000267.1, from coordinate 1,749 downwards.
CGTTGACGGGGTTGGCGCAGTTGAACGGCGCGCCGGACTGGCCGGTGGCGAAGTCGTAGTCGATGAACGGGATGTTGTTGCCGATGCAGTACGGCCAGCCGTAGTTCCCGGCCTCGGTGATGCGGTTCCACTCGACGATGCCCTCCGGGCCGCGCTGTGGGTCCGCCTGACGGGCGTCGGGGCCGTAATCGGCGACCAGCAGCGCCCCGTCGTGCGGGTCGACGGTGATCCGGAACGGGTTGCGCCAGCCCATCGCATAGATCTCCGGCCTGGTCCCCAGGGTGCCGGGCGCGAACAGGTTGCCCGCGGGCACGGTGTAGCCGCCGTCGTCGGTCGGGGTGATGCGCAGCACCTTGCCGCGCAGATCGTTGGTGTTGGCCGACGTCGCCTGGGCGTCATAGGCGCGCCGCCCGGGGCGCTCGTCGATCGGGGCGTAGCCGGAGGACTCGAACGGGTCCGTGTTGTCGCCGATCGCGGCGTACAGGTCACCGCTGGGGCTCATCGCCAGCGAGCCGCCCATGTGGACGTTCGCCAGCGCCTCGTCGCGCCAGGTGGGGATCTCCAGCAGCAGGCGCTCGGAGCCCATGTCGACCGTGTCGCCGGTCAGGGTCAACCGCGACAGGTTGAGGCGCTTGACGTCGGGGTCGGAGTACAGGATGTAGAACCAGCCGTTGGAGGCGAAGTCGTTGTCGATCGCCATGCCGATGAGCCCGTCGGAGTGGCGGGCGGTCGAGAGGCCCAGCTCCAGGTCGCCGGCCAGCGTGACGCCGAGCGTCTCCTGGTCGATGAGCTTGATCTGGCCGGTGCGCTGGACGTACATCACGCGGCGGTCGGGCAGCACCGCGAGCTCGAAGGGGTCGGCGACGTCGTCGTCGAGCAGGACCTTCTGGAAGTTGCCGTCCTGGTTGGCGCCGCAGTCGCCTTCGACGGCGCCGGCGGCCCATTCGATGCCGCCGCGCAGATGCTCCATGAACAGCGGCTCGTCGAACGACGACGCGGCGTGCCCTCCGGCGGTGTACCAGGAACGCCCGCCCTCGAAGGTCTGTCACCACGAATAGGGGTGGTCGACGCCCTGGTCGAGGCCCGGGATCCCGTCGCGCACCTTGATCTGCGCGAGCGTGTGGACCTTGCCGGTGGGGTTGACGGTCCAGTTGTACCACTCCTCGCTGCGCTCCCAGACCTCCGGGAGGGCGCGGGTCGACGGGTGCGCGCGGTCGAGCACCTTGATGCGCCCGGGGTAGGTGCCGCCGGTCGCGCCGAAGTCAGGGTGGTAGCTGAAGATCGCCCCGACCAGGTCCTCGTACCACTCCCAGTCGCGCTCGCTGGCGGTGGCGGCATGGAGGCCGACGTAGCCGCCACCGGCGCGGATGTAGCGCTGGAACGCGGCCCGCTGCTGGGCGTTCAGCAGATCACCCGACGCGGGCGTCGAGTTCGTGTTGTTGAACACGATGACCTGGAAGGCGGCAAGGTTCTCGTCGGTGAACGCCCCGGCGTCGTCGGTGGCGACGACCTCGAAGTCGTGCTCCTCCCCGAGCCGCTGAATGCCGGCGATCCCGGCGGGGATGGAATCGTGGTGGAAGTTGGTCACCTTCGAGAACACCAGCACGCGAAAACGCGGCACCGGCTCCTGCGCCCCCGCCGGCGCGGCGGCGAGCACGGTCAGCAGTAGCGCGGCGGCGGACACCGCCGCAAGCGCGCGGGTGACGGCGCCCTCTGGACGTGACATCTCTCGTTCTCCCCCTGCTCGCC
>JALZCZ010000246.1 GCA_030862825.1 Actinomycetota bacterium | reverse complement strand
GCCTGAGACCGACCTCTACGCCGGGCTCAGGCACCCGACCCGACCCGACGTGGTGCTCCTGACCGGCGGCACCGACGGCGGCAACAGCGAGGTGCTGCTCCGGGCGGCCCGGGACCTGGTGGCCTCTGGCTGGACCGGGCCGGTCGTGGTGGCCGGCAACGTCCAGGCGCAGGCCGAGGTCGCCGAGATCCTGGCCGGCGTCCCGCACGTGCTGGCCGACAACGTGGTGCCGCGGATCGGCGTGCTCGCCCCCGACAGTGCCCGGGGTGCGATCCGCGAGATGTTCCTGGCCCACGTGATCGGCGGCAAGCACCTCAGCACTCGCGCCGAGTTCACCGCGATGGTCCGCGGTGCCACCCCCGACGTGGTGCTCACCGCCGTCGAGCTGCTCGCCAACGGGCTCGACGACGAGCACCCAGGCGCGGGCGACGTCGTGGTCGTGGACGTCGGCGGGGCCACGACCGACGTCCACTCCGTCGTCGACGTCGACCCCGTCCTTCGAGACGGCTCGTCCCTGGCCTCCTCAGGAGCCGAACCAGCGGAGCTGTCCCGCGAGGTGGTGGCCACCACCGCGGTGACCCGCACCGTGGAAGGCGACCTCGGCATGCGCTGGTCGGCCGTGGCCACCGTCGAGGAGGCGGACCTCCCCAGTCTCCAAGACGCGGCCCTGCAGCGCGCCGGGCAGCCCGGCTTCCTGCCCGGCACCGATGCCGAGCGCGACGACGACGAGGCGATCGCCAGGGCGGCCGCCGGCCTGGCCCTGCGCCGGCACGCCGGCCGGTCCAAGGTGGTGGTCGGCCCCGACGGTCGCGTGGTCGAGCGCACCGGCAAGGATCTCCGCGAGGTGGACCTGCTGGTCGGCTCGGGCGGCGCCCTGCGGCACGGTCGCGCCGGGATCGCGGACCGCGTGCTCGGCCCGTGCGTCGGGGTCGACGTCGAGGGCGGCTGGCAGCTGCCCGAGCGCGCGCGGGTGGTCGTCGACGCCGACTACGTGCTGGCGGCGGTCGGGCTGCTGGCCGAACGGCATCCACTGGCGGCGTACCGCCTGGCACGAACCTTGACGGACACGCCTTAGGCTCACGGCGTGAGCACCGACGCTGACCCGCCCGAGGAGGTCGCGCCCGACGCGGACGACGTCGAGGGCCGCGAAGGCCACCGGCTGCGGCTGCCGATCCGGCGGACCCGGGCGGACGCCGACGACGACCAGGAGTCGATCACCCACCGGCTGGCCACCCAGTGGTCTCAGCTGCGCGACGTACGCCGCCCCGAGCCGGTCCAGATCACGAGCGGGGCCTCCAACTTCAGCCGCGCTCAGGTGCCGTGGGCCCTGGACCTCGCAGCCGCGTGGGCCTGGCGACTGATCATCATCGCCGCCGCGGGCTACGGCGTCTTCTGGGTCATCGCCTACTTCTCCGTGATCACCCTTCCGCTGGTGATCGCGCTGCTGATCACGGCGCTGGCCTCACCGGTGGTCGACGCCATGACCCGGGCCGGCCTGCCTCGCGGGCTGGCGTCGATCGTGATGGTGCTCGGCGGCCTCGCCGCGATCGCCGCCCTGCTCACGTTCGCGGGCCAGCAGGTGGCCACCGGCGCCGAGGACCTCGCCGACTCCACGGTCCGCGGCCTGGGCAAGATCCGGGACTGGCTCCAGGAAGGTCCGCTCAACGCGAGCGACTCGCAGATCAACGACTACATCCAGACCGCCCAGGACGCCATCCGCAACCAGACCGACGACGGCGGGGCGCTGCGCTCGGCCACCGAGATCGGCACCGCCGTGGGCCACGTGTTCGCGGGCTTCTTCATCATCCTGTTCTCGACCTACTTCTTCCTCGCCGACGGCGACCGGATCTGGGCGTGGATCGTCCGGCTGGCCCCGCGGGCGGCCCGGGAGCGGGTCGACAGCTCGGGGCGGGTCGCCTGGATCTCCCTCACCCAGTTCGTGCGTGCGACGGTGATCGTGGCGTTGGTCGACTCGATCGGCATCGTGATCGTGGCGGCGATCCTCGGCGTCCCGTTCCTGCTGGCGCTCGGCGTCCTGGTCTTCCTCGGCGCGTTCGTCCCGCTGGTCGGTGCCACCGTGGCCGGCAGCGTGGCGGTGCTCGTCGCGCTCGTCGACCAGGGCCCGATCGACGCGCTGCTGATGCTCGGTGGCGTGATCCTGGTGCAGCAGATCGAGGGCCACATCCTGCAGCCGTTCCTGATGGGCAGGTGGGTCTCGGTGCACCCGCTCGGCGTCATCGTCGCCCTCGGCTGCGGTGTGCTGGTCGGTGGCGTCGCGGGCGCGCTCGTCGCCGTCCCGCTGGCCGCTGCGGTCAACGCGGTGGTCCAGCACCTCGCCGCCAACACCAGCCCCGGTGACGATCCGGTGGCGGAGCTGGCGGAGGACTACGAGGAGATAGGCGCGCAGACCCACGTCGAGGAGCACGGCGTTCCGGAGGAGGAGCAGCGCGATGGGTGACGTCACACGTGCCGACGTCGAGGAGGCCCGCAAGCTCCTGGTCGGCGTCTCGATCCAGACGCCGATGGAGGAGTCGCGCTGGCTGTCGGCGCTGGCCGGCGGACCGGTGCACCTCAAGTGCGAGAACCTCCAGCGCACCGGGTCGTTCAAGATCCGCGGCGCCTTCACCCGGATCTCCCGGCTCTCGGAGGAGGAGCGCGCCCGCGGCGTGGTCGCTGCCTCGGCGGGCAACCACGCCCAGGGCGTCGCGCTCGCTGCGCAGCTGCTCGGCATCCCCGCCACCGTGTTCATGCCGGAGGGGGCGCCGATCCCGAAGGAGAAGGCCACCCGCGGGTACGGCGCCGACGTGATCTTCGAGGGCCGCTACCTCGAGGACGCGCTCAAGGCCGCGCGCGCGTTCGAGGCCGACACCGGTGCGGTGCTGATCCACCCCTTCGACCACCGCGACATCGTGGCCGGACAGGGCACCGTGGGTCTGGAGATCGTCGAGCAGGCGCCCGATGTGCAGACCGTGCTCGTGCCGACAGGGGGCGGCGGCCTGCTGGCCGGCATCGCGATCGCGGTGAAGGCGCTGCGGCCCGAGGTGCGGGTCGTGGGCGTGCAGGCCAAGGGCGCCGCGGCGTACCCGGACTCCCTGAAGCAGGGCTCGCCGGTCCCGCTATCGGAGATGAAGACGATGGCCGACGGCATCGCGGTGGGCCTGCCCGGCGAGATCCCGTTCGCCGCGGTGCGCGACCACTGTGACGACATCACCACGGTCACCGAGGAGTCGATGTCACGGGCCCTGGTCGCCCTGGTCGAGCGGGCGAAGATGATCGTCGAGCCGGCCGGCGCGGCCGCGGTCGCCGCGATGCTCGACGACCCGAAGGCGTTCGCGACCCCGGCCGTGGCGGTGCTGTCGGGGGGCAACATCGACCCGCTGCTGCTCGGCAAGGTGATCAGGCACGGCATGGCCGCGGCCGGGCGCTACCTCAACCTCCACGTCACCATCCCGGACGTCCCCGGAGGGCTGGCCCAGCTGCTGACCGAGGTCGGCTCGGCCGGGGCCAACGTGCTCGAGGTCGTGCACGAGCGGATCTCGCCGATGCTGAGCCTCGACGAGGTCGAGGTCCACCTCCAGCTCGAGACCCGCGGCGAGCCGCACGCCGAGAAGGTCGTGGCACGGCTCCGCGAGCGCGGCTACCGCGTCATCGAATGAGTTGACCGAGCAGTAGCACGCGAGCAACGAGCGTGATGCGTGGGCCGCGAGGCAGAGCGAGCAAGCGGCCCGCCTGAGCCTGCGAAGCGCGCTGGCGCGTCGAGGCTACGGGGTGTACGGCACGGCCTTGAGGATCTCGACCTCGAGGTTCTTGCCGTTGACCTCGTAGCTCACCAGGTCGCCCTGCTTCTTGCCGAGCATGGCGGAGCCGATCGGCGACTGCGGCGAGTACGCCTTCACGTCGGTGGCGACGTCCTCGATCTCACGGGCACCGAGCAGGAACGTCTCGGCCTCTTCGTCGTCATCGCCGACGAACTTGTAGGTCACGACCATGCCGGGCTCGACGATGCCGTCGTCCGGAGGGGTCTCGCCGACCTCGGCGCGCCGGAGCATGTCCTCGAGCTGCCGGATCCGGCCCTCGATCTTGCCCTGCTCGTCCTTGGCGGCGTGGTAGCCGCCGTTCTCCTTCAGGTCGCCCTCGTCACGCGCAGAGCTGATCCGGGCGATGATCTCCTGGCGCACGGGGCCCTTGAGGTTCTCCAGCTCTGCCTGGAGCTTCTGGTGAGCCTCGGAGGTCAGCCAGATCTTGCTCTGCTCGGTGGACTGCGTCATGGGGGTACTCCTGTAGGTGAAGCGTCGTGCGCGTTGTCGCCGTTGTCCGGGTGCCACGAAAGGCACATCACGGAGTCGCGGGGCACCTTCCCTGGTCGGCCCCGGCGGGACGGTCAGAACAGCCAGTTTAACAACCAACGACGATAAACGCAGATCAGCAGGTCAGCGGCCCTCCGGCTACCGGGCCCACCGACGCCGTCGCGCCCGACAGGTGGAGCAGGAGCAGCCAGGTCAGCGGGGTCGCGACTGGTCCTCGGTGATGCAGCCCACGAGCTCGACCGAGGTGGCCAGGCGCTCGGTGCGGATGGTGACGTCGTCCTGCTCGCGCGCCTCGCCGTCGGGCGACCAGGACAGCTCGCCGACGACGCTGTGGTCCTCCGCGAAGGCGCGCACCAGGCAGGTCGCCTCCACGTCGTCGTCGCGGCGGTCGATGGACACCCGCGCGGTGGCGGTATGGGCGTCGACGGCGTCGAAGGACACCAGCTCCGACTCGACCTCGGGCGTCGAGTGGACGAAGGCGGTCCAGGCCAGCCACCCGAGAAACACGGCCACCACCACGACGCAGCCGCCCACCAGCGCCCGGCGGCGCCAGGGCGACGGCGCGCCGTACCGCTCAGCGAGCGCATCCTGCGAGGTCACCCGCCCAGCCTGACATGCCGGGCACGCCTACGATGTCCCGGTGTCGCAGCGCCCTGGAGACCGACCCCGCGCGGGTTACCGGTTGATGCATGTCCATGCCCACCCCGACGACGAGTCCAGCAAGGGGGCCGCGTCGACCGCCAAGTACGTCGCGGAGGGCGTCGACGTCCACGTCGTCACCTGCACCGGTGGTGAGCGCGGGTCGATCCTGAACCCCAAGATGGACCGTCCCGAGGTGCTGGAGAACATCAGCGAGATCCGCCGACAGGAGATGGAGCGTGCCCGCGACATCCTGGGCGTCCGCCAGGACTGGCTCGGCTTCGTCGACTCAGGCTGGCCGGAGGGTGACCCGAAGCCGCCGCTGCCCGAGGGCTGCTTCGGGCTGGTGCCGACCGAGAAGGCTGCCGAGCCGCTGGTGCGGCTGATCCGCAGCTTCCGGCCACATGTGGTCACGACGTACGACGAGCGCGGTGGCTACCCGCACCCCGACCACATCAAGTGCCACGAGGTCAGCGTCGCGGCGTTCGAGGCCGCCGGTGACCCCGATCGCTATCCCGACGCCGGGGAGCCGTGGCAGCCGCTCAAGCTCTACTACCACCACTCCTTCAACCGGCCGCGGATGCAGGCCATCCACGACGCGATGGTCGCCCACGGGCTGGAGTCGCCGTGGGAGGAGCGGCTGGCGGACTGGAAGCCGGAGCCGGAGTGGGACGCGCGGATCACCACGAAGGTGCCCTGCGCCGACTTCTTCGGCGTGCGCGACCAGGCGCTGCTGGCGCACGCGACCCAGATCGACCCGGACGGGTTCTGGTTCGCGGTGCCGCGCGAGCTCCAGGTGGACGTGTGGCCGACCGAGGACTACGAGCTCGTGGTGAGCCATGTCGCCTCGCAGATCCCGGAGGACGACCTGTTCGCCGGCATCACCGACCCGGCCTGAAAGACTGTGCACATGTACGCCGAGCTGCTCACGCTGGTCACCATGGTCGTGCAGATCACCGACGAGGTGCCCGAGGACGAGGACGTGAAGGCCGGCTGGACCGCGTTCGCGCTCTTCGGGCTGCTGATCGTGGCCGTGATCTTTCTGGGGTTCAGCCTGGTGAAGCGGCTGCGCAACGCCGACCGTGCGGAGGCCGAGGGTCTCTACGACCCGTCGGACAGGAAGCCCCCGCCCGAGCCCCCCACCGGAGGTTGAGCCTCGAGACCGCTCAGCCTTCGGCGGGCTGCTGCTCCGCGATCTGACGGCGTACGTCGTCCATGTCGAGCCCGCGGACCCCGTCGATCACCTGGTCGAGCGCCGGCGCAGGAAGCGCGCCCGGCTGGGCGAAGACCAGGATGCCTTCGCGGAACGCCATCAGCGTCGGGATCGACTGGATGCCCGCCGCCGAGGCGAGCTCCTGCTGCTCCTCGGTGTTGATGGAGCCGAACGTGATGTCCGGGTTGGCCTCCGAGGCCGCCTCGTAGGTGGGCGCGAACTGCAGGCAGGGCCCGCACCAGCTCGCCCAGAAGTCGACGAGCAGGATGTCGTCGTCCTTCACGTGGGTCTCGAAGTTCTCGATGGTCAGCTCGGTGGTGGCCATCCCACGACTCTACGTCGCGGTGAGGAATGGCTCACAGGACTCGGAGGCCCAGCAGGCACCGGGAGCGGCGTAGGAAGGTAGCTGAGGCAGACTCGGGTTGTGCTCATCGTCGAGGCACTGTCTGCGGACCCCGCCGGGCTTCTCCCGGCGCGCCAGCAGATGGCGCTGTCCTTGGGCTGGCACATCGTGCTCGCCTGCTTCGGCGTCGCGTTCCCGACCATGATCCTGGTGATGCACTGGCGCGGGGTCTACCGCGACGACCTCGTCGCGCTGGGCCTGGCGAAGCGGTGGGCGAAGGTCTCGGCGGTGCTGTTCGCGATCGGCGCGGTCTCGGGCACGGTGCTCAGCTTCGAGATGGGTCTGCTGTGGCCGGGCCTGATGGGGAAGTTCGGCGACGTGCTCGGCCTGCCGTTCGCGTTCGAGGGCCTGTCGTTCTTCGTCGAGGCGATCTTCCTCGGCATCTACCTCTACGGCTGGGGCCGGATCCCGCCCAAGCGGCACCTGCTGATGCTGGTGCCGATGGGCATTGCCGGCATCGTCGGCACCTTCTGCGTGCTCGCGGTGAACGCGTGGATGAACGACCCGGCCGGGTTCCGGATCGTCGACGGCGAGGTGGTCGACGTGAACCCCTGGGCCGCGATGTTCAACGATCAGGTGTGGCTGCAGTTCCTGCACATGTGGCTGGCCGCGTTCATGGTTGCGGGCTTCGTGATCTCCGCCGTGTACGCCGCCGGCATGCTGCGCGGACGGCGCGACCGCCACCACCGCCTGGGGTTCATGGTGCCGTTCACGTTCGCCAGCGTCGCGGCGGTGATCCAGCCGTTCGCCGGGCACTTCCTGGGACTCCGGGTGGCCGAGACGCAGCCGGCGAAACTGGCCGCGTTCGAGCTCGCGACCACCACCGAGAACCCGTCGCCGCTGCGCATCGGTGGCCTGCTGATCGACGGTGAGGTCCGGTGGGCGATCGACATCCCGCGGCTCGGCTCGCTCATCGCCCGCAACTCGTTCCTCAAGCCGGTGGAGGGTCTCGACACCATCCCCGCCGACCAGCAGCCGCCGGTGAACATCACCCACCTGGCGTTCCAGTCCATGGTCGGCATCGGCACCCTGCTGGCTCTCGCCGCCGTCCTCTTCTGGCTGGCCCGGTGGCGCGGCCGCGACCTGCTCGGCAACCGATGGTTCCTGCGCTTTGTGGTGCTGGCCGGGCCGCTGGCCGTGGTCGCCTTGGAGGCGGGCTGGATCGCCACCGAGGTGGGCCGCCAGCCGTGGGTCGTCTACGGCATCATGCGCACCACCGAGGCCGCCGGCGACAACTCCGGCCTGTGGTGGCTGCTCGGCTGCACGGTCGTCGTCTACACCGCGATGACCATCGGGGCGGTCACGGTGCTCCGCTCCATGGCGCGTCGCTGGCGGTCGGGCGATGACGACCTGCCCAGCCCCTACGGTCCCGAGCTCGCCGACGCTGCCCGGGGCGAGCACCAGTGAGCCTCGAGCTCGCGGTGGGCGGCGCGATGTTCGTCGGGGTGCTCGCCTACGCCCTGTTCGGCGGCGCCGACTTCGGCTCCGGGTTCTTCGACCTCACCGCCGGGGGAGCGGCCCGCGGAGCGGAGCTCCGCACCCAGATCGACCACAGCATCGGTCCGGTCTGGGAGGCCAACCACGTGTGGCTGATCTACGTGCTGGTGATGTGGTGGACCGGCTTCCCCGAGTCGTTCGCCGCCACCATGAGCACCCTGATCCTGCCGCTGCTCTTCGCCCTGCTCGGCATCGTGCTGCGCGGCGCGTCCTTCGCCTTCCGCAAGTACGCCGCCACCTTGGCCCAGGCCCGGCTGTTCGGCGTCGTCTTCGCGGGCTCGTCGCTGATCACGCCGTTCTTCTTCGGCACCGTCGCGGGAGCGATCGCGTCGGGCCGCGTGCCGGCGGAGGGCGACGGTGACGTCTGGTCGTCGTGGCTCAACCCCACGTCGCTGATCGGCGGCGTGATCGCCGTCGGAACCTGCGTGTTCCTGGCCGGCGCCTTCCTCGTCGCCGACGCCGACCGCTCCGGCAACCAACGGCTCGTCACCACGCTGCGTAGCCACACCCTGGCGGTCGCCGTCGTCACCGGCGCGGTCGTGTTCGCGGGGCTGCTGCCGATCCGCGACGACGCACCCACCCTCTGGGACGGCCTGACCGGCCGCGGGCTGCCGCTCGTGCTCGCCTCTGCCGCCGCGGGCGTCGCCACGATCGTGCTGCTCGTCGTCCGCCGCTTCTCGCTCGCTCGGGTGACCGCCGTCGGCGCCGTGGCGGCGGTCGTGAGCGGATGGGGCCTGGGCCAGTATCCGTGGCTGCTGGTCGACGAGGTCCGGATCGCCGACGCCGGCGGCGCCGATGCGACCCTGGTCGGCCTGCTGGTCGCGGCCGGCCTGGCCACGGTGATCGTGGTGCCGGCGCTGGCCTATCTGTTCTCGCTCACCCAGTCACCGGACTGGTCCGAGCACTAGGGCTGGGGTCCGCCGGGCGGGTCTATCGTGGATGGGATGAGCGATCCGAACGCGTCCGTCGTCGTCCTCTCACGTGCCCTCGACCAGACCGGTGACCTCCTGGCCGCCGTCCACGAGGACCAGCTCTCGCTGCCCACTCCCTGCGCCGAGTGGAACCTGGGCCGCCTCGTCGCGCACGTGGTCAACGACCCGCGGATGTTCCTCGAGGCGGCGCACGGCAACGAGGTGGACTGGTCGGCCCGACCCGAGCCGGTCACCACCGGCTGGGCCGCGGAGTTCCGGTCGTCGGCCGACGACCTGATCCACTTCTGGCACGAGCTCGGCGACTCGGCCAGGCCCGGTCAGGCGGACTGGCAGACCGCGGAGTTCGCCGTGCATTCCTGGGACCTGGCTCGCGCCATCGGCTCCACGAAACCGCTCGACCCGGAGGTCGCCGAACGCGGCCTCGCCCTCATGTCGGGAGCGCTGACTCCCGACAACCGGGGCAAGGCGTTCGGCCCGGAGGTGCCGGTGCCCGAGGACGCCCCGATCTACGACCGGCTGGCGGCATACGCCGGACGCGACCCGCGGTAGCTGCGGGGTTTGCGATCCGCCCCGGGTGGCACCGGGGGTGATGGACCAGTCGTCAGACCCACTCGACCAGGCCAACGAAGCCGATCTCGCCGAGCAGCGGGCATCCGTCGCCGAGTCCCCGCCGCCCGAGGACCGGGCCGACGTGTCGTCCGAGGAAGCCAACGAGGCCGACGTGGCGGAGCAGCGGACGCCGGTCGTGGAGACGTCGGCGGAGGACCGCCCGGACGTGTCGTCCGACGAGGCGAACGAGGCCGACATCCTGGAGCAGGGAGCGGTCATCGACGACGAGGACGGCGAGGACTACCAACGGGAAGGTGGATAGGCGCCGTCCTGTGCGCCCTTTCTGTCACGTGCCGGCCACATCGTTACGTCGGAGCAGCCGACTTCTCCGTGATTTACACCACGTCGACCAGGAATGTCCGGTTCTGCCAGAGTTGCCGCGCTGTGCCGCGCTCGCTCGGGA
>JALZCZ010000195.1 GCA_030862825.1 Actinomycetota bacterium | reverse complement strand
CACCCAGACGAGCAGCGTGCACAGGTCGGCGCACTCCCGCGAGCCCGAGCCCACGCCCTCCAGCACGATCAGGCTGCTCGGGGGCACGGTCACCGTCTCGGCGTACGCGTGCCCGTGCCAGTCGTAGCGGCGGTAGCTGCCGGGCTCGCCCGCGGCCAGCGGGCGCAGCAGGGTCTCGAGCTGGTCGCCGACCGTGGCCAGGCCCGACCAGCCGTCGTAGAGGTCGTCCATGTGCACCAGCAGGGCGTCCCCGCCGGCGCGCTCCACGCACGCCTGCGCCAGCGTGGACTTGCCCGCCCCGCCCGGGCCGTCGATGGAGACCAGGCGTCCGTCGCCGAGCGTGGGTGGCCGCGCCGACGCCTGCTGCAGGACGAAGCTCGCCGCCTCAGAAGGCGAGACCATGACCCCGGTACGTCGGCACGGCGCCGACGAAGCGGTCACCGCTGAGCAGCTGGACGGTGCCCGTGTGCTCGAAGAGCTCCCCCGCCTTGGCGTGCCGGAACCACACCAGGTCGCCGATCGCCAGCAGCGCGGCGGGATGGCCGGTGAGCGGGGTCTGCACCTCGCCCGCGCCCTCGAGCCCGGTCACGTGCAGCCCAGCCGGGGCCCATGGCGTCGGCAGCCGGTCGGGTCCGGCCGGTCCCGAGGCGACCAGGCCGCCGCCGTGCACGGTCGCGATCGCCGGCGACGGACGGCGGGTCACCGGCAGGCCGAAGAACGCCGCCGGCCGGCCGGTGAACGACTGGTAGTGGTCGAACAGGGTCGGCGTCAGCAGCCCGGAGCCGGCCGCCACCTCGGTGACGGTCGGGTCGGCGACGGTGTCCTCCACCGAGCCGGACCCGCCGGCGTTCCACCACTCGAGGTCGGTGACCTCCGCGAGCGCCTCGGCGATCTCGCGGCGACGTACGGCGAGCTGCGACATCGAGAGCGACTTCAGCCGCCGGACCACCATCGACCTGGCGCGCTGCGTCGGCACGTCGTCCGGTACGCCGGCGACCTGGCCCTCGTAGGTCATGGCGCCGACCAGCCGGAAGCCCGGACGCTCCGCGATCGTGCGGGCGAGCGCGACGACGGCGTCCGCGTCGTAGAGGGGTGAGCGCTTGGGGCCGACGTGCTGGCGCCCCATCCGCAGCCCGGCATCGATGTCGATCGCCACCCGGACCGGCACTGCATGGGAGGAGCGCACCGAGTCGACCACGTCGAGGTGGGCGACGTCGTCCACCATCAGCGTGATCCGGGCAGCCGCCTGCGGCGAGGCGACCAGGCGAGTCAGCGCGGCCCGGTCGACCGTGGGATAGGCGACCACGACGTCGTCGCAGATGCCCTCGCCCTCGAGCCAGAGCGCCTCCGCGAGCGTGTAGGCCAGGATGCCGCGGAACCCTTCCACAGCCAGCGCCCGCTCCAGCAGCGCCGGCACCCGCACGGACTTCGAGGCGAGCCGGATCGGTACGCCTCCGGCTCGGCGCACCAGGTCGGCGGCGTTGGCGTCGAAGGCGTCCAGGTCGACCGCCATCAGCGGTGTGGCGAGCGGCTCGTCGTGCGACGCCACGGCGTGCTCGAGCCTCGACCACAGCCGGTTGCGGTCGACGAACGAAGCTGACATCAGGTGATGCCGCGCTTCTTCAGGATCGCCTCGATGTCGGCCAGGTGGTCGTCGTCGACGGCAGGCTCGCTGCGCGCGGCACGCCCGGCGGGCAGCTCACCCGACTTCCGGGCGGTGCCCTTGGCCGCCTTCGGCGTGTCACCGCGGCGTGCGTCCAGCCACCGGCCGGCGCCGAAGAGCAGCACGCCCACCCCCGTGAGGATCACGCCCAACCACACGGCAGGGCTGAACACGAGGCCGGTGGCCCAGTCGGTCACGGCATCGCCGATCCGGGTGAACATCTGCAGGGTCTTGGTGAGGTACGCCGCCAGGGGGAGCACCGTGATGCCCGCGCCCTTGAGCCCCGCCGCCAGCCCGCGTCGCTGGTAGGCGAACCAGGTGTAGATCCCGCCGACCGCGGTGAGCGAGAGAGTCAGCACCGCCCACGTCACGTCGTCCATCCCTCAACCCTACGATCCCCTCCGGCAACCTGCGCGCCCGCCGGGCCTGGGAGAATGCTCGGGTGAGCGATCCCGCGATGCGTCTGCGTGGGTCGGCCTACTCCGACGACACGGGGGAGCCCGACCCCGGGCTCGCGCGCGCTCTGACGGCGTACGCCGCCGACGACAGCGAGTACGCCGCGGCGCTGGCCGCACTGTGTGCGTCCCGCCTGCTGGTGCCCGTGGTCGCCGTCCTCGGCGAGGTGGAGCACGACGAGGCGGGTCTGGCCCACGACAAGTCGAGCGACATGGCGACGGTGCTGCTGACCGGCGCCGACGGCCGACTCGCACTGCTGGCCTTCACCGGGACCGGGCCGATGAGCGCCTGGAACCCCGAGGCGCGGCCGGTGGCGGTGCCGGCGTCCGTGGCCGCCCGGTCGGCGGTCCAGGAGGGCGCTGCGGCGCTGCTGGTCGACCTCGTGGGGCCGGTCACGCTGGTGGTCGAGGGCGACGACCTGGTCCGGCTCGCCACGGGAGCTGTGCTGGGCCGCGCGGGGGAGCGCTGGGCCTGGATTGGGCCGCCCGGGGAATCTTCGGATAGCATTCAGCGTTGACCGATCAGTTCGGACTCTCACCCAGAGGGTCCGCGCCGATCCCACAAGCGGAGATCAGCGACAAACGTTCTCCCACCCGCATCGACCGCCGTCAGTCGCACATTGTCTGGTCACAGGTCGTCGGGTCTGGTCCGTAGGTTCCGGCCTCGCAGTGCCCTCGTGGCGCTCGGGGCGAGGCGCCGCGACTGGCCTCCGCTTGCGACAAGCGGAGGCTTTCTTGCATTTGGCGCCCATCGGGCAGCAGATGAGGGCGAGTCTCCGGGCCCCGAACACACTGGAGGACACATCAGCACCGAGCTTCGTATCAACGATCGGATCCGGGTACCCGAGGTCCGACTCGTCGGACCCAATGGCGAGACCGTCGGCATCGTGCCGACCGACCAGGCCCTGAAGCTGGCCCAGGAGGCCGACCTCGACCTGGTCGAGGTCGCCCCAACCGCACGACCACCCGTCTGCAAGCTCATGGACTACGGGAAGTTCAAGTACGAGAACGCCCAGAAGGCCCGTGAAGCGCGCCGCAACCAGACCAACGTCATCATCAAAGAGATGAAGCTCCGCCCCAAGATCGACCAGCACGACTACGAGACCAAGAAGGGTCACGTCGTGCGGTTCCTGAAGGCTGGCGACAAGGTGAAGATCACGATCATGTTCCGTGGTCGCGAGCAGCACCGCCCCGAGCTCGGGTTCCGGCTGCTGCAGCGCCTGGCCGAGGACGTCACCGACCTCGGGTTCGTCGAGTCCTCGCCGAAGCAGGACGGGCGCAACATGATCATGGTGCTCGGCCCGCACACGAAGAAGGCCGACGCCAAGGCCGCGCAGAAGGCCGCCAAGGAGTCCAAGGCCGCCGAGCGCGCCGCCGAGGAGGACGAGGAGCGCGCCGAGCGCACCGCGGCCAACGCCGGCCGCCCGGTCGCCCAGAAGAAGGAGCGGGGCCGCTCCGAGAACCTCGATCCCGAGATCGAGGCCTGAGACCTGACCTGACGGTGGACGAGGTGCAAGCGCCAGCGAGTCCCGACACCACCCGAGCAGCAACCAGAAAAGGAAGAGAACAGA
>JALZCZ010000190.1 GCA_030862825.1 Actinomycetota bacterium | reverse complement strand
GCGTCGGCCTCCGCGTGCGGCGTACCGGCTCCGCGGTGGAAGCCCTCGGCGACGGTCCGGCCGTCGTCGGCCAGCAGGACGCAGCCCACCCGGGGGTTCGGTCCCAACGGCACGCCGGGCGTCGCCGCGAGCTCGAGGGCGCGCCGCATCGCAGCCTGCTCCGCGGTGGTGAAGCTCATTGCCTGCTCTCTGCCTCATGTCGGAGTCCGTCGCGAACTCCGGGGCAGACGGCGAGGTCGACGCGAAAATCGGTGCGTCGGCATCGCCTGCGTGCGCTTCCCATCCGGACTTTAACCGTCGGTCCAGGAGTTCCACCTGGTCAACCGGTCACTGGCTGTGACCGGGTCGCGGACTTCTGAGCGACGCGATTAAGCATCGATCAGTCACCGCCGGCTCGGAATTACACCGACCCCAGAGCACGCGAGCATCAGCTCGTCAGGCTCAAGATTGCCACATCTGGGGGCGAGACGCGGCATGACCTGGGTCACGCCCCGCGGACGACGGGACATCACCGCCTGCCGCACCCTGCCCGGCCTGGATCTCGACATCGACGCAGTGCTGCCATGTGGGACGAGGCCATGCGGCTGCCCGGGACCGATACCCCGGCGACACGCTGCTGGTCCGTCGGCGACCTGCTCGCCGACAGCCTCCTCGTCGACGACGGGCGGCTGGCTGCGCGGACGGGCCTGGCCCCGGTCATCGCCGTCATGACCTTCCCGTACTACTGGCACACCATGCCGCGACGGTGCGCCAACCGCCTCGCATGACTCTGAACGTGCTCGACGACGCAGCCTTGACCTGGTGTCCCGCCCGCGAGGCTCGCTCGATGAGTCGTGCGTCGGGTGCGTGCATGGCAAGGCGCCGGAGGGAAGGTGTGGCAGGGTCACCGCGACCGACGCAACGCGCGAGGTGCGTGCTCGGGGAGCTAAGTGTCTGCCGGCACTTCGCGGGTGGGGCACTAGCTCCAGCTGAGCCGGAGCACGCTGGTGGCGTCGAGCGGGTTGGTGCCGCGACTCGCGGCCAGGGCCCCGGCACCCTCGGGATTGCCGGTGTAGACCGCCGGTCCACCGCCCACCCAGGTCTGCCAGCCCGCGGCGAACGCCTGGGCCAGCTCGGCCTTGGTGCCGAGGACGCTGGGCACGGGATGCCAGACCACGCCCTCGGGGCGGTACGCCGCCAGCGGGCGGAGCAGGTCGACCGGGCCGGGGGTGCCGACCAGGTAGCGGGGCACGAGGTAGCGCGGCTGGGCGATCGGGGCCAGCAGCTCGGCCAGCGCCTCGGCGAAGACCGCGCTGTCACGCTCCTCGCGGCCACCGGTGTCGAGCAGGATACGGAGCCGCCCGTCGTCCGCCACGTGCCACTCCACGGCCTCGACCCCGACCGCGGTGAGGCCGGCCCGGTGCAGGCCGTCGGCGAGCGCGTAGGCGAGCAGGACGGCGTCGGGCTCGTGCCGGAGCTCGACCAGGACGGCACGGGTGCGCCGGCCGTGCGCCACCAGCGCGGCTCCTGTCGCTGCGACCGCCGCCACCAGCCAGGGCCAGGCCGGGCCCGGTCCCTCCGCGAGGAGGAGCGCCAACGCGGCCAGGGCCAGCAGCAGCCATGGCCCGACCGCAGGGCGAGCGCGCCCGCGGCGTACACCGTCGGCGGTCAGCACCGTGTCGGGAGGCCGCGGCACCGGCCGCGCCTGCGGGACGACGGCCGGTGCGCGGCCGCGGCCGGGCTGCACCCAGACCGAGAGCCGGACCTCGTCCTCGTAGGGCAGCCCGACCCGCCAGGACGCGGCGATGTCGGCCCGACGCTCGGCGCGGACCAGCATCTCGGCGTTCGTCGCATCGAACGTCCGGGCCGGCGGCGGTGTGTACGGCGAGAACGAGGGATGAACGTGGGCCACCCCGTCGACCACGTCGCCCGACCCGTCGACGCCGAAGTAGCCGCGGTGCTTGGCGACGGTCCGCTCCCAGTCGTTGTCGCCCTTGGGATGGTCGTCGGCCACGCAGCAGACGGTCCAGTTGATCGCGACCTTGGCGGGGTCGCGCGGATCGAGACGCAGGGTGCGGCCGCGGGTCTGGACCACGGTGCCGGGGGTGCTGGCCATGCTCAGGTCGATCAACCCGCTCGCGGTCGGAGCGTCCCAGCCCTCGCCGAGCAGCGCACGGGTGCCGATCAGGACCTTGGTGTCGCCGGTGGTGAAGAAGTCGGTGACCGCCCGCACCCACTCGCGGCTGGTCCACGCCCCTGCCGTGCCGGTCAGCTCGGAGATCCCGTCGGCATCCGGCTCGCCGACCACCAGGTCGACGTCGGAGCGCGATCGGAGCCGGTCGAGCACGTCCGGCGCGGCCGCCACCGTGCGGCCGGTCACCATCACCGGGGACAGGCCCGCCGTCGCCGGGTCGGCCAGCAGGTGGGCCAACGCCAGCCTGGCGGACCCCGCCCGCTCGGTGAGCACGCCGCGCAGGTCGATACCCACCGTCGCCGACGCGGCCTCGTGGTCGCAGATGACGAGCATGGACAGCCGGTCGCCGAGGGTGCGGTGCTCGGCCGCGATGATCTCCACCATCGCCCGCGCCTTCGACTCGCTGCGCGCCAGCACCCGGTCCACGCTGGACCTGCCCTTGCGCATCCCGCGCCTCGTGAGCTGGTATCCGACCGCCGGGAGCGACCGACGCAGCGCGTCGCGCACGTCCTGGTCGCGGTCGTCGACGCTGTGCGCCAGGCACGCGTCGTACCAGTCGTCGATGAGCAGCGCCCAGTCGTCGGCCGTGGGCGCGTGGTGGTGCCGCTCCCCCGTCGGTACGTCGTCCTCGAGCCGCAGCAGGCCGGCATATCGCATCCGCAGCGCCGCGTCGGCGAGGAGCGGTTGCTTGGCGGCGATCCGGGCGAACCGCACCTCGCCGGCGAACCTCCGGTCGACCCAGGTCAGGAAGGGCACCGACCCGAAGGCCGGGTCGAGCAGCTGGGTGGTGAGCTCCGCGAAGCGCTGGTTCTGGTCGAGCAGCCACCCCGCCTCGACCGGCGTCGGCGCGGTGAGCCACACGAGGTCGGCGAAGGGAGCCAGGTGTCCCTCGCGGACCACGGCCGGGATCGAGGCGGTGTAGACGACCTCGCCGAACATGTCGGCGACCAGGGTGGCCTGATCGGGTGTCAGGGTGACGGGTGGTGTCGCGGTCAGGCCGAGCACCGTCGCCTCGGGCAGCAGCTCCAGCAGCTCGGCCAGCAGCCGCCCCCAGACCTCGAGCAGGTGGTGGCACTCGTCGAGCACCAGGGTGATCGGCCCGGCGGCCTGGAGTCGGCGTACCAGTGCCTGGCCGTTGGGATGGAGCCGATCCAGATGTGATGAGGTCGGCTCGGTCTCCTCGCCCGGCTCGTCGTCGAAGACCGCCAGCGACTGGTAGGTCAGAGCGGTCACCGGCGCGGACAGGTCTCGGTCGGTGCCGACGGCCACGTCGTTGCGGCCGTCGGCGGTCTGCAGCTGCTGCCAGCCGCGCACCCACTGGCCCTGGATCGCGGTGTTCGGGCTGAGCACGA
>JALZCZ010000170.1 GCA_030862825.1 Actinomycetota bacterium | reverse complement strand
CAGTGACGCAGGTCACGTCTCCGATCCGGAGTCCTGGCCGAACCGACCGCCGCGATGCGGCGAAGAAGGAATCCCATGGTCCTGGAAGCCGCGTCCGCAGCGCTGTTGCGCGCTGCCCGGGCTGACGGGCGACCGCCGATCCACGAGTCCACCCCGGCCGAGGTGCGCGCGGTCTCCGACCCGTCCGTGTTCGGGCCCGGGCCGGCGATGCACGAGGTGATCGACACCATCGCGACGGCCGACGGGGGAGTCGGGGTCCCGGTCCGACTGCTCATCCCGACCGCCTCACCGCGTGCGACGATCTTGTACTTCCACGGCGGCGGCTGGGTGCTCGGCGATGTCGAGAGCTTCGACACGCTGGGTCGCAAGCTCGCCGCGGCGGCCGGCGCGACGGTCGTCATGGTCGACTACCGCCTGGCGCCGGAACATCCGTTTCCGGCGGCTCTCGACGACGCCTGGACAGCGCTGCAGTGGACCGTTGCCCAGGCAGGCCGGAAGGACGGCATCGTCGGCCCGCTCGTCGTGGCCGGCGACAGTGCAGGCGGCAACCTTGCGCTCGGTGTTGCCCGGCGCGCTCGAGCGGACGGGCCGGATCTCGCCGCCGCGCTGCTCGTCTACCCGGTCACCGACGTGGACACGACGCGCGCGTCGTACGTGCACCCCGACAACCAGCTGCTGATCTCGAAGGCGACCATGCTCTGGTTCCTCGCCCATTACCTGCAGGGCATGGACGGCACCCAGCCGGACATCAGCCCGCTGAACGACGTCGACCTCTCCGGACTTCCGCCGACCGCGGTGGCCCTCGCCGAGCACGACCCGCTGCTGGACGAGGGGCGTGAGCTCGTGCTTCGACTCCGCGACTCGGGGGTCCCCGTAGCCGACCGGCTCTTCGAGGGCCAGATGCACGGGTTCTTCCAGCTCACCAACGTCCTCGCGGCCAGCGACACCGCCGTGGGCTGGCTCGTGGAGTTCCTCGACAGCCGTCTCACACGGACGAGCCAGGACAGCTGACCATGACGTCATCGACTCCGACCGCGACCGACCACGACGTCGTGATCATCGGCGCCGGCTTCGCCGGCGTCTACCTCGTGCACAAGCTGCGTGACCAGCTCGGCCTGCGAGTTCGCGCCTTCGAGCGGGGCGAGGACGTCGGCGGCACCTGGTACTGGAACCGCTACCCGGGAGCGCGGTGCGACTTCGAGTCCGAGTTCTACTCGTACTCCTTCGACGATGCCATCCAGCAGGAGTGGGACTGGAGCGAGAAGTACGCGGCGCAGCCCGAGATCCTCGCCTACATCAAGCACGTCGCCGACCGGCTGGACGTGTGCCGGAGCATCAGCTTCGGGACCTCCGTCACCAGCGCCGTGTTCGACGAGACGCACGACATCTGGCACGTGACGACCGACCGCGGCGAGACCGTCACCGCGACCTTCGTGGTCGCTGCGACCGGCAACCTCTCCGTGCCGTCGGCGCCCAGTTTCGAAGGCATGGACGACTTCGCCGGCGGGGTCTACCACACCGGGGACTGGCCTCACGAGGGCGTCGACTTCGCCGGCCAGGATGTCGCCGTGATCGGCACCGGGTCCTCGGGCATCCAGGCGATCCCGATCATCGCGGAGCAGGCCAAGCACCTGACGGTGTTCCAGCGAACGGCGACCTTCAGCGTGCCCGCCGCCAACCGATCGCTCCAGGAGCACGAGCGCCGGACCACGAAGCGCAACTACAGCAACCTGCGCCAGGCCGCCGCGAACACCCGCGGGGGCATCCTGCTGGAGCTGGCCATCGGAGACTTCGAGACCGCCGACCCCGTGGTCGTCCGGGCCGAGCTGGAGCGTCGGTGGCGCGCCAGCGGCGTCAGCGTGGCGGCGACCCTGAGCGACACGCTGTTCTCTCACGAAGCCAACGAGTTCGTCTCCGACTTCGTGCGCGACAAGATCAACGAGACCGTCGAGGATCCAGCCACCGCCGCGCTGCTCGAGCCCCGCGACTACCCGATCGGCACCAAGCGACTTGCCCTGGACACGGGCTACTACGACACCTACAACCGCGCCAACGTGAGCCTCGTCAGCGTGCGGGAGGTGCCGATCAGCCGGTTCACCGAGCGTGGTTTGTTGGTGGGCGACCGTGAGTACGAGGTCGACTCCATGGTGCTGGCGACGGGGTTTGACGCCATCACCGGGGCGCTGGAGCGCATCGAGATCACCGGCACCGGTGGCCGCACCCTGCGGGATGCCTGGGCCGAAGGTCCCGTGTCCTACCTCGGCCTGATGGTGCACGGCTTCCCGAACCTCTTCACGGTCACGGGCCCGGGCAGCCCGGCGGTCCTGACCAACGTCGTTGCCTCCATCGAGCACCACGTGGGCTGGATCGCCGACCACATCGGGCACCTGCGTGAGGCCGGCGTCACGCGAGTCGAGGCCGATGCGCAGGCCCAGGCCGACTGGGTCGCGCACGTGGCCGACCTGGCCAGCCGGACGCTGTTCGCGCGGGCGGCCTCCTGGTACATGGGCGCCAACATCCCCGGTAAGCCGCGGGTGTTCATGGCCTATCTCGGTGGGTTCCGCGCCTATCGCGAGCGCTGCGAGCTGGTCGCGGCGTCCGGCTACCAGGGATTCATCCGTGGGAGGAAGCCGCGCGAAGCGGCCATCGCCCCGACGTCAGAAAGGACGACTGTATGACCGGCGCAGTCCATGAGCTCGAGGACGCCACGCCCGTTGAGGAGACGGTGCGCGCGGCCATCATCGACGAGTTCGGAGCCGAGACCTTCACGGGCGCCGACGTGCGCCTGTCGCCTCTTCATCCCGGCGAGGTCCTGGTCCAGGTGAAGGCCGCCGGCCTGTGCCACAGCGACTGGAACTTCGTCACCCAGAACTGGGGCAACCCGTTCCCCGCGCTGCTCGGCCACGAGCTGGCCGGCATCGTCGAGGCAGTCGGCGACGGCGTCACCGAGGTCAAGGTCGGGGACCACGTCGTGGCCTGTGGCGTGACGTCGTGTGGCGCATGCGAGAACTGCATCGACGGCGGGCGGGTGTGGTGCCTGCGCAC
>JALZCZ010000046.1 GCA_030862825.1 Actinomycetota bacterium | reverse complement strand
GACAGGGCACCGCGCAGCGCGGCGGCCTTCATCTTCTTGGGGGTCCGCTGGTCGTAGCTGCGCGGCTGCGGGCCGTGCACGGTGCCACCACCGGCGAACTGCGGGGCGCGGGTCGAGCCCTGGCGGGCGCGGCCGGTGCCCTTCTGCTTGTAGGGCTTGCGGCCACCGCCGCGGACGGCGCCGCGGGACTTGGTGGCGTGCGTGCCCTGGCGGGCGGCGGCCTGCTGGGCCACGACGACCTGGTGGATCAACGGGATGTTGACCTGGACGTCGAAGATCTCGGCCGGCAGGTCGACGCTCAGCCGCTTGGTGGCGGTCTTGGTAGCCATCTGGGTCAGCCCTCCTGGCTCTTCGCAGCGGTGCGGAGCACGATCAGGCCGCCCTTGGGACCGGGCACGGCGCCCTTGACCAGGATCAGACCCTTCTCGGCGTCCACGGCGTGCACGGTGAGGTTCTGGGTGGTGACGGTGTCGCTACCCATCCGGCCGGCCATCCGGACGCCCTTGAAGACGCGACCGGGGGTCGCGCAGGCGCCGATCGAGCCCGGCTTGCGGTGGTTGCGGTGGGCACCGTGGGAGGCGCCCACGCCGGAGAAGCCGTGCCGCTTCATGGTGCCGGCGAAGCCCTTGCCCTTGCTGGTGCCGGTCACGTCGATGACCTGGCCCGGCTCGAAGGTGTCGACGCCGAGTTCTTGGCCGACGGTGTACTCCGACGCGTCGGCGGTGCGGATCTCGACCACGTGCCGGCGCGGGGTGGTCCCGGCCTTGGCGAAGTGGCCGGCCTGCGGCTTGGTGACCTTGCGGCCGTCGATCTCGCCGTAGCCCACCTGGATGGCGTTGTAGCCGTCGGTCTCGGGCTGACGGACCTGGGTGACCACGTTGGTGGCGGCCGCGATCACGGTCACCGGGACGACGCGGTTGTTCTCGTCCCACAGCTGGGTCATGCCGACCTTGGTGCCCAGCAGGCCCTTCACGTTGCGTTCAGTCGTTCCAGTCATATCGTCGACCTCAGAGCTTGATCTCGATGTCGACACCCGCCGGCAGGTCGAGGCGCATCAGCGAGTCGACGGTCTTGGGCGTGGGGTCGATGATGTCGATGAGCCGCTTGTGGGTGCGCATCTCGAAGTGCTCGCGGGAGTCCTTGTACTTGTGGGGCGAGCGGATGACGCAGTACACGTTCTTCTCGGTCGGCAGCGGCACCGGGCCGGCGACCTTGGCACCCGTGCGGGTGACCGTGTCCACGATCTTGCGCGCCGAGGTGTCGATCACCTCGTGGTCATAGGCCTTGAGCCTGATGCGGATCTTCTGTCCCGCCATAGGTCTCTCTCGTCCTTCGTCTGTCTGCACCCTGGGGTGCCGCGTGCCGTGTCATCCCGAGACCTCCCCGGGTGAGGTGGTCCCGCCCTCGCCCCACCACGCTCGGCTCCGACCCCCGCGGTCGGGTGTGTCGGTCCAGGCCGACGCACGACAACCTCGAAGATCCTGCTGTTGTTGGTGGCGCCCGACGGGTTCGTCGGGCTGATCGGGTCTCCTGGATCGGTGCGGCCGCACGCCAACCACGGATCGTTCGTGAGAACCCGATTCAGTAGTCAAGATGTGCCGCACCCCGGCAACCCGCCGGAGCAACCGGACCATCTTGGCAGAGACCACCGCGCAGCACCAAATCGGATCCGGCGGGTGCCGAGCTGGACCCGTACGTCGAGGGGGAGCTGGCGCTGCTCGAGGAGCGACCGTGCCCCGACAACGGCCGCGCCCAGCCGCCCGACCTGAGAGGATGTGGCGCGTCGCGGTCCAGGGCCGGGAGGGGGAAGTGGAATGTCCGGCAGTGAGTGGTACCCGCCACCGGGGCACGGTGGCCCGCCCGCGGGTCCGCCGTCCGGTCCGACGTACCCGCCCCCACCCCCCGGAGCCCCCGCCTGGATGCCCGCACAGGGGATGCTCGGCGCGGCCCACAAGCCGGGGGCGATGCCCCTGCGGCCCCTGGGCCTCGGCGACATCTACGACGCGGCGTTCCGGATCATCCGGTTCAACCCCAGGGCGACGGTGGGGGCGTCGGTGCTGGTGGCCGCGGTCGCCATGGCGCTGCCGCTCCTGGTCACCGCGGCGTTCACCTGGTCGGTGGACCTGTCGTTGGACCAGACCGGGACCGATCTCGGGACGGCCGAGCTGGCCGGGTTGATCGGGTCCACGAGCGCCCTCGGCCTCGGGGTGGCGCTGCAGTGGGTCGGCACGATCCTGGTCACCGGGATGATCGCCCACGTGACCGCCGCCGCCGCGATCGGACGACGGCTGAGCCTCGGCGAGGCGTGGCGGGCGACGTACGGAAAGCGCTGGCGCCTGATCGGCACCTCGGTCCTGCTGGCGCTCGGGGTCCTGGCCCTGGGCGCGGCGTACGCCGGCGCCTGGTTCGCGGTGGTCTTCGCGGCGGACAGCACCGGGCCGGTCGTGCTCTGGGGACTCCTCACGGTGCCGGCCTTCATCTGCCTGATGGTCTGGCTCTGGATCCGGGTCGGCTACCTGCCGGTGCCGGCGCTGATGCTGGAGCGGGTCGGCGTGTTCGGCGCCCTCGGGCGGGGTTTCCGGCTCAGCCGGCGCCAGTTCTGGCGGATCTTCGGCATCGCCCTCCTGACCGTGGTCATCACCGGGGTCGCGAGCCAGGTGCTGGCCACTCCGCTCGGGCTGATCGGGCAGGTCGCGATCTCCGCCCTCGGACCGCAGTACGAGCTGCTCGGGCTGGTGGTGGTCCAGGCGGTCACGGCGGTGCTGACGGCCGCCTTCGTCTCGCCGTTCACCGGGGCCGTGACCTCGCTGCAGTACCTCGACCAGCGCATCCGCAAGGAGGCCTACGACGTCGAGCTGATGACCCAGGCGGGGATCACCGCGTCGTGATCGCGCTCCT
>JALZCZ010000166.1 GCA_030862825.1 Actinomycetota bacterium | reverse complement strand
GGCCCTCGACGTTGTTCTCTCCGTTGTTCGGGTGAGGTTCTGTCACGTGGGGCGCTGCTCCGCGACCTCGAGTCGGTGCTCGCTCCCGCCTGACCCCGTCACGTCCTTTCGAGCATCCCGCCGCGCTCGACCAACAGCTCGACAAAGCGCTCGGCCGCCGGGCTGAAGGGACCGCGCGCGTAGGCGGACAACGGGCGGGTCAGCGGCGGGTCTGGTTCGCAGATCAGAGCCGGCAGGTCGGACGGGATGACGTTGGCCGGCAGCAGGGTCACTCCGAGTCCGGTGGCCGCGACCCGCGCGGCCGCTTCGGTCTGGCTTGACCTGAGCACCACCGCCGGATGGCGTAGCCCGCCCATCACCAAGTGCGCCTCGACCAGCTCGCTCAACCCGTTGTCGCGAGAGAGCATCACCCAGCGGCGGTCCCGCAGCCGGGTCACGGCAAGCCGGCCGCGAGATCGCGGTGCCGCCGCCGGTGGCTCGCCGTCGTACGGCGTCACGTAGAGCGCGAGCGGGTCGTCCGGAGCCGCAACGATCACGAACCGCTCGAGGCCGAGGTCGACGATCTCGCCCGACCACGGGTCCGGACGCGGCCCGACGCCGACGTCGGCAAGGCCCCGCAGCAGCTGGTTCTCGAGCAGGCGGCGGTGCGAGAACTCGTGCAGCGTCATCGTGATCCCGGGCCAGGTCGTGCTCCAGTCGGCGAGCACGGGCGGAAGCAGGCCGACGGCCAGCGAGAGCACGGTGGCCAGCTCCAGCTGACCGGTGCGCCCGCTCGCCACCTCGATCACCGCCTCGCGGGCCTGGCGGGCGGCCCGCAGCGCCACCGCGGCGTCACGGGAGAACGCCGTGCCGGCAGCGGTCAGGCGGACGGCGTGGGGAAGTCGCTCCAGCAGGGGCGAGCCCACGTCGTGCTCGAGCGCGCGGATCTGCTGCGACAGCCCCGACTGGCTGACATGGAGCAGCTCGGCTGCCTTGGTGAACGACTGCTGCTCGACGACCGTGAGCAGGTACTCCATCTGACGCAGCGTGACCACGGGCTCACGGTAGCGATCACTTCAGCTTATCGAAAGCATCCAATCGTTCTGTTGGACTTCTGAGCCAGCCCTCCCAAGACTGAGACGCACGTCACTCCGTACCTCGAAAGGCCCGAAGATGAGCGTCGCCACCCACCCGCAGTCGACCGTTGCAGCAGCGACCGACGATGCGCCCGGCGGCGACCTGGTGCTCAGAGTGCGCGGCCTGCAGCGGCACTACCCGGGCGTCAAGGCCCTCGACTGGGCAGCCGACGACGAGCTCGAGGTGCGCGCCGGAACCATTCACGGCCTGCTGGGCGAGAACGGCGCCGGCAAGTCCACGATGTTCGCGGCCATTGCCGGCACCACCCACCTGGCCGGCGGGAGCATGGAACTGCTGGGCCGTCCGTACCGGCCCCGCGTCATCACCGACGCCCGGGCATCGTCGGTCGAGCTGATCCTGCAGGAGCCCGGGCTGGTGCCCTCGCTGACGGTGGCCGAGAACTTCCTGCTCGGTCGAGGCGCCGACTCGGACGCTCGAGGTGGGGTGCTCCTGCCCCGACGGGCGGACCGGATAGCCCGAGCCGCGCTGGCCGACATCGCCCCGGGCGTCGCGCCGGGAGCGCGGGTCGACCAACTCAGTCTGGAGGACCAGAAGCTGGTCGAGCTCGCCCGCGCCGTCCACTGGAACCCCGCGTTGCTGCTCGTCGATGAGCTGAGCGCGTGCCTGGGCCGATCCGGCCTGCAGGTGCTCCACCGCGTGCTCGACGAGCGGCGCCGGGCCGGCACCGCGGTGCTCTACATCTCCCACTACCTCGAGGAGATCGAGACGCTCTGCGACACCGTCACCGTGTTGAAGGACGGGCGCCTCGTCGCCACCCTTCCCGCCGGCGCCGACCCCGCCGAGCTCACCCGGCTGATGGTCGGCCGCCCGCCGTCCGAGCTCTTCCCCGCGCGCGAGGGCCGGCCAGCCGGGCTCACCTCGCCGACGCTCCGCGTCGAGCACCTGTACGTCGAGGACGAGGTGCACGACCTGTCGCTCGCGGTGCACCCCGGCGAGGTCGTCGGAGTGGCCGGCCTGATCGGCTGCGGGTCGGAGGTGCTCGGACGGGTCGTGTTCGGAGACGTCCGACCGGACCGGGGCCGGATGCAGGTCGACGGTGCCGTGTACGACCCGCGCAGCCCGCGCCAGGCGATCGCCCACGGGGTCGCCTACGTGCCGCCCAACCGCGACTCCGAGGGCCTGGTGCTGCGCGCTCCGATCGCCGACAACGTCCTGCTCCCCACGCTGCGTACCCGCGCCCGCCTCGGGGCGTACGCCGGCATCGGCGACTCCGCGCGGGTCGCTCGGTTGGTGAAGGAGATCGGCGTCAAGTGCCGTAACGGGAGCGACCTGCCGATCGGCCTTTCTGGTGGCAACCGCCAGAAGGTGGTGCTGGCCAAGTGGCTGCTGCGCCTGCCGCGCCTGCTGGTGCTGCACAACCCCACCCGCGGGATCGACGTCGGCGCGAAGTCGGAGCTCTATGCCCTGGTGCGCGAGATTGCCCGCGCCGGCACCGCCGTACTCCTCATCTC
>JALZCZ010000136.1 GCA_030862825.1 Actinomycetota bacterium | reverse complement strand
CCGCGACCCGGTGGTGAGCACCAGGCTGAACCCCGTGCTGGCGCGGCTCGCCGTACGCCTCGACGAGAGCCCGGGCCGGAGGCCGCGCGACATCCGGATCGCGATGCCGGTGCCCGCGCGCAACGGCGAGTGGGTGGTCGACGGCTGGGGTGCCAGCCGCTACGAGCCCGGCACCACGGCCTGCCACGACGTCGACGTACTGCTCGCGACCGGACGGGTGCTGCATGCGCAGCTCGACTCCGTCGTCCGCAGCCGCCCCGACGCGCTCGATGCCCGGACCGACCGCTGGGCCGAGGCAGAGCGGCTGGTGTTCGAGACGCCTGACCGGATCCCCGCGATCGTGGCCGGCCGACCCGCGGAGACCCTCGTCGCCCGGCTTCTCGAGGAGTTCGCACCGGTCGATCTCGGCCCCGACCAGCTCGTCCACGCCGACCTGGCCGGCAACGTGCTGCTCGACGCGAACGGCGCGCCGGTGGTCATCGACGTGGCGCCCTACTGGCGGCCGGTGCTGTGGGCGGAGGCGATGTGTGCGCTCGACGCGGTGATCGACTTCGGCGCGCCGCTGCAGGCGACGGCACGTTTCACCAGGCGGCCCGAACGCCAGGCGCTGGTGCGCGCGGGACTCTTCCGGCTGCTCAGCGACCTGAACTCCGATCTCGCCCTCTACGACAAGGCACTCAGCTGACGTCGCCGTCGACATAGACCCACTTGCCGCGGCGCTGCTCGAAGCGGCTCCGCTCGTGCCGCCGGCCCGGCACCCCCGCCCGGTCGTACGACGCCACGAACTCCACCTCGTTGCCCTCGGCGGAGAGGATCTCCAGGCCGGTCCAGGTCAGGGTCGGGTCGGGGCGGAGCTCGTCGGGGCGGGTGCGCGGGTGCCAGGTCCGGAAGATGTGGTCGAGGTCGCCGACGGCGTACGCCGCGTAGCGCGAGCGCATCAGCTCCTCGGGCGTCTCCGCGAGGGCCGCCCGCCGGTGCAGCCGTCCGCAGCACGCTGCATACGCGTCTCCCGATCCGCAGGGGCAGTGGCCGGGGATCATTCTGCGGGCCGCCGCCAGTCGACCCGCCACAGCACGTGACGGTCGGGGAGCCCCTTGAGCTCCACCTCGTCGCCCTGGTGCAGCACCACGGCCGCGTCGTCGTCCAGCGCTTCGTGCACCGCGGAGCTCGCGAGCACCTCACCGCCCTGGGCGCAGGCCGCGACGCGGGCGGCCATGGCGACGTTGCGGCCGAAGTAGTCGCCGTCGCGGCTCAGGACGCGGCCGGTGTGGATGCCGATCCGGACCTTGATCGGCGCGAGCCAGAGCCGCGGCTCGCGGTTGCGGCGCAGGTCCCTCTGGATCCCGAGCGCCGCCCGGCAGGCCGCCTCGGCGTCGCGGAAGGCCACCATGAAGCTGTCGCCCGCGGTCTTCACGACCTGCCCGCGGTACTTCTCCACCCGACCGCGCACGACGGCGTCGTGTCCGGCCAGCACCCGCAGCCAGGCCGCGTCGCCGACCTTGTGGTTGAGCGCCGTGGAGTCCTCGATGTCGGAGAAGAACAGCGTGACGGTGCCGTCCTGGGCCGCGATGTTGAGGATGTCGGAGCGTTCCTCGGCCGCCCATCGCGTGAGGTCCTCCATCGACGCCTGCAGCAGGCCCGCGACGCCGCGCTCGCGGACCCCGGCGACCGTGCGCACCACCCGCGCCACCGCCCGCTCGGTGGGGCTGGACGCCGGCGGCGGGCGCAACGCCGCCGCCAGGTCCCTCTCGAGCCGGAGCGTCGCCGCTCTGCTCGCGGCCAGCCGCCGCTGGGTACGCACCAGCACCAGCACGACGCACACCAGCGCGAGGGCGAGCACGCCGCAGACGGCGGCGAGGGTGAGGACCACGGGCACAGGCTACGGTCAGGTGTCAGCGGCCGACCGCGGCTTCCAGGGCGTCGAGCTCCTCGCCGGAGTAGACCGCGATCCGCTGCAGGTGCGGGATGGAGTCGCGGCAGCCGGTGTAGCCGATGTTGAACTCGCCGTCGTAGGACACCGCGGTGATGTTGAGGGCCTGGCCGTTGAAGAGCAGGCTGACCGGGTAGATCTCCTCCATCGGCGATCCGTCGAGGTAGCGCGTCTCGGACGGGCCGGGCACGTTGGAGATCACCAGGTTGGACGCCGGCCGCCCGCGACCGCCCATGCCCAGCACCGCCTGGCCGATGAACGGCAGCATCAGCGCGCCGGTGTAGGCGTCCATCGCCGCCGCTCCGACCTCGGGGAGCCGTTCCTTGCCGAGCCGGGTCGAGGCCCGAACCGCCCGGATCCGCTCGGCCGGGTCGTCGATGTCGACCCGGAGCCGGGCGTAGAGGAACGTGATCGCGTTGCCCACCCCGGCGCCGTTGCTCTGGCGCACCGAGACGGGCACGTTGGCGGTCAGGTCCGCGGCGGGCATGGCGTCCTGCTCCACGAGGTAGCGGCGCAGCGCACCGCCGCAGAGGGTGAGGAAGACGTCGTTGAGGCTGCCGTCGGCCTCCTTGCCCACGGCCCGCAGCCGCTCGATCGGGTAGTGCTGGGTCGCGAACCGCCGCGGCGTGTGGATCCGGCCGTTGAAGATCGACTTCGGCGCCCGGTAGGGCACGGCCCGGTCCTCGTCGATGCCCACCCCGGTGAAGCTCTCGGTGTAGGTGCGGGCCAGCGAACCGGCGACCGCCGCCGAACTGCGTACGCCGCCCAGGAGCCGGTCGCCGAGCCCGACCTGCTCGCGCTCCCGCACTACCGGCCCCTCCTTCGGGACGCCGGACTGGTCCGGCCCGCGGGTGCCGATGGCCCACGGCGGCAGCATGTCGCGGGCGTCGGGGTCGACGGAGAGGATCCGGCGCAGCAGGCGGATGCCGCCGACGCCGTCGACCTGGGAGTGGTGCGCCTTGATGTAGAGCGACCAGCGGTCCTCTTCGAGGCCCTCGATCACGTGGCACTCCCACAGCGGGTAGCGGCGGTCGAGCATCGAGGAGTGCAGCCGCGAGACGAGCACACCGAGCTCGCGCTGCGACCCCGGCGCGGGCAGGGCGGAGTGGCGCAGGTGGTAGTCGAGGTCGATCCGGTCGCTCTCGAGCTCGACCCAGCTGGGCACCGGCAGCGACTTGTAGAGGTAGCTGAAGGGGGGCGCGAACTTCCTGGTCTCCCGCCACCGGGCCACCAGGTCGGCCACGAACGTCGGGCGGTCCTCGGGCACCCGGAACGTCGCGAGCATGCCGACCTGCATGGGTGTCCGGTGGCTGTCGGTGAACAGCCAGGCCGAGTCGTTGGTCTTCAGCAGCGTGCGGGCCACGGCACTCCTCCGTCAGCCTCCCCGAAGGCACCCTAGCGACGTTCGTCACAGTGCGGAGTTGTCCTGCCGGATAGCGTGAATGCGTGACTGAGGCTCCCACCATCTCCACACTCGGTGAGCTCCGCGCCGCCGGGCACGTCCTGAAACCCCTCCGGATCGAGATCCGTGACAACCTGCTGACCAAGCTGCGCGAGGGGGAGGACCCCTGGCCCGGGCTGCACGGGTTCGAGACCACGGTCATCCCGCAGCTCGAGCGGGCGCTG
Organism: Actinomycetota bacterium; assembly: GCA_030862825.1. Lineage (GTDB taxonomy): Bacteria > Actinomycetota > Actinomycetes > Propionibacteriales > Nocardioidaceae > Nocardioides. The sequence goes on along the minus strand of JALZCZ010000136.1, from coordinate 14,639 downwards.
ATCGCCGGCCACGACGTCGTACTTCTCGGTGAGCGCGGTCAGGGCAAGACCCGGCTGCTGCGCACCATGGTCGGGCTGCTCGACGAGTGGACGCCGGTGATCGACGGCTCCGACCTCGGCGAGCACCCCTTCGACCCGATCACCCACGAGTCCAAGCGGCGCACGGTCGAGCTGGGCGAGCGCCTGCCGGTGGCGTGGAAGCACCGCGACGAGCGCTACTCCGAGAAGCTCGCGACCCCCGACACCAGCGTCGCCGACCTGATCGGTGACGTCGACCCGATGAAGGTCGCCGAAGGACGCTCGCTGGGTGACCCGGAAACGATCCACTTCGGGCTGATCCCGCGCTCCCACCGCGGCATCGTGGCGATCAACGAGCTCCCCGACCTCGCCGAGCGGATCCAGGTGGCGATGCTCAACGTGATGGAGGAGCGCGACATCCAGATCCGCGGCTATGTCGTCCGGCTGCCGCTCGACGTGCTCGTCGTCGCGAGCGCCAACCCCGAGGACTACACCAACCGCGGCCGGATCATCACCCCGCTCAAGGACCGCTTCGGCGCCGAGATCCGTACCCACTACCCGGCCGAGCTCGCGGCGGAGATCGCGGTGGTCCGCCAGGAGGCCAACCTGGTCGCCGACGTGCCCGACTACCTGGTCGAGATCCTGGCCCGCTTCACCCGCAACCTGCGCGAGTCGTCGTCGGTCGACCAGCGCTCGGGTGTCTCGGCGCGCTTCGCCATCGCCGGGGCCGAGACCATCGCGGCGGCGGCCATCCACCGCGCCACCGCGCAGAGCGAGGACCGGGCCGTGGCCCGGGTCGTCGACCTCGAGACCGCGGTCGACGTGCTCGGCGGGAAGATCGAGTTCGAGTCGGGGGAGGAGGGCCGCGAGTCCGAGGTGCTGACCCACCTGCTGCGCACCGCGACGGCCGAGACCGTGCGCACGCACTTCCGCGGCCTCGACTTCGGGCTGCTCGTGGACGCGATCGAGGCCGGGGCGATAGTGACCACCGGAGAGCAGGTCACCGCGCGCGACTTCCTCGCCGGCCTCCCGGTGCTGGGCGAGTCGGAGCTCTACGACGACGTGTGCGACCGGCTCGACGCGACCAACGACGGGCAGCGCGCGGGCGCGATCGAGCTGGCCCTCGAGGGCCTCTACCTCGCCCGCAAGGTCGGGAAGGACCACGACGGGAGCGAGACCGTCTATGGGTGATGGCTTCGGGGTGACCGCCTCCGCCGGCACGTTCCGGCCCGCCGAGCGTGGCGTGCCGATGCCGCACGCCTGGACCTCCGAGGGGGTCGTCGTGGAGTGCGACTTCACCGGCGCCCATCTCCTCCATCTCGCCGTCGCGGGCTGCGTGCTCAACGACCTCTACCGCGAGGCGCGCGAGCTCGGCGTCGACCTGGCCGGCGCTCGCGTGGTCGCCTCGGGCGCCTTCGACACCGGCACCTGGACCTCGACGGGCATCCACTACCGCGTCGACCTCGACACCCAGGCCGACCCCGAGGACGTACGCCGCCTGCTCGCGCGGGTCGACGAGGTCGCTGAGATCCCGCGCGCCATCCGCGCCGGCGCGGCCGTGCAGCGCGTGGAGGTGGCCAGGTCATGAGCCGCCAGCGCACCCGCTTCCGCCGCTACGACGGCGGCGACCCGCTCGCGCCGCCGGTCGACATCGCGGAGGCGCTCGACGCGATCGGCGAGGACGTGATGGCGGGCTACTCGCCGGAGCGGGCGATGCGGGAGTTCCTGCGTCGCGGGGGGAAGGACCAGACCGGCCTCGACGAGCTGGCCCGCCGGGTGGCCGAGCGGCGCCGCGACCTGCTCCAGCGCCACAACCTCGACGGCACCCTGCAGGAGGTCAGGGAGCTGCTCGACCGTGCCCTCCTCGAGGAGCGCAAGCAGCTGGCGCGCGACGCGATGATGGACGACGCCGACCGCGCGTTCCGGGAGATGCAGCTCGACAACCTGCCGACCAACACCGCGGCGGCCGTGAGCGAGCTCAACGACTACGACTGGGCATCCCGGGAGGCCCGCGCGGACTTCGAGAAGATCAGGGACCTGCTCGGTCGGGAGCTGCTCGACCAGCGGTTCGCGGGCATGAAGGAGGCGCTCGAGAACGCCACCGACGAGGACCGCGCCGCGATCAACGAGATGCTCGACGACCTCAACGAGCTGCTGGAGAAGCACCAGCGCGGTGAGGACACCGACGAGGACTTCGATCAGTTCATGGACAAGCACGGCGACTTCTTCCCGGAGCAGCCGCAGAACATCGACGAGCTGCTGGACGCCCTGGCCCAGCGCTCGGCCGCCGCCCAGCGGATGCTCAACTCGATGAGCCCCGAGCAGCGCCAGGAGCTGATGGAGCTCTCGGCCCAGGCGTTCGGCTCGCCGCAGCTGATGCAGTCGCTGGCCCAGCTCGACGCCAACCTGCAGTCGCTGCGGCCCGGTGAGGACTGGGGCGGCTCGGAGCGCTTCGACGGCGAGCAGGGCCTCGGTCTCGGCGACGGCACCGGCGTGCTGCAGGACCTCGCCGATCTCGATGCCCTCGCCGACCAGCTCTCGCAGTCCTACGGCGGCGCCCGAATGGACGACGTCGACCTCGACAAGCTCGCGCGCCAGCTGGGCGACCAGGCCGCCGTCGACGCCCGCACCCTCCGAGAGCTCGAGAAGGCGCTGCGCGAGAGCGGCACCATGCGGCGCGACTCCACCGGCCAGCTCAAGCTCACCCCGAAGGCGATGCGCCAGCTCGGCAAGGCGCTGCTGCGCGACGTGGCCAAGAGGATGTCCGGCCGGCAGGGGCAGCGCGACCTGCGCCAGGCCGGCGCCGCAGGAGAGCAGTCGGGTGCGACCCGCGAGTGGGCGTTCGGCGACACCGAGCCCTGGGACATCCCGCGCACGGTCCTCAACGGCGTACGCCGCCGGGCGGCTGACGGGGGCGGGCCGCTCGTGACCGTCGAGGACATCGAGGTCAGCGAGACCGAGGCCCGCACCCAGGCGGCGGTCGCGCTGCTGGTCGACACGTCGTTCTCGATGGCGATGGATGGCCGCTGGGTGCCGATGAAGCGGACCGCGCTGGCGCTGCACACGCTGATCACGTCACGCTTCCGCGGCGACCATCTGCAGCTGATCGGCTTCGGCCGGCACGCCGAGGTGATGGACATCGAGCAGATCACCGGCCTCGACGCGATGTGGGACAAGGGCACCAACCTCCACCACGCTCTGCTGCTCGCCAACCGCCACTTCCGCAAGCACCCCCACGCCCAGCCGGTGCTCCTGATCGTCACCGACGGCGAGCCGACGTCGCACCTCGAGCCCGACGGCGAGGTCTACTTCTCCTATCCGCCGCACCCGCTCACCATCGCCTACGCCGTGCGCGAGCTCGACAACTCGATGCGCCTCGGAGCGCAGACCACGTTCTTCCGCCTCGGCGACGACCCCGGCCTGGCCCGCTTCGTCGACTCGATGGCCAAGCGGGTCGAGGGCCGGGTGGTCGCACCCGAGCTGGACGACCTGGGTGCCGCAGTGGTCGGGTCCTACCTCGGCTCCCGTGGCCAGACCCCCATGGGCGAGGTGCGGAGTGCCTACGGCGACTGGTTCGGCGGCCGGGGCTTCTGGGTCGGCGACTGAGGCGAACCGGGCGATCGAGCGCGTCGTGGTGGGCGGGTCGTGTGCCTGAGCCCGACTCGGGTGATCTGGGCAAGCCAGACCTGCCCTAGCCGTGCAGGACCGTGGCCAGCTCCTCGACCCCGTCGACCAGCCGGGTGCCGGGCCGGGCCCAGGAGGCGTTGGCGTCGACCGCGTGCACCGGTACGCCGTCCGGCAGCACACCCGTGCCGGCCAGCTCGTCGGCGAGGCCCTGCGACCCTGCGCGGTCGAAGCCGCACGGCGCGACCACGATCACCTCGGGATCGGCCTCGTACACCTGCGCCCACAGCACCCGCTCCGACTTCGCGCCGGGCTTGCCGAGCACGGGCAGGCCTCCGGCGGCCTCGATCATCTCCGGGATCCAGTGGCCCGGGGCGAACGGCGGGTCGGTCCACTCGAGGAACATCACCCGAGGCGTCGGCCCGCCGGCCACCCGCACCCGCACGGCCTCGAGTCGGGACCGCTGCCCCGCAACGAGCGCGTCGGCTTCCGACTCGTGACCGGTGGCGCGGCCGAGCGTGACGATCGACCCGAAGACCTCGTCCAGGGTGTGCGGGTCGATGGTCAGCACGTCGGCCGTGCAGCCCAGGTGGGCCAGCGCGTCGTCGACCACCGAGACGTCGACCGCGCAGACCGCGCACAGGTCCTGGGTCACGACCAGGTCGGCGTCGAGTCCGGCCAGCGCGCCCGCGTCGAGGTGGTAGAGGTCCTCGCCCCGCGCCATCGCCCCGACGACGTACGCGTCGATCTCTGCCGGCCCCAGTCCCTCCGGCATGGCCGAGGTGGACACGATCGGGCGGCTGCGCGCCTCCGCCGGGTAGTCGCACTCGAACGTCACGCCCACCACGTCGTCGCCCGCGCCGATCGCGAAGAGGATCTCGGTGGTGGAGGGGAGCAACGACACGATCCGCATATGCCGAGCCTAGGGTGACCCAGGTGGACGACCCGACGCTGACCGTGCTGGCACTGCTCGGGCTGGCGGCCCTGACGGCGGGGTTCGTGGACGCGGTCGTCGGCGGCGGAGGGCTGATCCAGCTGCCCGCGCTGCTGCTCGGGCTGCCCGGTGCCACGCCCGTCGAGGTGCTGGCGACCAACAAGCTCGCGTCCGCGTGCGGTACCACGGTCGCGGCGGGGACGTACTACCGCCGGATCAAGCCCGACCCGCGCACCTTCCTGCCGCTGATGGCGCTGTCGTTCCTCGGCTCGGTGCTCGGAGCGGCGGTCGCGTTCCTGATTCCGAAGGAGGCCTTCGACCCGATCGTGCTGGTGGTGCTGGTGGTGGTCGGCGCCTACGTGCTGTTCAAGCCGTCGCTCGGCGTGGAGACCCTGCTGCGGTTCTCCGGACGCCGCCACACCGGCGCGGCCATGCTGATCGGCCTGGCCGTGGGGTTCTACGACGGCGCCCTCGGCCCGGGCACCGGCAGCTTCTTCGTCTTCACGCTGGTCGGGCTGCTCGGCTACTCCTTCCTGGAGGCCTCGGCGAAGGCGAGGCTCGCCAACTGGGCCACCAACGTCGCTGCCCTCTGCGTGTTCGTCCCCTTCGGCGTGGTGCTCTGGAAAGTGGGCCTGGTCATGGGCGCCTGCAACCTGGTCGGCGCCTACGTCGGTGCGCGCACCGCCGTCGCCCGGGGCTCGGCGTTCGTGCGCGTCTTCTTCATGGTGGTGGTCACCGCGTTCGTGCTGCGGATCGGCGGCGACGTGGTGGGCGTGTGGTGAGCCGCTACCGGACCATCGCGACCGACGCCGAGGCAGAGATCGAGGTGAAGCGGTCGCGGTTCCGCTGCACTCTCGAGCGGGTCGAGAGCGAACCCGCCGCGCGGGCCGTGGTCGAGCGCCTGCGCAGGCAGCACTGGGACGCCCGCCACCACTGCTCCGCGTTCGTGCTCGGCCCTCCGCCGACCAGGGTCGAGCGGTCCAGCGATGACGGCGAGCCCGCAGGCACCGCTGGGGCGCCGATGCTCGAGGTGTTGCGCGGCCACCAGGTCAGCGACGTGGTCGCGGTGGCGACCCGGTGGTTCGGCGGCACCCTGCTCGGAGCCGGCGGCCTGGTCAGGGCGTACGGCGACGCGGTCCGCGCCGCGGTCGAATCTGCCGGGACGCTGGAGCGCCGGCTGCTCCGCGAGCTCGAGATCGAGCTGGGACACGAGGACGCGGGCCGGATCGAGTCCGAGCTCCGCTCGCGCGACGTGGCCGTCCTGGACACGGCGTACGCCGCCGCCGTCGTCTTGTGCGTCGGCGTCGACCCCGACCACGAGCAGCGCCTGCACGCCCTGCTCGCCGAGCTCACCGCCGGCACCGGCCACGCCGTGGTCACGGGTGAGCGCTGGGTCGACCGCCCCTGACTACCGTGAGGACATGGTGACCCCGACCTGGCTGACAGCCTTCATCGACCTCCCGGCGCGGCGGCACGAAGCGGGGGCCGCGTTCTGGCAGGGCGTGACCGGCTACGAACTGTCGTCGCCTCGGGGTGATCGGGGCGAGTTCGCGACGCTGGTCCCGGCCGAGGGCGACCCGTTCCTGAGGGTGCAGCGGACCGCCGACGGCTCGGCCGGTCTCCACCTCGACCTGCATCACCCCGACCAGGAGTTCCGGGTGCTCCGGTCGCCGGGCGGGCTGGCCTACTGCGAGGTCCCCGCCGACCTGGTCCATCGACCGCCCCCGGCGACCTGGCCCGGCGGTCACCTCTCACTGGTCGACCAGGTGTGCCTCGACATCCCGCCCTCGCGGTACGACGAGGAGTGCGCGTTCTGGGCAGGCCGCACCGGCTGGCAGTTGATGGACATCCCGACGAAGCACGAGTTCCAGGCGCTGGTGCGCCCGGCGGACCAGCCGATCCGGATCCTGCTGCAGCGGGTCGACGACGAGCGGCCCCACGTCACCGCCCACTTCGACATCGGCACCAACGACCGCGCGGCGGAGACGGCCCGGCACGAAGCGCTCGGCGCCACCGTCGTACGCCGGCACGAGTGGTGGACGGTGCTGCGCGACCCGACCGGCGCGGCGTACTGCATCACCGACCGCGACCCGCGAACCGGCATGCTCGTCCGGCAGGCCAGTAGCGTTCGCGCATGAGCGAACGCACGACCGTCCCGTACATCGCCGACGAGCGCACCATGCTGCTCGGCTTCCTCGCCTACCACCGCGACACGTTGCGGATGAAGGCCGAGGGACTGGATGCTGCCCAGCTCGCGACGCCACACCCGCCGTCGACGCTCACCCTGGCCGGGCTGATCAAGCACATGGCGCTGGTCGAGGACTGGTGGTTCGGGGTCAACCTGGTCGGCACCACCGACATGCCGCCGTTCGACGCCGTCGACTGGGACGCCGACCCCGACTGGGAGTTCCGGACGGCGGTCGATGACGACCCCGACTACATCTTCGGCCTCTTCGAGAAGGCGGTGGCCGCCTCGGACGCCAACCTCGCCACCATCGACGACCTCGACCACGTCATCCACCGCCGCCACCCGAAGACCGGCGAGGGACTGAGCACCCGCTGGGTGGTGCTGCACATGATCGAGGAGTACGCCCGGCACAACGGCCACGCCGACCTGATCCGCGAGTCCATCGACGGCCAGACCGGGTCATGATCCGCGAGGCGACGGCCGACGACTGGCCGCGGATCTGGCCGATCTTCACCGACATCGTCGAGGCCGGCGAGACCTATGCCTATCCCACGGACCTGACCTCCGACCAGGCCCGGGACCTCTGGCTGGAGCGCCCGCCGGGGCTGACCGTCGTGCTGGAGGAGGACGGCCAGGTGCAGGGCTCGGCGAAGATGGGACCCAACCGGCCGGGCCGCGGCAGCCACATCGGTACGGCGTCGTTCATGGTCGACGCCGACGCACGCGGCCGGGGCGTGGGGCGGCGGCTCGCCGAGCACTGCGTGCAGTGGCACCGCGACCAGGGCTACCGCGGCATCCAGTTCAACGCGGTGGTCGAGACCAACACCGCCGCCGTACGGCTCTGGCAGCGGCTCGGCTTCGAGATCGTGGGCACGGTGCCGGGCGCCTTCGACTCCCGCACACACGGCCACGTCGGCCTGCACGTGATGTTTCTCGACCTATCCGCCTGACACGTCTTCGGCGAAGCCGGGGAGGTAGTCCTCCAGGATCGCCCGGAACGGCGCCTCCGCCTCGAGCTGGCTGAGCACGCCGATGCCGCCGACCCAGGTGCGGTGGATGAGCAGGTACGACGGCGGCAGGTTGAGCTTGATCGCGACCGTGTACGCCGGCTCCCTGGGGTTGTTGATGCGCGCGAACTGCTCGCGCATCCACGCCCGGCTGAACCGGAAGGTCTCGCGCCGCGTGGGCTCGACCAGGGGTGAGAGGTAGTCCATCAGCTCGTCGGGGTCCATCTGGATGTTCTCCCTGATGAACCCTTCCCGGCGAAGGCCGACAAGCAGCTGCTCGGCGTCGTCCAGGGCGGCGAGCCGGATCAGGCTGCCCATCGCCTCGGGCAGGTTGCGGCCGGGCAGCCGGGCGACGGCGCCGTAGTCGAGCACCCCGAGACGGCCGGGGGAGCCGTCCGCGTTGGGCAGGATCCGGTAGTTGCCCGGGTGCGGGTCGGCGTGCAGCATGCCGGTGCGACCGGGTGCGGAGAAGATGAAGCGGGTATAGAGCTCGCCGTAGTGGTTGCGCTCCTCCTGGGTGCCGTCGGCGATGATCGAGGCCAGCGACGCGGGAGACTCGAGCCACTCGGTGATGATCACGGTGTCGCCGACCGCGACCACGTCCGGCACCACGATGAGGGCATCGTCGGCATACTCGGCTGCGAAGAGGGCCTGGGCCTCGCCCTCGAGCTTGTAGTTGAGCTCGTCCTCGGCCCGGGCCTGGAGCTCCTCGACCAGCGGCTTGATGTCGATGCCGGGGAAGACGGGGCCGATGGTGCGGGCCAGCCGCGCCAGCTGCTTGAGGTCGGAGCGCAGGGCGTCGCCGGCGCCCGGATACTGCACCTTGACGGCCACCTCGCGCCCGTCGTGCCAGCGGCCCCTGTGCACCTGGCCGATGCTGGCCGCGGCGGTGGGTCCGCCGTCGAGCCAGACCAGCTGCTCGCTCCAGTCGAGGCCGAGCTCGTGGTCGAGGATGTCGCGCACGGTCTGGGTCGGCATCGGCGGCGCGGAGTCCTGCAGCCGGGTGAGCTGGTCGCGGTACGGCGCCGCGAGCGCCTCCGGCAGCGCCGCCTCGAAGATCGACAGGGCCTGGCCGAACTTCATCGCCCCGCCCTTGAGCTCGCCCAGGGTCCGGAACAGCTGTTCGGCCGTGCGCTGCTGGATGTCGGTCATCACCGCGTCGGCCTGCGCGCCACCGAGGCGCCTCCCCATGCCCCAGGCGCTGCGGCCGGCGTAGCCCAGCGGCAGGGCGGCCAACCGGGCGGTCCTCGCAGCTGCCTTGCGCGGGAGGTCGGCCATGCCCGTCAGTATTCCAGCCGACTGTTGCAGGGCCCGGTCGAGCCGGGACGCCAAACCCTGCGCGCCGGGCCGCCGCGCGCCGCATAATCACCAACGTGTTGAGAGACGTGGTCGCGCCGACGGGGCGGCTGACCCGTTGGAGCGTGATCGCGATCGCGGTGTGTGCCGCGGCCTGGAGCGCGGCCGCCGCCTCCGTCGTCGTCAACGTCGTCGCCACCACGCCGGCTCAGAGCACGACGTACTGGCTGATGGACGTCGTCTCCGCGGTGTTGTACGGCGCCGCGGCGCTGCTGATGCTGCCACGCTCGCGGCACCCGGTGGTCTGGATCCTGGTGGCGGTGGCGATCGGGTGCGGCATCGCGTGCCTGGTCACGCAGCTGGTGCTGCTCTCGGGTCCCGACTGGCGCCACGACCAGGGACTCTTCAGCCTCTATCTGCTCTCGTTCGCGGCCTGGATGCCCGGCAACTACGGCATGCTCGCGGTGATGCCCTGGCTGGTGACCCCGCGTGGCGCCACGCCGGCTGTCCGCGCCGCCACCTGGGTCGGCGTCGCCGTCGTCGCGGTCTGCGTCATCTCCCTGGTCACCGACGACCGGGCCAACGCGGGCGCCAGCACCGGCGTGACCTGGGAGCCCTGGCGGCTGGCCGTGGACGCGCTCGGACGCTGGCCCGACCGGGCCTGTGTGGCGCTCGGCGGCCTCGGCACGGTCCGGCTGGTGCTGATGTGGTGGCGCCTTCGGAGCACCGAGGCGACCGGCTACGGCTGGCTGGCGCTGGGCCACCTGCTGGTGACGGTGACGTTCATCCCCCTGCTCCTGACACCCATGGAGGGCGCCGTGCTGGAGGCGTCCGGGGTGAGCCTGATCATCGCGCAGGGCTTCCTGCCCATCGCGCTCCTGGTCGTGGTGCTGCGCCAGCAGCTCTGGGGGATCGACCTCGGGGTGAGTCGGGTGACCGTCTGGACGCTGATGACCGGCGCCGTGCTCGTGAGCTATGCCACCCTGGTGGCGCTGGTCGGGCAGGTGCTTCCCGAGTCGCGCGGTGTGGCCGGTTTCGTGGTGGTCGGGCTGGTCGTCGCCGTCGGCCAGCCGCTGCGGCTGTGGATCCAGGAGCGCGTCGACCGTCTGGTCTACGGCGAGGCGGCCGACCCGGTGCGCCTGCTCGGGAGTCTGGGTGCCGACTTCGGCGACCACGGCGCGGGCAGCAGCCTGGAGGCACTGACCGATGCCCTTCAGCGGGGGCTGCGGCTCGGCGGCGTGGAGGTCCGCTCCACCGCGGGCGAGGTCAAGGCCGCCTCGGGTGTGCTCAGCCGACCGGACCTGGAGCTCCCGCTGGGGGTCGAGGGGCGCCGGCTCGGCCACCTGCTGGTGTCGGCGCCGTCCGGGCAGCGGGTCGACCCGCGGACCCGGAGGCTGGTCGAGCAGATGGTGGGCGTGCTCGGCGTCGCCCTCGAGCTGGCGCAGGTCAACGAGCGGCTGGCCACGACCAGTGGCCGGCTGGTCGAGGTGCGGCACGAGGAGCGCCGGATGCTGCGCCGCGACATCCACGACGGCATGGGCCCGGCGCTGGCCGGGGTCGGCCTGGGGTTGGCGGCCGCGCAGCGCCGACTCTCCCGTGATCCCGAGGGCACCGCCCTGCTGCTCGCCGAGCTCGAGGCGGAGGTCGAGCGGCGCACCGAGGACGTCCGGCTGCTGGCCCGGGCGCTGCTGCCGGCCCAGCTGGACGACGGCGACCTGGGCCGCGCCCTGGAGGTGCTGGCCGACCGGTTCCGCTCATCGGGCCTGGTCGTCGAGACCGGCTGCAGGGTCAGCGAGCTCGATACCCGGCGTCAGGTCGCTGTCTACCACGTCGCGGCCGAGGCCCTGATGAATGCCTACCGGCACGCCCGCGCCGGCCGGGTCGGCATCGACGTGACCGCCGGCGAGGGCGGGTCGGTCGTCCTCGAGGTCGTCGACGACGGCCGGGGCGTGTCCGACGACCGCGGCAACGGCATCGGTCTCCAGTCGATGCGCGAGCGCAGCGCGGAGCTGGGCGCCGAGCTGACGATCGGTCCTCGGTCCGACGGACCGGGCACCCAGGTGCGGATGGTGCTGCCGTGACCGCCCCGGCCGCCGACCCGATCCGGGTGGTCGTGGTCGACGACCATCCGGTGTTCCGGATCGGCATGACAGCGCTGCTGGAGGAGATCGCGGGCATCGCGGTCGTGGGCCAGGCCGCCACCGAGGCCGATGCGGTCACGGTCACCGTCGAGCAGCGGCCCGACGTCGTGCTCATGGACCTCGACCTCGCCGGTGGCTCCGGCGCCCAGGCGACCCGGGAGATCCTGCGCCACCTTCCGTCCACCGGCATCCTGGTGGTGACCATGTACGGCGACGACGAGGCGCTCTTCGGTGCGATCCGGGCGGGCGCCCGCGGCTACCTCCTCAAGGGGGCAGGTCCCGAGGAGGTGGAGCGTGCCGTGCGGGCGGTCGCGACCGGCGCCGTGATGCTGGGCCCGCAGGTCGCCTCGAGGGCCGTCGACTACCTGACCGGTGCCCGCAGCGCCCGGGGCGGGCCGTTCGCGGAGCTGACCGACCGGGAGCGCGACGTGCTCGAGCTGGTGGCCCGCGGTCACGACAACGCGACCATCGCCCGGATGCTCGTGCTCACCAGCAAGACGGTGCGCAACTACGTCTACGCGATCTTCACCAAGCTCGACGTCAACGACCGCTCGGCGCTGGTCGTGCTGGCCCGTGAGGCCGGCATCGGCGTCGCGCAGCCCGAGCGGCAGGGCCCGGCGGACTGAGGACAGGCGGCCCTGCACGACGGGCCGTCGCCCGGCCGAGCCTGGGCGCGACCGGCACCGCGCCGGTCCGGCGCTCCGCCGTCAGCAGGAAGGAGCAGCGCACATGTCTGCACCCTCAACGGAACATCTGCGAACAGACGAACGCACGTCCATGTCCCGGACGCGGGCCTGGCCGCTGTGGGCCGCCGCGGCCGGCGTGCTCGGCGTCGTCGCGACCGTGGTCACGGACGCGCGGGCGGGCGACACGTCGGACATGGGCTACACGGTCACCGTCAAGGACATGGCGGCGCTCGACCACGAGATGTTCCGGATCGGCGGCGCCGTCGGCTTCGCCTGCGTCGCGGCCCTGCTCGTGCTGGCTGCCATCTGGCACCGCAGGGTGTCCCAGAAGCACACCTGGTCGTTGGGGGCACCGGTCGTCACCTTCGGCCTGGTCGCCGCGGCGGGCGCGCTCACGCTCGCCTACGGCTGGAAGGGCGCGCTCGGCACCTACCTGCACGGCGCCCTGGAGGAGGGGACCTACGACGACCAGGGCCTCTACACCTACTACGTGATGAACGACTTCAGCCCTTACATCGCGTGGTTCCCCGTCACGGTCGCCCTGCTCGGCCTGACCTGGATGGCCTTCCGGGAGCGGCTCGTGTCGCGCGGCCTCGGGGCCTTCGCGGGCATCTCCTCACTCCTGATGTGCGCGGCCGTGGTCGTCAGCGGCGTGCCGGGCCTACCGTTCGCGTCCTCGCTCTGCCTGGTCGTGGTGGGGATCTGGCTCGCGGTGGGCCGCAGCCGGATCGTCCTCGAGGACGCCCTGTGAGGACGCGCGGGGGAGTGGTCCGGCTGACGGCCGCCTCGGTCGCGGCGCTGCTGGTGCTGGGCGCCTGCGGCGGCTCGGACGACGGCGACGGCGACGGCGACCGCCCTATGGGGAGCAACGACAACCTCGACACGGGTGGCGCGACGGGCGACGCACGCGACCCGGACCGGGAGGGCCCGGTCACGATCGAGGGTGCGGAGGAGGGCGGCATCGTCAGGCTCATCTCGCAGACCCCGCTGGAGACGATGGACCCGAGCGAGGCCTACTACACGCACACCGCGGCGATCCTGGGTGGACTGGTGACACGCTCGCTGACCCAGTATGTCTACGACCCCGAGACCGGTACGCCGATCCTGGTGCCCGACCTCGCGACCGACCTCGGCACGTCGAACGAGGACTACACCGAGTGGAGCTTCACGATCCGGGAGGGTATCAAGTACGAAAACGGCACCCCGGTCACGATGGAGGACATCAAGTTCGGCCTCGAGCGGACGATGGACACCACGACGTTCCCCGAGTCACCGGGCTTCTACTCCCAGGACTACTACGCGGGCGGCGCGGACTACCAGGGCCCCTACACCGGCGACGGCGCGACGCTCGACTCGATCGCGATCGACGCCAACACGGTCACCGTCACCATGGCCAAGCCGTTCCCGGACATGCCGTACTGGATGGCGTTCCCGGCCAACGGCCCGATCCCGCAGGGCGAGCAGTCGGACCCCGCGAAGTACCGGACCCACCCGCTCGCCACCGGTCCGTACATGTTCGACGCGTACACGCCGAAGAAGGCGCTGACCCTGGTCCGCAACCCGCACTGGGACCCGGCCACCGATCCCGGCCGGACCGCGTACCCGGACGGCTACGAGATGGACTTCACGGTGCCCAGCGAGCAGGTCGACGAGCTCCTGCTCAACGACCAGGGCGATGCGAAGAACTCGATGACCATCGACGACGTCCTGGGCTCCAACTACCGCAAGTTCCTCGACCAGGCGGGCGACCGAGTAGTCGCCGGCACCTCGCCTTGCACGCGCTACTGGGCGATGGACTACCGCAAGATCACCGACGTCAGGGTCCGCCAGGCACTCGCGTTCGCGTACCCCTATTCGGCGGCGATCAAGGCGGGCGGCAACATCGAGGGCGTCAACCGCATCGTGGGCACGAACCTCCTGCCTCCGGGCACGCCGGGTCGCACCGAGTACGAGCCGTTGGGCGTGCCGGCCGGCACCACCGACCCGGAGCAGTCCCTCCAGCTGCTGAAGGAGGCCGGTGCCGAGGGCTTCGAGATCACGTTCCTCTACGCGACCGACGACCCGGCCTCGGTCGCGGCCAAGGACGCGATCGTGAACGGCCTGGAGGAGGGCGGCTTCAAGGCCTCACCCGTTCCCTCGACGCTGGAGAACCTGACCACCGTCCGCGAGGACCCGAACGCCGACATCAACGTGCGGGCGGGCGCCTGGTGCGCCGACTGGCCGTCGGGTGGGTCGTGGTTCCCGCCGCTGCTCCGCACGGAGAACCTCGAGGAGCTGGGCCAGATCAGCCAGAACTGGTCGGTGTTCTCGGAGAAGGACGTGGACGACCGGATCGAGGAGATCCTGTCGCTGCCGGTGGACGAGCAGCCCGCTGCCTGGAACGAGCTGGACGAGTTCATCTCCCGGATGTACTTCCCCCACTTCGTGACGACCTACGACGGCTCGGTGTGGGCGCACGGCTCGAACGTCAACGGCGCCTACTCCGACGTCGTCCTGGGCATGCCGACGTTCAAGAACATCCATCTCACCCAGTGAGGGATGACCGGGTCGGCGCGGTGCACCGCTGACCCAGGAACTGGCCGGTCCCCGTTCCGTGGCGGGGGCCGGCCAACCTTGTTGCGCTACTTGGGTACGACGTGCGCGTCCGGGCCGGGGAACGTCAGGCCCTCGTGCCCGTCCGACCAGCGGACCACGAACGGCGGCCCGCCGTTGTCGCCGTGCACCTCGAGCACCTCGCCCTCGCGC
>JALZCZ010000127.1 GCA_030862825.1 Actinomycetota bacterium | reverse complement strand
TGGCGGGTCCGGTCGTTCTGTGTCAGCGGGTCAGGGGCGTCAGACCAGAACCTTCGCCTTTCCCTCGACCACGACCGCGGCCGGCGGGCGCAGGAAGAGCGTGGCGATGGAGGCCGCGACGCCGAGGGCCGTGAACACCGCGATCACCTTCAGACCGGTCAGCATGCCGGGGATGAGCTGGCCCTCTTGGGCCGGTCCTTCCGAGGCGGCCGCGTTGACCAGGATGGCCGAGATCACGGCCAGCACGACCGCTCCCCCGATCTGGACGCTGGTGTTCACCAGCCCGGAGGCGAGGCCCTGCTCGTGATCGGCAACCCCGGACGTGGCCTGCGCGTTGATCGACGGGAACGTCAGCGCGAATCCGACGCCCAGCAGCAGCATGGTGGGCATCAGCAGGGCGGCGTAGCCCAGGCCCGGGTCGACCCGCAGGAACAGCACGTAGGCCAGCAGGAACGAGCCCATGCCCGCCGCGATCAGCACCTGGGTGCGGAAGCGAGCCAGGACCCGGTCGATCCGGGTCGAGCTCGCGACCACCAGCAGGCCGGCGGGAAGGAACCCGAGGGCCATGGTCAGCGGCGACCAGCCCAGCGAGTCCTGGAGGTAGAGCGTGACCAGGAACTGGAAGGCGAAGTAGCCGCCGGCCATGATCGCGCCCGCCACGTTGGCGTGCACCAGGTGGGCGGACCGGAGGATGCCGAGCCGGATCAGCGGGGTGGGGTGGCGCAGCTCGGTCGCGACGAACGCGACGGCCAGCACAGCACTCGCGACGAACACGGCCAGCACCGGGCCGCTGGTCCAGCCACGGTTCGGAGCCTCCACGACGGCCACCACGAACAGCAGCAGCGCGGCGGTGCTGGAGATCGCACCGAACAGGTCGAAGTCGGACAGGCGGGTCAGGGACCGTGCCGACCTCGGGACGACGCGCCAGCCGAGTGCCACCAGCAGCAGCGAGACCGGGCCGGGGAGCATGAACGTGGCGCGCCAGCCCAGCTCGGTGAGCACTCCCCCGAACACGAGGCCCAGCGAGAACCCGCTGGCGCCGACCACGGTGTAGATGCCCAGCGCCTTGTTGCGGGCGGGACCCTCGGCGAAGGTCGTGGTGATGATGGAGAGGCCCGCCGGCACGGTGAACGCCGCTGCCACCCCCTTGACGAAGCGGAGCGCGACGATCGCCTCGGGACTGCTCAGCAGCGCGCTGACCACGGAGGCGATTCCGAAGACCGCCACCGCGGTCAGGAAGACGCTGCGGCGGCCGAGCAGATCGGAGGCGCGACCCCCCAGCAGGAGCAGGCCGCCGTAGCCGAGCACGTAGCCGCTCACGATCCACTGCAGCGACGAGGCGGACATGCCGAGGTCTCCCCCGATGGACGGCAGGGCCACGCCCACCATGGAGATGTCGAGGCCGTCGAGGAACAGTGCGCCGCAGAGGACGACGAGCAGCAGCCAGGTGCGGGAGGTCCAGCCCTCGGCGGAGTGGATGGAGGCCGAGGTGGGAGCCGGCGCGATCGGCGCCGGGGTCACGGTTGAGGTCATGCCGACCATAATTATGCATGTGCATTGAATGCGCAAGCATAATTTGCAGAAACATATTATGCGGTCGCATGTGGTATGGTGCCCCCATGGCAAAGGTGAGCAACGACGACGCGCTCGCGTTGGAGTGGCACCAGCTGATGGGCCGCTACCAGCGCCTGATGTGCTCGCTCGACCGCGAGCTCGGCGCCAACCACGACCTGTCCGCCAGCGAGTTCGAGGTGCTCCAGCAGCTCTCGGAGGCCGACGAGTGCAGCCTCCGGATGGCCGAGCTGGGCGAAAGCGCCCACCTGACGCAGAGCGCCCTCTCCCGTCTCGTCACCCGGCTCGAGCGCGATGGCCTGGTCGCCCGCACGGCCTGCGACAACGACCGGCGCGCGCTGTTCGTCGCGCTCACGGACGCCGGCCGCGAGCGCTACGCCGAGGCGCGGCCCACCCAGCGCCGGGTCCTGCGCGAGAACGGCTCGGACTGCCTCGAGCGCATCAGCTCAACCGCGTAGCAGCAAGAGCGCCCCGGCCGCGGCGCAGCCGACGGTGAGCAGCAGCATCACCCCGACCCAGACGGTCGCCGGCAGCGGCGTGATCCGGGCCAGCACGTCGGCATCCGACGTGCGCCCGCGGCTGCGTCGTCGGGCCACCTGCAGCTCCACGACGGCGCGGGGCGCACCGAGGAGCAGGAACGACGCCAGGCCCCAGGCGGCGACGCCCTGCACCTCCGGGCTCCCCCACCAGGTGACGCCGACCAGCAGCACGGCGGCGACCAGCATGATGTAGAGCCCGTAGAAGTTGCGGATCTGCAGCAGCAACAGGCTGAGCACCAGCAGGCCCGCCCACAGCGCCAGCAGGTCGCGCTCCAGGCTCACCAGGAAGGCCACGCCGAGGCCCACGACGGCGGGTGCGGGATAGCCGGCGAACGCGGTGGCCACCATGCCGGGGCCGCGCGACCGGCCCTTCGAGACGGTCAGGCCGGAGGTGTCGGCGTGCAGCCGGATGCCCGCGAGCCGGCGGCCCGAGACCAGCGCCGCGGCGGCGTGTCCTCCTTCATGGACGATCGTGAGCAGGTGCCGAGCGACGCTCCACGTCCCCGGGACGACGACCACCATCGCGGCCGCGACCGTCACGAGCAGGCCCATCTCGCGGTCGAGCGGCGGCTGGGTCGCGACGACGTCGTCGGCGATCCGCTCGAGGACCTCGCCGAGGCTCATCGGGACTCCCGGCTCGCTATGAGCACACCGATCTTGTCGATCCGGTGCTCCGGGTTGTCGAACTCGTCTGCCCAGTAGTTGCCCTCGGCATGGTCCTCGAGGGTCGCGCAGGTCGACAGCGTGATCATCGCCCGCCTCGCCTGGCGCCCGGGATGTCCCGGCACGGCGGCGCGCTGCTCCCGAAGCGACCGGGCCGACCGGAACGAGGTCTCGCGGGTCGTCGTGACTCGGTACACGTAGTCGACTCCCCCCACCCTCACGACCACGCGAGCGCCCCGGCGGAGCTGGGGCAGGAACTCGAAGGCCCGGGTCGACGAGGTCCGGTGCGCGGTGACCTGGTAGTTGCCGATGCCACCCGGACCCACACCGCCACGGGGGCCGTACGGGCTGGCCGCGCGGCCGTCGTTCTGGATCTCGGTGCCGGGCGCGTCGTCGGTGAAGCCGCGGTAGGCGACGACCTGGAGGTCACGGAGCTCGAGCTGCGGGATCGAGAGCACGGCGTCGCGCGGCCGGCCGTCACTCACGGTGTACGGCGGGGGCGCGGGCGCGGCTGGTGCTTCGGCGGCGATCCCGTCGGGGTCGGCCTCTGGCGACGAGGGCGCGGCAACACGCGGCTCCGGCGTCGGTGGGGCGGAGCCTGGCTCCGGGCCCGCTGCGCATCCGGCCGCCAGCAGCGCGACCGTACTCACGACCAGCCTCATGTCGCGAGGGTAACCACGCGCCGGTGGGTACCTTCCTGCCCATGAGCGGACCCGCACCCCAGCACCGACGTCCCGAGGGCACCAGCGACGAGACCGTGGCCGCCCTGGGCAAGCTGTCCGAGGCGTTCGAGGCGGTGGAGGAGGCCCGCGGTCACCTCTACACGTTTCACCGCCGCAGCGGCACGGCCGATCTGATGCTCGGGGACGCCGTACGGTTGCTGCGGGAGGCCGGGCATGGTGACCTCGCCGACGGGATCAACCGCGACCTGCTCGGGCGCAACGTGCTGGACGGGCGGTGGACGTTCCAGGTCGTGGAGGAGTACGACGACGGCTACTACGCGTCGTTCCGCTCCTGGGAGCAGCGGGCACGTGAGCAGCTGGTCGGGGGCCGGCGGCATCTCTACGAGGCCGAGATGAAGGAGGACCGCCGCACCGACGGCCACCCCGGCCACGAGGCCACCCCCGAGGACCTGTGAGCGCTCCCTTACGATCGGGCGCATGTTGAAGCGACCTCTTGCCGCCTTGGCCGCGCTCGTGCTCACCGTCGGCCTGGCCGGGTGCAGCGACGACGAACCGGACAGCGCCGTCGACGACGGCAGCGGCACCAGCTCGGGATCGTCGTTCGAGCTGCCGGACAACCCCGATGGCGAACCATGCGTCTACAACGCCGAGGGCGGGGCCGCCCGCGAGGTCGAGCTGCCGCCGGACAACGCGGCGTACTCCGAGCAGGTGGACGTCACCGTGGCCACGAGCGCCGGGGACCTCCTGCTCACGCTGGACCCGACCAACGCACCCTGCACGGTCAGCTCGTTCATGTCCCTCGCGAGCCAGGGCTACTTCGACGACACCAGCTGCCACCGGCTCACCGGCGGCGGTCTCTCGGTGCTCCAGTGCGGCGACCCGACCGGCACCGGGAGCGGTGGCCCGGGCTACTCCTACGAGGACGAGCTGACCGGCGGGGAGAGCTACCCGGCGGGCACCCTGGCCATGGCGAACGCGGGTCCGAACACCAACGGCTCCCAGTTCTTCATGGTGTACGCCGACTCGCAGCTGCCGCCCTCCTACACGGTGTTCGGCACGATCGACGCCGGCGGCCTGGCCGTGCTCGAGGAGGTCGCTGCCGCGGGATCCGACGAGGCCAACGGCCCGGGCGACGGCAAGCCCAACACCCCGGTGGGGATCACCGGCGTCATCCCGGACTGAACGGGAACACCACTCCGCTCAGCTGCTCCGACCTCACCCACAGCGCCTTGGCGAGGTCGGGGTCGCCGGCGGACCGGCTGCGGCCGACCTGGACCGGCCAGCCGCGCATCTCGCCGATCCGGTGCGGCCCGACGTAGGTGTTGCCGGGCACGTCCATGGTTGCCGCGAAGAGCGTCGGCAGCGCCCCGCGCCAGGCCGGCATGCCGACCAGGCGGTGCCCGAACGAGCCGACCCACGTCTTGACCCGGCTGCCGGTCTGCGAGGTGATCGCGGTGGCGGTCGAGCCCGGATGGGCACCGGTGACGCGGAGTGTCGAGCCGACCGCGGTCAGCCGCCGCTGCAGCTCGGCGAGGAACAGCAGGTTCGCGAGCTTCGACTGGGCGTACGCCGCATACGGGCGGTAGCCGCGCCGCTGCCAGTCGAGGTCGTCGAGATCGAGCGAGCCACTGTGGTGCGACCGGGAGCCCACCACGACGACCCGGTCCGTCAGCCGCGGCAGCAGCAGGTTGGTGAGGGCGAAATGGCCCAGGTGATTGGTCGCGAACTGCAGCTCGACGCCGTCCGGGCTCAGCCCGAACGGAACGCCGAGGATGCCCGCGTTGTTGATGAGCACGTCGACCGGGCCGACGTCCGCGGCGAAGGCACGGACCGACGACAGGTCGGCGACGTCGAGCAGGCGGACCTCGACCGACCCCGACATCAGGGCGGCGGCGCTCTCTCCCTTGGCCGGGTTGCGGACCGCCAGCACCACGTGCGCGCCACGCTCCGCGAGGGCCTTGGAGGTCGCGAGCCCGATCCCGCCGCTGGCCCCGGTGACGACGAAGCGACGCCCGTCCTGGCGTGGGACCTCCCGCCAGGGCGCGACCTTCGGCGACGACGGCATCAGTGTGGCGGCTCGGAGGTGGAGTACTCCACCGGTTCCCCGAGGGCGACGGTGCGGGAGACGGTGCAGATCCGGTCGT
>JALZCZ010000082.1 GCA_030862825.1 Actinomycetota bacterium | reverse complement strand
CGACATGACGTGGACGGACGTGGAGTCGACCCTGGAAGGGGCGCTGGTCGCTTCCCGACGGGTCGTCGTCGATCTTCGAGATCGGGTCGATCACGAAGGTCTTCACCGCCACCCTGCTGGCCGACCTGGTGCTCGAAGGACTGGTCGGCTACGACGACCCGGTGGCGCGGCACCTGCCGGAGTCTCCGCCCGTGCGGACCGACCGATCACGCTCGCGGATTTCGCGACCCATCATTCGGTGCTGCCGCGGCTGCCGGCCGGGATGCTGCTCCACGGCCTGACGTCGAGCGCGGCGACCCCTACGCATCTCTTGACGACGAACGGATGCTGCTGGCCATCCGCGAGACCGCGCCAGACGCCCGCCGGCGACGCAGTTCGCGTACTCCAACTACGACGCCGGGTTGCTGCGATACGCCTCCGGCTCGACGTACGCCCGTCTCCTGGCCGACCGGATACCGCACCGGGTGCGGCTGCCCCACGACGTGCTGATGCACGACGGCGGCACCGGTGGCTACCGCTCCTTCGCCGCGGTCGCGCCCACCACCGGCACGGCGGTCGTGGTTCTCACCGACCACGCCGCAGCGTCACCGGCCTCGGTCTCCGGCTGATCCGGTCCGTGGTCTGAGGCCCGACGGTCACCGCAGCGTCGCGATCCACGCCTCCAACGCGCTCGGCGACGTGAACCGCAGCACCGGCGGGCCCTGGCTTGCTGACTCCCCGGCGCGGATCCTGGCTCGCTTGCGGCTGAACGACCGGAAGTGCCAGGCGATGATCGACTCCCGGGACAGTGCGTTGCGGAGCGACTCGGTGTTGCCGTTGCACATCGGCTCGCGGGTGACCAAGCGGGTCACGGTCCGGCGCACCAGCCTCTCCAGAGACAGCCACCTCGGGTAGTCCAGACCGATCACCAGGTCCGCCCGGGCGAGCGGAACGTCGCGCCAGGCGCCGTAAGCGGTGTCGAGCAGCCACCGGTCACCGGCACAGATCGCCGAGATGACCCTGCGCTGCTCCTCCGGCTCGACCGCGACCCATCCGGGCAGCCAGGTCAGGTCGTCGACCGAGGTCCACGGGATCCCGGTTGCCTCAGCGATCCTGGCCGCGGCGGTGGTCTTGCCCGAGCCGGTGACGCCCTCGATCACCAGCCGCTCGAACGGAGCGTCGGGATCGGCGGCGGGCACCGACCCACACTAAGAGCAAGATCGGTCAGGTCGAGAGTCGTCGGTCGGGGCCAGACTGGTCGACATGACCGACACCGGACGGGATCGGCTGCGCGAGCTGCTCGACGCCGTGCTCGACGAGGACAACCGCACCCTGGACGACATGGCCGGCGACGCGTTCGCCTCGCCGTACCACTTCAGCCGCACTCTCTCGCGCGGAGCCGGTGAGCCACCTGTCGCGATGCGGCGCAGGGTGATGCTCGAACGCGCCGCGTGGCAGATCCGCGCCGGTGCCTCGGTGACCGACGCCGCCTGGGCGGCCGGCTACGAGTCGGTCGAGGGCTTCAGCCGCGCGTTCGCCAGGGCGTTCGGCCACCCGCCGAGCACCGCGACGGAGTCGCACTGGCTGCCGGCGCCCAACGGCATCCACTTCCATCCACCCATGTCGCTATGGGTGCACACCACGGAGCAGCCGATGAACCCGCTGACCGAGCAGATGGTCGCTCACGACCTCGACGACACCAGGGCGTTGCTCGACCTGGCCAAGGGTCTGCCCGACGAGACCTTCCGGGAGAGGTCCATGCCCGGCACCATCGTCCTCGACTGGGACGGGCCCGAGGAGTCGGTCGCGACCGTGCTGGAGCACCAGGTCTGGGCCAAGGAGGTCTGGCTCGCGTCGATCGAGGGCCACGACACCCCCGCCCGGGAGGTCGACGATGACGCGGCAGGCCTGATCGCCCGCCACGAGGTCGTCGCGCCGCGCTGGCTCGCCGTCGTCCGCGACCTCGACCGACGTGGCGCGTGGGACGACCGGCTGATCGACGCGCTCTGTGACCCGCCAGAGAGCTTCGCGATGAGCGGCGTGATCGCGCACGTGCTGACCTACTCGGCCCACCGCCGGCAGCTGGTGCGCCAGATGCTGCGCGCCGCTGGGCACGACGTCGACCAGGGCGACCCGATCATGTGGCTGCGCCGGATCCGAGGAGAGGAACAGGGATGACCCGCACCGTCTACTACACCGCCACCACGCTCGACGGCTACCTCGCCGACGAGCACGACTCGCTGGACTGGCTCTTCGTGCAGGACCAGGACGAGGCAGGGCCGATGAACTACAAGGAGTTCATCGCGGGCATGGGGGCGATCGCGATGGGCGCGACGACGTACGAGTGGATCGTCGACCACCACCTGAAGAGCGGAGAGAAGTGGGGCTACGACATCCCCTCCTTCGTGTTCACGCACCGTGACCTCGAACCGATCGGTGACGGCATCTCCTTCGTGTCCGGCAAGCCCGTCGAGGTGTATGACGAGATCGCGGCCGCGGCAGGTGGCCGTGACGTGTGGATGGTCGGTGGCGGCGACCTCGCGGCCCAGTTCGCCGAGGCCGGGCTGCTCGACGAGATCGTGGTCTCGATCGCGCCGGTGACGCTCGGTGCCGGGCGCCCGCTGTTCCCGCGTCGCTATGACCTGAAGCTCCTCGAGCTGGCTCGGAACCGCGCGTTCGCCTGCGCCCGTTACGAGGTGGTCGGGCCGGGTGACTGGCCGACGTCTCAATCTGCCTGACCCGCGAGGCCCGGGTCGTGTGCCCGAGACCGACCGATAGCGCGTTCTGAGACACACGACCCGCACCTCGGACGCGTCGTACCCTCCGAGGATGAGCCTCCCGAAGCCCGGACCCGACCGCACCGCCGTCGTCACCGGAGCCTCGTCCGGCATCGGCGCGGAGATCGCCCGGGAGCTGGCCGCCCGCGGTCACCAGGTCGTGCTGGTGGCCCGCTCGGAGGCGAAGCTGCAGCGCCTCGCCGACGAGATCGCGCGCAACGGCGGCCGTGCCCACGTGGTGGCCGCCGACCTCTCCGACCGCAAGGTGCGCTCCGCGTTGCCCGACCGGGTGGAGGCGCTCGGGCTGGTGTCCGACATCGTGGTCAACAACGCGGGCTTCTCCACGCTCGGCCCGGTCAGCAGGGCCGATCCCGAGGCCGAGCTCAACCTGGTCGAGGTCGACGTGGCCTCGGTGGTCGACCTCTGCACCCGCTTCCTGCCGGGCATGGTCGAGCGCGGCCGCGGCGCGCTGCTCAACGTCGCATCGACGGCCGCCTTCCAGCCGTTGCCCGGACAGGCGGCGTACGGTGCCGGCAAGGCGTTCGTGCTGTCCTACACGCAGAGCCTGGCCGGTGAGCTGCGCGGCTCGGGCGTGACCGCGACGGCGCTCTGCCCAGGTCCGGTCGAGACCGGTTTCGGCGAGCGGGCCGGCTTCACCGACGAGGAGGCGAAGGACGCGCTCCCGAGCATCATGTGGGTCGACGCGCCCCTCGTCGCGAAGGCGGCGGTGGCCGGCATGGACAAGGGCCGGATGGTGGTCATCCCCGGCGTCGCGAACCGGGTCGGCGCGATGCTGTCGCAGGTGGCTCCGCGGTCGGTGCTGCTGCCGTTCCTGGTCCGGGGACACCCCGGCCTCAAGTAGGGCATCGACAACTGTCGGTGGCGGGGTACAGGGTGGTCCCACAGCGGATCGACCTCTCGGGAGGAACCATGCTTCGCCGGATCGCACTGTGCGTCCCATTGACCGTCGGCCTCGTCTCGGCCTCGGCGCTCTCCGCGCCGGCCAGCCCACCCGTCGGTCCACCAGCCGACCCGCCGGCCCGTGCCGCCGTCGAGGAGCCATCCAAGCCGGCCACTCAACAAGGCCACGGCGGCGCGGTCTCGTCGGTCGATCCCTACGCCAGCGCGATCGGGATCGAGGTGCTCGCCAGGGGCGGCAACGCGGTCGACGCGGCGGTTGCCACCGCGGCGGCGCTCGGGGTGACCGAGCCCTACAGCGCCGGCGTCGGGGGTGGTGGCTACTTCGTCTACTACGACGCGGAGAGTGGCGAGGTCCGCACCCTCGACGGCCGCGAGACAGCACCGATGTCGATGCCGCACTACGCCTTCATCGACCCGGAGACCGGGAAGCCCTACAACTTCACGCCCGAGCTGGTGACCAGCGGCGTGTCGGTCGGGGTGCCGGGCACGCCGATGACCTGGACCACCGCGCTGCGCAAGTGGGGCACCCGTTCCCTGGCGGCTGCCCTCCGGCCGGCCGCGCGGCTGGCCCGCACCGGGTTCGAGGTCGATGCGACGTTCCGCAAGCAGACCGAGGACAACCGGCTGCGGTTCGAGCAGTTCTGGTCCACGCGGGCGCTCTTCCTCCCCGGCGGCGAGCCGCCGAGCGTCGGGAGCACCTTCAAGAATCCGCAGTTGGCGCGGACCTACGAGCAGTTCGGCGCGCGCGGCACGCGCTACTTCTACCGCGGCGCGGTACCTGCCGACATCGTGCGCACCGTACGCAAACCGCCGACGGTGCCGGAGGCGACCCTGCCCGTGCCACCCGGCTTCATGACCCGCGACGACCTGCGGCGCTACGACGTGCTGGCCAAGGCCCCGACCAAGGTCGCCTACCGCGGCCACGACGTCTACGGCATGGCCGGCTCGTCCAGCGGAGGCACGGCTGTCGGCGAGGCCCTGAACATCCTCGAGGGCTCCGACCTCTCGTCCATGGACGACGCCGAGGCGCTGCACCGCTACCTCGAGTCGACCGCGCTCGCGTTCGCCGACCGGGCCACGTACGTCGGCGACGACGAGTTCGTCGACGTGCCCCGCGACGACCTGCTGTCGCAGCAGTACGCCGACGAGCGGGCCTGCCGGATCGACCCCGCCCAGGCGCTGACCAAGCCGACCGCGGCGGGCGACGTGACGGCGTACGACGGCGAGTGTGACGCGCCGGCAGCCTCCGGCGAGGTCGCCGACGACACCGAGAACGAGTCGACCACTCACCTGACCGTGGCCGACAAGTGGGGCAACGTGGTCGCCTACACGCTCACCATCGAGCAGACCGGCGGGTCAGGGATCGTCGTGCCGGGTCGGGGCTTCCTGCTCAACAACGAGCTCACCGACTTCAGCACCGTCTACAACTCCACCGACCCGAACCGGATCGAGGGCGGAAAGCGGCCGCGCAGCTCGATGTCGCCGACGATCGTGGTGAAGGACGGCGAGCCGATGCTCGCCCTGGGCTCGCCGGGCGGGTCGACGATCATCACCACCGTGCTGCAGCTCCTGCTCAACCGGCTCGACTTCGGCATGACCCTGCCGGAGGCGGTGGCCGCGCCACGAGCCTCGCAGCGCAACACGGCCAGGGTGACCGCGGAGCAGGCGTTCATCGACACCTACGGCGCCGCGCTGGAGGCGCTGGGTCACGACCTGGTGCCGGCCGGTGACGGGTTGACCAGTGATCCGTTCATCGGCGCCGCGGCCGCCATCGAGCTCGGGCCGGCCGGGCTGCTGACCGCCGCTGCCGAGCCCGTCCGTCGTGGAGGAGGAGCGGCCCGCGTCGTGAAGCCACTACCGTGAGGGGGTGACGACAACCGCAGGATGGACCGAGATCGGCGACGTCGACCAGCTGGTCGACCTGCTCGGTGAGCCGGCGCCGCGGGCCCGCGACAAGGCCCGCCCGGCGCTGCTCGACGTGGACCGCGACTGGCTGGCGGCGACGCCGTTCTGCGTGATGGCGACGGCGTCGGCCGACGGCAGCTGCGACGCCTCGCCGAAGGGTGACCCGGCCGGCCAGCTCGTGCACGTGATCGACGACCGCACGATCGCGCTGGCGGAGCGACCCGGCAACAAGCGCGCCGACGGCTACAACAACATCCTCGAGAACCCCCACGTCGGTCTCAACTTCTTCATCCCCGGACGCGGCGACACGCTCCGGATCAACGGGCGCGCCCGGCTGGTCAGCGACGCGCCGTTCTTCGACGAGATGGTGGTGAAGGGGCACCGGCCGCTGCTGGCCGTCGTCGTCGACATCGACGAGCTGTTCTTCCACTGCGCCAAGGCGTTCCTGCGCTCGGGCCTGTGGAAGCCCGAGACCTGGAACCCCGACGGCATCGTGCCGCGGCGTGCGGTGCTCGCCGCCAGCGTCGAGCCCAACGGCATGACCGTCGAGCAGCTCGACGCCTACTACAAGCCCGACAACTACGAGCGGGGCCTGTATGGCTGACTACCCGTTCCTCAAGGGGCACGGCACGGAGAACGACTTCGTGCTGCTGCCCGACCATGACGGCTCGGTCCACGGCGACCTGTCCGCCGAACGCGTGCGCGCGCTGTGCGACCGCCACGCGGGGATCGGCGGCGACGGTGTGCTCCGGGTGATCCGGACGTCGGCGATCGAGGCCGGACGCGGCCAGGACGCTGAGTGGTTCATGGACTACCGCAACTCGGACGGCTCGGTCTCGGAGATGTGCGGCAACGGCATCCGGCTCTTCGCGCGGCACCTCGTCGAGGAGGGCCTCGCCCAGCCGACGGCACCGATCCCGGTCGGCACCCGCGACGGGGTCAAGCTCCTGACCATCGGTCGCGCCGAGATCACCGCCGACATGGGCAGCCCCAAGGTGCTCGGCGAGACCGAGGTGTCGGTGGGGGAGCGCGCCTGGCCGGCCCGCCACGTCGACATGGGCAACCCCCACGCGGTCGCGTTCGTCGACGACCTGGCCGACGCCGGCCACCTGCTCGACCCACCCGGCCACGACCCTGCGCTCTACCCCAGCGGCGTCAACGTGGAGTTCGTCGTACGACGGGGTGAGCGGCACGTGGCGATGCGGGTGCACGAGCGTGGCTCCGGCGAGACCCGCTCGTGCGGCACCGGCGCCTGCGCGGTGATGGTGGCCGCGGCTCTGGCCGACGGCGCCGACCGCGACCTGCCCTACCGCGTGGACCTCCCCGGCGGCACGCTCACCATCACCTGGACCGCCGACGACCGGATCCTGATGACCGGCCCGGCCGTGATCGTGGCCCGGGGCACCACCTCGCTCTGACGGGTCGTGTGCCGGAGCACGCCGCAGAGGTCGGTGGGGGGCGCTCGACCCGACCTCGGACGGCCGACCCGACCCACTACGCTCCCGGCCATGGAACTCTCCGGATCATCTGCCATCGTCACCGGCGGCGCCTCGGGCATCGGCGCCGCGGCCGCCCGCCAGCTGGCCGCCCAGGGCGTCACGGTCGTGGTCGCCGACCTCCAGGCCGACAAGGGTGAGGCCCTGGCCGAGGAGATCAAGGGCGTGTTCGCGCAGGTCGACGTCACCAACACCGAGCAGATCGCGGGCGCCGTCCGGGCCGCCGCCGACATCGCTCCGCTGCGCGCCGTGGTCAACTCCGCCGGCATCGGCTGGGCCCAGCGCACGATCGGTCGCGACGGCCAGCTCGAGTCGGCCCACGACCTCGGGGCCTTCACCAAGGTCATCCAGATCAACCTGATCGGCACGTTCGACATGGTCCGCCAGGCCGCGACCGTGATGAGCCAGAACGAGCCTGACGCCGACGGCTGCCGCGGCGCCATCGTCAACATGGCGAGCGTCGCCGCCTTCGACGGCCAGATCGGCCAGGCGTCCTACTCCGCCTCGAAGGGCGGCGTGGTCGGCATGACCCTGCCCGTCGCGCGCGATCTGTCCGCTTCCGGCATCCGCCTCAACACCGTCGCCCCCGGCCTGATCGACACCCCGATCTACGGCGAGGGCCCGGAGGCGGAGGCGTTCAAGGCCAACCTCGGTCAGAACGTGCTGTTCCCGAAGCGCCTCGGCACCCCCGACGAGCTGGCCAGCATGGTGATGGAGTGCCTGACCAACTCCTACATGAACGGCGAGGTCGTCCGGGTCGACGGGGGCATCCGGATGCCTCCCAAGTAGCCGCTCACAGCGCGACCAGGGCGATCAGGGCGATCGCGGCCACCAGCGCCACCCCGACGCTGGTGATCAGACCGACGTGGTAGCGCGGCAGCGGTCGGCTCTGTCGCATCGCTCGCTCGATGAGTGCCCACCGAAGCCACGACCCGCCTGCGCAGAGCATGCCCAACAGCAGGAGCATCCCTGCCAGCAGCGTCTGAAGCCGGTCTGGGAGCGAGAGGTCGATCGCGTCGACGGCGACTCCTGCCGCGATCAGGGCGAGGGCCGTACGCAGCCAGGCGAGCATGGTGCGTTCGTTCGCCAGGCTGAATCGGTAGTCGGGCTCCTCGCCGGCGCCGTACAACCAGTCCAACTGCCGTCCCATGGTCGCGATGCTACTGACGGCGCCGGGGGGTGGCTGTCGGTGGCGCTTGCGACAATCCTGCGCATGGAGCCGCGCCCGATCGAGCACGAGGAGCGGGCGCACCTGCGCGACGCGCGGGGGTTCAGTCCTCCGGTGCACCGGCTGGTGCCCTCGCCCGACCTCGCCGACCACGTGCGCCGCTACTGGCTGCCCGTCTGGTCGCTGCCGCCGGGCGAGGTGACGGTGCAGCGGGTGCTGCAGTATCCCGTCTGCCTGATCGTCGTCGCCGCCGACTACGCCACCATGGTCGGTCCGACGACCGGGCTGGCGGTGCGCGAGCTGACCGGCTCGGGCTGGGCGGTCGGTGTGATGCTGCAGCCGGCCGCCGGCACCGTGGTGGCGGGACGGCCGGTCGGCCAGCTCACCGACCGGACGGTGCCGCTCACCGAGTCGACCGGTCTCGACGGCGAAAGGCTGGCCGACGACGTACGCCGCGTGCTCGGCGACCATGCGGCCGACCCCGACGTGCGGATGCGGGCCGTGCTGGTGGTCGAGGAGGCGCTGCGCGCGCTGCCACCCGTCGACCAGGAAGGTCGGCTGGTCAACGGGATCGTCGAGTACGTCGAGGGCAGCTCCGAGGTGCAGCGGGTGAGCCAGGTGTGCGAGAAGTTCGCGATCACCGAGCGCTCCCTGCAGCGGCTGACCGCGCACCGGATCGGGCTCGGCCCGAAGTGGCTGATCCAGCGCCGCCGGCTGCACGAGGCCGCCGAGCGACTGCGCGGGCCCGAGCCGCCCGACCTGGCCCGGGTCGCGGCCGATCTCGGCTACAGCGACCAGGCCCACTTCACCCGCGACTTTCGCACCGTCACCGGGCTGACCCCGGGTGAGTTCGCCGGCGAGCCGCGCGGCTGAACATCAACGCGGTGTTGGGCAACACGACATGTGGGCGGCGCTGAGCCGTTCACCGGCACCGATTCGCTGGCCGCATGGTCCAGCTCGGGCAACCCGAAAGGCGGATCGGCAGACGCAGCGCATTGGCGGCCGGTGTTGCCATCGGCGCCGTCCCCGGGCTGGTCGCCGCCGAGCTGGCTGGGTCGCCGTACTTCCTCCGCAACCGCGACCCGTTGCCGTCGGGGGTCCGCACCGGCGAGGTGACCACCAGCTCCGCCGTGGTGTGGTCGCGCGGTGTCCGTGAGGGCCGCCTGATGATGGAGCTGACGAGCGGCGGTCGGCGGCTGCGCTCGGTCCGCGGGCCCTGGACCGACGCGCGCGCCGACCACACCGCACGCGTGGAGCTCACGCGGCTGGCGCCGGGACGTGACTACGAGGCGACGGTCTGGTTCGCCTCACCCGGCGGTTCGGAGTCGGCGCGCGAGCTGGTGCGGTTCCGGACGGCGCCGGTCCACGCCACCGCGCAGTCGTTCGTGTGGTCGGGCGACACCTGCGGTCAGGGCTGGGGGATCAACGAGGAGCTCGGCGGGCTGACGGCGTACCGCGCGATGCGGCAGACCCGGCCGGACTTCTTCATCCACTGCGGCGACACCATCTACGGCGACGAGCCGATGGAGGAGACGGTGGTCGAGGGCGACGGCCAGGTGTGGCGCAACACGCTGACCGAGTCGGTGACGCACGTGGCGGAGACCCTCGAGGACTTCCGCGGCCGGCACCGCTACCCGCTCCTCGACGAGCACGTCCGGGCGCTGTACGCCGACGTGCCGACGATCGCGCAGTGGGACGACCACGAGACGGTCAACAACTGGTACCCGGGCGAGCTGCACGACGACGAGCGCTACACCGAGCGCCGATGCGACGTCCTGGCGACGCGCGGCCGGCGGGCCTGGCAGGAGTACCAGCCGGTGCCGGTGCGCAGCCTCACCGACCGCGCCGGGAGCGGCTTCGCGCCGTGCCGGATCTACCGACGGGTCGCGCGCGGGCAGCATCTCGACGTGTTCTGCCTCGACATGCGGACCTTCCGCGGCGCCAACCCCAGCTCTGCCGGCGCCGCGCAGCCCGGCATCCTCGGACCGACCCAGGAGGCGTGGCTGGTCGACGAGCTGACCCGTTCGCGCGCCACCTGGAAGGTGATCTCGGCCGACCTGCCGCTGTCGGTCCCGTCCAACCGCGACACCGACCTCGACGGCCCCTCGAACGGCGACGACGGGCCGCCGCTCGGCCGCGAACCGGAGATCGCCCGGGTGCTGGCCGCGATCAAGCGCAACGGCGTGCGCAACGTCGTGTGGATCACCGCCGACGTGCACTACACCGCGGCCCACCACTACGACCCCGAGCGCGCGGCGTTCACCGACTTCGACCCGTTCTGGGAGTTCGTGTCCGGGCCGATCGCGGCCGGCACCTTCGGCCGCAAGGACGACCTGCTCGACGGCACCTTCGGCCCGAAGGTCCACTACTCCAAGGGCAAGGAGACCGACGACTGGTCGCTGTCACCCCGCGCCGGCCTCCAGTTCTTCGGCCACATGGCGATCGCGGCCTCCGGCGAGCTCACCGTGACCTTGCACGACGGCTCCGGCGCTGCGCTGTGGTCGAAGGTGCTCGAGCCGGTCCTGGGGTGATCGTTTCGTTTCAGTTGTTCTCTCCGATATCCGTTTCACGCGTGAAACGGTTGCCTGGCAGCACCGTTGAACGACTACGCCCACCCCGAGCGACCTCACGGCAGCAGCAACATGGAGTCTCCGAACTCGTGCCAGAGGTACGCCGGGCTGTCCGGACCCGTGACCGCGGCGTACGCCTCGGCCACGAGCTCGCGCCCGGCGACCGCCTCGAGCAGGTCGAGGTGGCTGGCCTCGGGGGCGTGCAGCCCGGTCAGCAGCCCGCCGACCACCCGCGCCGGCCGCGACGGACCCAGCA
>JALZCZ010000067.1 GCA_030862825.1 Actinomycetota bacterium | reverse complement strand
CCGGGTCGGGATCGGGGTCGATGAAGATGTCGCGGTGGTCGAAGGCCGCCACCAGCCGGGTGTGCTCGGAGCACAGCAGGCCGTTGCCGAAGACGTCGCCGGACATGTCACCGACACCGACGCAGGTGTGGTCCTCGGTCTGGCAGTCGATGCCCATCTCGCGGAAGTGGCGCTGCACCGAGACCCACGCGCCGCGGGCGGTGATGCCCATGGCCTTGTGGTCGTAGCCGACCGAGCCGCCGCTGGCGAACGCGTCGCCGAGCCAGAACCCGTAGTCCTTGGCCACGCCGTTGGCGATGTCGGAGAACGTCGCGGTGCCCTTGTCGGCGGCCACCACGAGGTAGGAGTCGTCGCTGTCGTGCCGGACCACGTCGCGGGGCGGCACGGTCTCGCCGTCGACCAGGTTGTCGGTGATGTCGAGCAACCCGGAGATGAACATCGTGTAGCAGGCGATGCCCTCGGCCATCCACGCGTCGCGGTCGGAGGCGTCGGGCAGCTGCTTGCAGAAGAACCCGCCCTTGGCGCCGACCGGCACGATCACCGTGTTCTTCACCATCTGCGCCTTGACCAGGCCGAGCACCTCCGTCCGGAAGTCGTCGCGGCGGTCCGACCAGCGCAGCCCGCCCCGTGCGACGGCACCGAACCTCAGGTGCACGCCCTCGACCCGAGGTGAGTACACGAAGATCTCGAACCGCGGCCGCGGCTCCGGCAGGTCCGGGATCGACGAGGGCTCCAGCTTCAGCGAGATGTAGGGCCGCGGCCGGCCCTTCTCGTCGGGCTGGAAGTAGTTGGTGCGCAGGCTGGCCCGGATGTGGGTGAGGTAGGACCGCAGGATCCGGTCGTGGTCGAGGCTCGCCACGTCGTCGAGCGCCCGGATGATCCGTTGCTCGAGGTCGTCGCACCTGGCGGGTCGGACGGCATCGTCACCCGCTGGGTCGAACCGGGTCTCGAAGAGCGCGACCAGCAACCGGGTGATGTCGACGTTGTTGCGCAGCGAGCCCTCGATGTAGTCGAGGGCGAAGGGCGAGTTGCCCTGACGCATGTACTTCGCGTAGGCGCGCAGCACCGTGGCCTGACGCCAGGTGAGTCCGGCGGCCAGCACCAGCGCGTTGAAGCCGTCGATCTCGTTGAAGCCGTCCCAGACCGCGCGGACGGCGTCCTGGAAGAGCTCGCGCGCGTCCTCGCGGAGGGCGCCCCGGTAGCGCAGCCCGAACTCGTAGACGTACGACGGCCGCTCGAGTCCGACCAGCTCGTAGGGGCGCTCGTCGACCACCTCGACGCCCATCGACGACAGCATCGGCAGGATCTGCGAGAGCGAGAGCGGTGACCCGATCCGGTAGACCTTCAGCCGCGCCTCGCCGGGACCCGCGTCCATGTCCTGGTAGAGCGACTGGTCGATGCCCTCGCCCCCCACGATCCCCTCCAGGCGACCGAGGTCGACCGACGCGGTGCGGGGCGAGAAGTCCTCCTTGTAGGCCTCGGGGAAGGAGTCGAGGTAGCGACGACCGAGGATCGCTCCGACCTCCTCGCCGAACTCGGAGATCACGGCGGCGGTGAAGTCGTCGCGCCAGGAGCGGGATGCCTCGGCCAGTCGGCGCTCCAGGTCGGGGATGTCGATGTCGGGGATCGACTCGCCCTTCGGCAGGTGCACCACGAAGTGCACCCGGGCCGTCGTCGACTCGTTGATGCGCACGGTGAACTCCACCGACGCCGCGCCCAGCCGGTCCTTGAGGATCTGGGAGAACCGCTCCCGGACGGTGGTGTTGTAGCGGTCGCGGGGCAGGTAGACGAGCACCGAGACGTAGCGACCGTAGGTGTCGCGACGGATGAACATCCGCACCGCCCGGCGTTCACGGGCCTGCATCGCGGCCTGGGCCATCGGGGCGAGCTCCTCGACCGGGGTGTGGAAGAGGTCGTCGCGCGGGTAGGTCTCCAGGGTGTCCATCAGGGCCTTGCCCGCGTGGCTGCGCGGGTCGAAGCCGCTCTCCTTCAAGACGGCCTCCGCCTTCTCGCCGATCAGCGGGATCCGCAGCAGCGACTCGGTGTAGGCGGCGCTGGAGAAGAGCCCGAGGAAGCGCCGCTCGCCGGTCACCTCGCCGTCCTCACCGAAGGTCTTCACCCCGACGTAGTCGAGGTACGCCGGGCGGTGCACCGTGGCACGGGAGTTCGCCTTGGCCAGCACCAGCAGCGTGCGCTCCCTCGCCTTTGCCTTGACCGGTTCCGGCAGGCGGCCGAACGACGCCGACATCTCCTGGTCTGCCCGGAGGATGCCGAGGCCGGTGCCGGGGATGGCGCGCAGGAAGAGGTCGTCACCCTCCCGCTCGAGCTGGTACTCGCGGTAGCCGAGGAACGTGAAGTGCTCGTCGGCCAGCCAGTCGAGCAGCTCGGCGGCCTGGCGCACCTCGTCGTCGTTCAGCGGAGGGGGGTCGCTCTTCAGCTCGTCGACGATCTCCTCGACCTTGGCATGCATCTTGGCCCAGTCCTCGACGGCCTCCCGCACGTCGCGCAGCACCCGCTGCACGTCGTCGGCGATCGCGGCCGGGTCGTCGCCCTCGCGGATCCGGTCGATCTCGACGTGCATCCAGGACTCGCGGATCGCCTCCCCCTGCGGCTCGCTGGCGCCGTCGGCCACGGGCAGCACCTGCTGCAGGGCACCGGTGATGTCGCGGACCACGTCGAAGTTGGGATGGATGACCAAGTGCACGTCGCGCAGCTGGCGCGAGAGCTCCATGGTCAGCGAGTCGACCAGGAAAGGCATGTCGTCGACCACGACCTCGACGACCGAGTGGCCGCCGGCCGACCAGCCGTGCTCGCTCAGCGTGGGCGTGAACACGTGGACCTGGGCGGTCCCCTGGGGCCGTTCGCGGGCGAGCTTGAAGTGGGAGGCGAGGGCGCCGTAGATGTCGACGTCGGAGCGTTCGACCACGTCTTCGGGCGCCACGTGCCGGTAGTAGGCGTGGAGGAGGGCGTCGACCTCGTCGTGCGGCGGACCGCCCGTACCCTTCCCGTGCCGGGCAACGTCGACGGCCTTGTCGATCAGCTCGGCCTTGTCCGCATCTTGCGTCGTCATTGACACGTTCCGACAGTAGGACTCCGGCAGCCTCCGCGCCAACAACCCGCGGTTACCCGCCGGTTGTGGCTTCCAGGTGCCCCACCGACCACGAACCACCGGCCCGATGGACCCTAGAGCTCGGACCTCAGGTCCCAGAGGATCGGGAAGTAGCGGAGCGCCAGGCGGTTGCGCAGGTACGCCGACCCGCTCGACCCACCGGTGCCGGACTTGCTGCCGATCATCCGCTCGACCATCACCACGTGCCGCGCGCGCCAGCTCGCGGCGAGCTCGTCGTGCTGCAGCAGAGCCTCGGCGAGCGCCCAGACCGCGGCGTACTGCGAACGGTCGTGGGCGACCCTGCGCAGTGACTCCGAGGTGTCGTCGTCGGTCGCGCACGGGAGGTCGTGGGCGCGCAGCACGTCGAGGAAGGCGTCCCACAGGGTCGGCTGCGCGAGCCGGTGCGTGAGCCGCTGCAGCTCAGGATCCGTCAGCCCCTTGAATCGCTCGACGTACGACGGGTCCTTGGCGCCGGACAGGAACTCCAGCTCGCGGAACTGCACCGACTGGAAGCCGCTGGCGGGGGCCAGCCGCTGCCGGAACTCCAGGAAGTCCTGCGGGGTCATCGTCTCCAGCACGTCGACCTGCTGCACCAGCGTCCGCTCGATGACGTGCACCCGGATGAGCAGGTGCTGGGCCCACCAGAGCCGGCCGTCGCTCATCGCGTCGCGGGCGGCGGTGACCTCGTGGAGCAGCTGCTTGAACCACAGCTCGTAGACCT
This sequence comes from Actinomycetota bacterium, assembly GCA_030862825.1. Classification (GTDB taxonomy): domain Bacteria; phylum Actinomycetota; class Actinomycetes; order Propionibacteriales; family Nocardioidaceae; genus Nocardioides. The sequence continues at coordinate 15,536 of JALZCZ010000067.1, read as the reverse complement.
GGTGGACGGTGATGAAGAGCAGCTCGTCGTGCGCCGGCGGGTCGGACTCTAGGTGCTGGGAGTCGAGCAGCTGGGGCAGGCGGAGGTAGCTGCCATAGGTCAGCTGGGCGCCCTGCTCGCCGAACGACACGAAGTTCTCGCTCACGCAGTCACTCAACCACGCCGGCGGCCCGTCCCTCATGATGGTCGGCGATGAGGCGACGACTGACGGCGGTCTCGGCAGCGATGCTGCTCGCCGTCACGGCTTGCTCGGACGGCGACGAGCCGACGGCCGCCGCCCGCCCCACCGAGCTCTCGGTGCTCGAGGACGACCCAGCGGCCGCGACTGCGGTCTCGGCAGCTCTCGACCGGCTGCGCGAGAGCGACACGGGCACGTTCACGACGGGTCTCGTGTACGACGACGTCACCTTTGACTACTACGGCAGCTACCGCCTCTCCCCTGCCCAGCAGCGCGTCTCGGTGACCGCGGGCCTGCCTGACGACCCGGTCACCACGGAGGCCGTCGGCGACTCCGGCCCGTTCTACGTCCGCCTCCCGCCCGACGGCCCTGTCTCGTCCCTGTGCTGGGTCTCCGGCGACCCGCAGCAGATCGCCGAGGTGACCGGCGTCGAGACGAACCCCGACTTCAACCGGCTCCCCGGTGCGCTCAGCATCGCGTCCACGGCCGTGGGTGTCGCGTACGCCGAGGACTCGCCTCGCGGCGAGGTGCTCGGCAGCGTCGATCTGGCCACGGCCACGGCGCTGATCAGCCAACGGCTGCCGGCCCTGCTGGGGCTGGTGGGTGCGAGCCACCGGGTGCTCGCCCGCTTCACCCTCCACGACGGCGTCCTCGCCGCCATTCGAGTAGAAGGCCCGGCGATCCTCGCGGCCCTGGACCGGGCCGGCACCGAAGCCGAACCCGATGAGCTGGCCGAGGTCTTCGGCGCCGACGTGCCGATCGAGGTGACCCTCGCCGACGCCGGGGAGAAGGTGGTGATCGCGCCACCCGCCCCGGCCGCGGTGATCGACCTCGGCGACCCCGATGCGGCCCAGCGGCTGACGGAGTGCGATGACTAGGGCGTGCCTGATGGCGGCTCCCACGCCACGGACGACGATCCCGGACCACCGCGTGTCGACCGCCTTCACCCTCGACGACGACGCCCTCGTGAGCTGGAAGGTGCAGGTCCGCAACGCGGTCGAGCAGACGCGCACTCACGACGAGGGAGACGCCGTCGCCGAGGGCCGGGTGTCGGCGCTCGGAGCCCTCGGCGGGACGATCACCACGCGGGTGTCACACCTCGGCGACGAGTTCGAAGCGGACCGGCCGGTGGCGGTATGCCGGGGCTGACCACCATGATGTCGCCATGAGGTTCCGTAAAGAGCTGGCCTACGAGGCCGATCCCGACGAGGTGTTCGCGATGCTGGCCGACCCGGCGTTCCGGGAGAAGGTCGCGCACGCCCAGGAGGTGGTGTCGGTCGACGTGCGGCTCACGACCTCGAGCGGCGGCTTCTCACTGGTCAGCGACCAGGTGCAGAACACCAAGGACCTCCCGGCGATCGCCAAGAAGATCACCGGTGACACCACGCGGGCCGTGGTCACCGAGGAGTGGTCGTCTCCGACCAGTGGGGCGATCTCGATCACCGCGCCCGGCAAACCGAGCAGGGCCGAGGGCACGATCACGCTCGAGCCGGACACCACTGGCACGATCGAGATCGTCGAGCTCGAGGTGAAGGTCAAGGTGCCGCTGATCGGCGGCAAGCTGGAGCAGCTGATGGCCGACACCATCGACAGCGGTTACGACGTCGAGCACCAGGTCGGCCGGGCCTGGCTGGCCGGAGAACGATGACCAAGCAGCTGGTGCACGACCTCACCTACGACGCTCCCGCAGGCGCGGTGACCGCGATGCTGGCCGACCCCGCGTTCCGCGAGGAGGTCTGCGACTACCTGGGCGTGCTCCGCAAGACCGTCGTCATCGAGCCGGCCGGCGAGGGCATGCACGTGACCATCGACCAGTGGCAACGGACGTCCGGCATGCCGTCGTTCGCCAAGCGCCTCGTCGGCGACGAGACCAACATCGTGCAGCGCGAGATCTGGTCCACGCCCCGGCTCGGCGACATCACCGTGAGCATCCCCGGCAAGCCCGGCAGCATGACCGGCACCGCCCGCATCGACGAGGCCCACGGTGTCACCACCGAGACCGTCGACATGGCCATCCACGTCGGCATCCCGCTGGTCGGCAGCAAGCTGGAGGGGCTGCTCTCCGACCTGCTGCGCAAGGCGCTCGAGGCCGAGAACATGGTCGGGCGCGACTACTTGTCCCGCTGACCCTGCTCCTCCTCGCGCCGGTCCTGGCGTCGGCGTACGACGATCACGACCCCGAGCAGCAGGAACGGCCCGAACGCCAGCACCAGCGTGAGCGCGGTCTCGGCCGGATGCAGCGAACCCAGGTGCAGGGGTACGAAGAGCGGCCTCATGAGGGCGATTCTGCCCCCCGTGGCTTGGAGGCTCGGCGCTGGCGCTCCTCGCACCCACTCGACCGCCGCCGAGGTCAGCCCATGTGGGGGTAGCGGTGGTCGGTGGGAGGTACGTAGGTCTCCTTGATCGAGCGGGCCGAGGTCCAGCGCATCAGGTTGGCGGGTGCGCCGGCCTTGTCGTTGGTGCCGGAGGCGCGGGCGCCGCCGAACGGCTGCTGTCCGACCACCGCGCCGGTGGGCTTGTCGTTGATGTAGAAGTTGCCGGCGGCGAACCGCAGCGCCTCCTGTGCCCAGGAGATCGCCTGCCGGTCCTGGGCGATGATCGCGCCGGTCAGCGCGTACGGCGCGAAGCTCTCCATCTGGGTCACGACCCGCTCGAACCGGTCGTCGTCGTAGACGTGCACCGCGAGCAACGGCCCGAAGTACTCGGTCGAGAACATCTGGTCGGTCGGGTCGGTGGACTGCACGAGCGTCGGACGCACGAAGTAGCCGACCGAGTCGTCGGTCTGGCCGCCGGCCAGGACGGTGAGGTGCTTCTGCCGGCGGGCGCGGGTGATCGCGGCCTTGAGCTTGGCGAACGAGCGGGCGTCGATGACCGCGCCCATGAAGTGGGACAGGTCGGTGACGTCGCCCATCGAGAGGTTCTCGACGTCCGCGATCAGCTGGTCCTTCATCTTCGCCCACACCGACTTCGGCACGTAGGCGCGCGACGCGGCCGAGCACTTCTGGCCCTGGTACTCGAAGGCTCCGCGGATCATCGCCACCCGCAGCACGTCGGGGTCGGCGGACGGGTGGGCGACGATGAAGTCCTTGCCGCCGGTCTCGCCGACGATCCGTGGGTAGGACCGGTACGACGAGATGTTCTCCCCTACCGTCCGCCACAGGTGCTGGAAGGTCGCGGTCGAGCCGGTGAAGTGGATGCCCGCGAGGTCGGGGTGGGCCAGCGTCACCTTCGACACGTCGATCCCGTCTCCGGGGAGCATGTTGATCACGCCGGGAGGGAGCCCGGCCTCCTCGAGCAGCTCCATGACCGTCGAGGCGGCGAGCTGCGCGGTCGGCGACGGCTTCCAGATCACCGTGTTGCCCATCAGGGCGGGGGCGGTGGGCAGGTTGCCGGCGATCGCGGTGAAGTTGAACGGCGTGATCGCATAGACGAAGCCCTCGAGCGGGCGGTGGTCGGTGCGGTTCCAGATGCCGCGGCTGTTGGCGATCGGCTGCTCGGCAAGGATCTGCTTGGCGTAGTGGACGTTGTAGCGCCAGAAGTCGATCAGCTCGCAGGCGGAGTCGATCTCGGCCTGGAACGCCGTCTTCGACTGTCCCAGCATCGTGGCCGCGTTGACCCGCTGCCGCCAGGGACCGGCCAGCAGGTCGGCAGCCTTCAGCAGGATCGCGCAGCGGTCGTCCAGCGACATCCGCCGCCAGTCCGGCGCCGCGTCGCCGGCGGCCCTGACCGCGGCCTCGGCGTCCTTGGTGGTGGAGTTCTTGAAGGTGCCGAGCACGTGCTGGTGGTCGTGCGGCTGCACCACGGCCACCTCGACGCCGCCGCCGGCGCGCCGGCGACCGTTGATGTGGGCGCGCAGGGGGTGTTGCCGGCGCTGCTGTCGTTCGAGCTCCGCCACCAGCTCGGCCCGTTCGGGGCTGCCCGGCGCGTAGGTCAGGTTCGGCTCGTTGATGGGAGCCGGCGGGAAAGAGATCGCGTCCATTCGGACGACTTTACGACTCCGAGATCAGGTACCGGATCTCCTGGGTAGCGAACCACGCCAGGTCGTCGTCGGCGTCGTGCGCGTCGTCGGTGTCGGCATGCACCGCGACGACCAGCTCCATCGCCACCGGGCCGTCGACGTCGTCCACGTCCGCGACCACGACCACCCGCCGGCCGCGCCCGTCGAGGAGCGCCTCGGCCGCCTCCGCGGCGGCCACCAGGGCGGCGTACTCGGACTCCTCGTCGTCACCCGGCGCCACGAACCGCTCGACGGACTCCGGCACATAGCCATGATCCACGTGCTCGGCCAGCGCAACGAGCGTGGTCGGCAGGTAGATCCGGCTCATGGTGTCTTCTTGGACGCCGGCGTCTTGCCAGCCTTGCCGGTGGCCTTCTTGCGGCCGCGCGGCGCGCGCTGCCGCCCGTCGCTGGAGGCGTCGACCAGCTCGACGAGCGCCTCGCGGATGCAGGTGCCGAGCAGATCGGCATCGGGCAGCCAGTCGCGGTCGGCCGTCACGCCGTAGAACACCTTGCCGTCGTAGGAGGTCACGCCGATGGCGAGCGGGTGTCCGGGCAGGAGCGGCGGGACGGGATAGGTCCCGACCATCCGCGCGCCCGCGGCGTAGAGCGGCGACTGCGGTCCGGGCACGTTGGTCACGCTTAGCTGGAAGCCGCGGCGCAGCTCGGCGGCCGCCACCCGTGACCCGATCGCGTGGAACGTCGTCGGCGCGAAGCCGGCGATGCCGGCCAGCCGGTCGGCTGCCACCCCGCGTCCGGTGTCCTTGTGCGCCTGGAAGGAGTAGGACACCTGGTGCAGGCGCACGACCGGGCTGGCCTCCCCGACCGGCAGGTCGACGAAGTGAGCCGCGATCATGCTGCCCAGCGACGTCGCCTCGAGCTCCTGGTCGATGACGGAGACGGGTACGACGGCGCGCACCTGGCGCAGCCCGCCGAGCGACTCGGTGCGCGTCATCAGCCACGCCCGCAGACCACCGGAGATGGTCGCCAGGATCACGTCGTTGACGGTGCCGTCGTGCTCCCGGCGTACGAGCTGGTAGTCGGAGAGGTCGGTGTCGACGGTGATCACCCGCCGCTGCTGGGAGAGCGGGCCGTTGATGGCCGTGGTCTTCTCCGGGCGGCGCCCCGCGAGCGCGCCCGCGACGCCGCGGACCCGCTTGGTGGTCTCGTCGGCCGTACGCAGCACCGCACCGGTGGTGGTGCGGAGGGTTTCGACCAGCGTCTCCGGCTCCGTCAGCGACTCCTTGACCGCGTCGAGGAGCAGGCCGGCCGACGACGGTGCGCCCCCCGGGATCCACCCGTCGGGCTCCAGCGCCTTGGCCTCGGGGCTGTCGTCGAGCAGCAGCTGACCGAGGTCCACGGTCTGCACGCCGTCGACCAGCGCCTGGTGCGCCTTGTAGAGCAGGGCGACGTGGCCACCGGCGAGGCCCTCGACGAAGTAGACCTCCCACAGCGGCCGGTGTCGGTCGAGCGGACGGGAGACGATCCGGGCCACCAGCTCGCGGAGCTGGTCGAGCGAGCCCGGGCGGGGCAGGGCGGAGCGGCGCACGTGGTAGCCGAGGTCGAGGTGCTCGTCGTCGACCCAGACCGGGTTCGCGAGCCCGCCGGGCACGCTCTTGACCCGCTGGCGGTAGCGCGGCACGAACGAGATCCGGTCGCGGATCAGCTCCAGCAGCCGGCCGTAGTCGAACCCGGAGTCACCGCAGTCGAAGATCTCGATCGTGGCGTTGTGTGCGGGCGTCTCGGGCGTCTCCCCGGTGAGGAACGCAAGGTCGCGCGGACGAAGCCGCTCGCTCATCCCCGCTCCCTTCCGCTGGGTCGTGACGCCGATCGACCCCATGCGATCGACGCTTGCTCCGCATGGGATTCTGGCAGAGGTGTGCCCTCAAGCCTGGCACGCGTCCGCCGAACGATAGGAATGCTGATGCGCCGAGTCCAGGCCGCCGCCGTCCTCCTGTGCACGATCACCGCGGCCACGGCCTGCGGAGACGACTCCGACAACGGCGGCTCGACGGAGACCGAGACCATCCAGGTCACTTTCTCGGGCGACACCGTGGACCCGAGCGGCGAGCGGGTCGAGGTCTCGGTCGACCAGCCGGTCGACCTGGTCGTCGAGGCCGACCGGCCCGGTGAGATCCACGTGCACTCCGACCCGGAGCACGAGTTCGCCTACGGCGCCGGCACCGAGACGTTCGAGTTCCAGATCAGCCGGCCCGGCGTCGTCGAGGTCGAGTCACACGACCTGGAGAAGGTCATCGTCCAGCTCGAGGTGCGCTGACCCGTGCTCCCGCTTCTCGACGACCTCGTCCAGGCACACGGGGTGGGAGGCCAGAAGGACCTGCCGATCTCCCTGCCACTGGCGATCAGCGGCGCCGTGGCCGCCCTGGTGGTCTCCTTCACCGTGCTGGCGGTCGCCTGGCGCACCCCGCGCTACGACGCCGCCACGAGTGGCCGGCCGGCGCCCGCCTGGCTGGACCGGACCGTCCGCTCGACGGCGTTCCGGGTTGGACTCCGGCTGGTCGGGTTCGTGCTCTTCGTCTACACGGGGATCGCGGCCGTGCTCGGCCAGAACCTCTTCATCAACCCCGTCTTCGGGCTCTTCTACGTCGTCCTGTGGGTCGGCGTGGTCTTCGCGTCGGCCCTCCTCGGCCCGGTGTGGAAGGCGATCAGCCCTGTCCGCACCATCAACCTGGCGTTCGCCAAGCTCTCCGGGAGCGACCCGGACCGCGGCGTCTACGGCTACCCCGAACGACTCGGTTACTGGCCGGCGGCGCTGGGCCTCTACGCGTTCGTGTGGATGGAGCTGGTCTACCCGTTCACCACCGAGCTGCCCTCGGTCCGGCTCTGGATGGCGGTCTACGTGGCCGCGATGCTGGTCGGCGGCGCGCTGTTCGGCAACGGCTTCTACGAGCGCGCCGACCCGTTCGAGGTGTTCTCCTCACTGATCGGCAAGCTGTCGCCGTGGTCGATGCGCGACGGCCACCTGATCGTGCGCAGCCCGCTGGCCAACCTCGACAGCGTCGAGGTGCGGCCCGGGCTGATCGCGGTGGTGGCCGTGCTCTTCGGGAGCACCGGCTACGACTCGTTCCGTGAGTCGAGCCGCTGGCTGCAGTACGTGCAGGGGTCCGGCCTCTCGGAGAACGTGCTCAACAACGCCGCCCTGCTGGCGTTCTGCGTCGCCGTCGGGCTGGTGTTCACGCTCGGCTGCATGCTCACCGGGGTCGACCCCGAGACCCCGCGCCGGAGCCTGCCCGACCGGCTGGCGCACTCGGTCGTGCCGATCATCCTCGGCTACTTCGTCGCCCACTACCTGACCTACTTCTTCGAGGTCTCCCAGCGCACCCTCCAGTACGCCAGCGACCCGCTCAGCGAGGGCAGCGACATCCTGGGCACGGCCGATCTCCAGATCAGCTACTGGTTCAGCAACCACCAGACCCTGGTGGCCAACATCAAGGTGGTGGCCGTGGTGATCGGTCACGTGCTCGGCGCGATGGCCGCCCACGACCGGTCGGTCAAGCTCCTGCCGCCCCGCCACCAGCTCACCGGACAACTCCCGGTGCTGTTCGCGATGATCACCTTCACCGCCGGCGGGCTCTATCTTCTCTTCGCCGGCTGAGTCGACCTTCGTTGGTCGAGTAGCGGGAGCGAGGAACGAGCGACCGCCTGTCGAAGCCACTTGAGCCGGGTGCGTCTCGACCCAGCCTCGCCCAGGGGCTCGGCCTGGTCGACCAACGAAGGATGGTCCAGCGGGAGAGCATCGACCACGCCGGCGACCGCCCGGGTCAGCGCGGACTCGCCCGTCTCGACCAGCATTCGACCAGAGACCAGGGCGCGGTCGACGGCGGCGCGGTCGTCGGGCAGGAAGTGCAGCCCGCAGGTGCGGGCGAAGCCGGACACCATCGCGGCGATGTCCTTCTCCGACCAGCCCAGGGTCGGCCGCATCCGGTTGACCACCACGCGGGTCGGGGTCCCGTTCGCGATCTCGCGTACGTCGACCAGGGCCCGCGCCAGTCGCGACAGTCCCATCGGGTCGGCCGAGCCGACCACGACCAGCTCGTCGGCCACGTCGATCGCTCCCAGGGTGAGCTGGTTGCGGCCGGGGCGGGCGGCGTACTCCCGGCCGGGGTCGTCCTCCAGGCTGAACCCGGTGTCGACCACCACCTGCGCCTGGCAGCGGGCGACCTCGAGCAGGTGCTCGACGGTGCCGGCCCGCACCTCCGCGTAGCGATCGGGCCGGGGCAGCCCGGTGACCACCGAGAGACATCCGTCCACTCCGCGCTGCACCGAGGCGAACCCGGCTTCCAGCGCCCCGCTGGACGCCAGCCGCGCGGCGGCGAGGAGACCCGAGACCTCGTCCATGATGCCGAGCTGCTGGGCGACTGTCCCGCCGTAGGGATCGGCGTCGACCAGGATGGTGCGCCGCTGGCGGCGGGCCAGCTCGCCGGCTATCGCCGAGGCGAGCGTCGTGCGACCGGGAGCGCCGGCCGGTCCCCAGACCACGACCACCCGTCCGGTGGCGCCCGGCGCCGGCACCGGTACGGCGGGCGGCTCGGCCGACTCCCGCGCCGCCGTCGGGGTGGGGTCGGGAGCGGTGACCACGTCGGGCAGGGCCTCGAGCTCGTCGTCGGCGACCAGTGCCCGGATCCCGATCCGGGCGCCGCGGACCCGGCCCGGCTCCATCATCTCCGCGGCCACCACCGCCACCGGTCGCACGCCGTGCGCGCGCAGGTGGTCGACGGCGGCCGGGTCCAGGCCAGGTGCGTCGAGGCCGAGCACCGCGACGTCCGCCCGGCCCGCGCTGGCGGAGGCGAGCAGGTCGTCGATGTCGACGCAGCGCTTCAGCACGACGACGCCGGGATGGTCGTTGAGAGCGGTGAGCGCGGTCGACTCCCATGGCGCGCCCGAGGCGACCATCAGGACGACGATCATCAGCCGACCTTGACCACGGTCACCACCGGGTCGTCGAGCTCGGCCCGCCGGGCGAAGTACGCCTGGGCCTGGGCCTCGGTCACCAACACGTCGATGGTCCGGTTGCCGGTGGTCGTGAAGTTGTCCTCGACGGGCGGTGCGTCGACGACCGTGACCGCTTCGAGGGCGGGCTCGCCCGTGGGAGAGCCCTTGCTGTCCCCCGTCGCCGACACGAGGTAGACGTGCACCACGGATCCCGCGTCGACTGCGGAGGGCACCTGCTCGTTGTCCACGGCGATCCGCACCTGCAGCTGGTCGCTGTCGCCGGCCCTGCCGACGGCGGCCCGCGGCAGGAGCTCGCCCGCGCCCACACCGCGGGTGAGCTCGAGGTCGGCCGGGAGCTCGTCGTCGACGCTGAAGTAGTGGCCGAGGTCGGCCTCGTCGGAGAAGTGGACGCGCTGGCTGACCAGGTCGTCCCCGGTCAGCTGGTCGCCCGGGCCCAGGTCGGAGACGACGGCCCAGACCGCGACCGTGTCGTCGGCCGCGGCGAGCAGCCGGGCGCCGGCCACCACGGAGACCGCCACGATGGCGATGCCGACCCACATCCGGGGGTCCCGCCAGCCGGGGGTGGCCGCGCGCGTCGCCGCCGGCGGCGTCAGCGCAGGGGCGTGCGCGTGCGCCCCCTGGTCCCCGAGATTCCTGGACACCGTCACATCATGCAGGTCCGGCGGCCGCTGGTCACCTGGTCATCCACAGGCAGGTGGCGGCGGCGCCCTTCGGATGGCTGGAGGTGCGACGATGGGCGCATGTCCGACGGTCCCCGATTCCTCACGCTCGCCGACGTCGCGGAGGTGTTGAACACGTCAGTTGCCCAGGTCTACGCCATGGTTCGGCGGGGCGAGCTCGAGGCCATCAAGATCGGCGGCCGCGGCCAGTGGCGGGTCGAGGCTTCCAAGCTGGAGGAGTACATCCAACGGATGTACGCGGAGGCCAAGGACTACGTCAGGGCCAACCCGTTCCCGGAAGAGGCGAAGACCGACCAGCCCGGTTAGCCCGTCTCGGAGCCGAGCGTGACTTCCGTGGTCTGCTCGTCGCCGTCGCGCAGGTAGGTGAACTCCAGGATCTCGCCCGGCTGGTGGCTGCGGATCGCGACGATCAGCGCGATGCCGTCGGTGACCCGCTCGCCGTCGACGGCCACCACGACGTCGCCCTTCTCGAGCCCGGCCTCCTCGGCCGGCGTGTCCGGGAGCACCTTGTCGATCGTGGCGCCGTCGCCGTCGAGCTCACCGGTGCGCACCTGGGCACCGATGACCGGATAGCTCGCCTCGCCCGTCCGCAGGATCTGGTCGGTGGTCACCACGACCTGCTCGACCGGGATCGCGAACCCGACGCCGATGTTGCCGGCCTCACCGTCGATGGTGCCGCCACCGTTCGTGGCGATGGCGGAGTTGACGCCGACGACCTGTCCGCGCAGGTTGACCAGCGGGCCACCGGAGTTGCCCGGGTTGATCGCGGCATCGGTCTGCACGGCGTTGATGTACGACGACTCGTCGCCCGCCTCGCCGGTGGTCACCGGACGCTTCAGGGCGCTCACGATGCCCGCGGTGACCGTGGAGCTGAGGCCGAGCGGCGAGCCGATGGCGACCACGGCCTCGCCGACCCGCAGCCGCTCGGACCTGCCGAGCGCGGCGGGCCGGAGGTCGGTCGCATCCTCGGAGAAGAGCACTGCGAGGTCGTAGACCGGGCTGCGGCCGACCACGGTGGCGGCGTAGCGGTTGCCGTCCTCGTCGACGATCTCGATCGGGCCGTCGTTCTCAGCGGCGTCGGCGACCACGTGGTTGTTGGTCACGATGTGGCCCTGACGGTCGAGGACGAACCCGGAGCCGGTGGCGCCGCCGTCCTGACCTTCGAACTCCGCGGAGATCTGGACGGTGCTGGGCAGCAGCTCCTGGGCGACCGCGGCCACGCTGCCGTTGTCGGCCGTCAGCGGTGGCAGCCTGCGGGTGGTGACGCCCTCGAGCCCTTCGCTGACCGTGCCCGGCGTGTCACTCGCGTCGTCGCGCAGCGCCTCGTAGGCGACCGACCCGGCGACGCCGCCGACCACGCCGACCACCAGGGCCGTGGTGGCGACGACAGGCCAGATCCAGCCGCTGACCCGAGCGCTGGGTGGCGGGGGGCGCTGCGGCGGGGGCGGGGGAAGGGTCGGTGTGCCGGGGGGCGGGTACGCCGGCCACGACTCGCCGGTGGGCGGCAGCCACGAAGGCGACGGGCCCGGGGCGGGTGGGCGATGCTCCTCGGTCACCTACCCATCATCCCTTGCCGGCAAGGATGGGACGCGTCAGGGCCCGGGCCGACTGGGGGGCACCGAGGCGGGCTGCGGCGACTGGGTGACCAGCTGGCTGGTGACAGGTGCCCGCCGCTCGATCGAGGGGGCGTCGGCCGGAGCCGCGCCGAGCGCCAGCACTCCCATCACCGCCGCGCCCACGGCACCGCCGCCGATCGCGGCCAGGCCCAGCCCTGCCCGACGGGACCGCTGCTCCTCGAGGCTCAGGAGCACGTCGCCCGGTGGCATGCCGAGCAGGGAGCCCTTGAGATGGGCGGGCGCACAGCCCGTGTCGTAGGAGAGTCCGGCCAGGCGGGTCTTGACCCAGCCCTCCCGCTCGACGCGGTCGCGGCAGGTGTGGCAGGTGTGCACGTGGTCCCAGGCCCGCTCCGTCTCCTCGGCCGAGAGCTGACCGTCGAGCAGGGCACTGACACGCGTGCCGAGGTGTCCGATCACGGCGTGCCTCCGGCAGCCTGGACGGCCGCCACCGGTCCGGCGTAGCGGGTCCGGCCGGCCGACGGGGCCCGGTGGGAGAGCGCGGACCGGAGCATGGCCCGGCCACGGTGGATGCGCGAGCGCACGGTGCCGAGCTTGGCGCCCAGGATCTCCGCGATCTCGTCGTAGGTGAGGCCCTCGACGTCGCACAGGACGACCGCCGCGCGGAAGTCGGGCGGGAGCGTGGCCAGGGCCTGCTCGATGTCGTCGTCGAAGGTGCGGTCGGCGTAGGCGACGTCCGGGGTGGGGGCGGCGCTGGTGAGGCGGTCGGCGCGCTCGTCGGACAGCGCGTCGAAGCGGATCCGCTGCTTGCGGCGGGCCTGGTCGAGGAACAGGTTGGTGGTGACCCGGTGCAGCCAGCCCTCGAAGGTGCCGGGGGTGTAGGTGTCGAGCGAGCGGAACACCCGGACGAAGACCTCCTGGGTGAGGTCCTCGGCGTCGTGGCGGTTGCCGGTCAGGCGGTAGGCGAGCCGGTAGACGCGGCCGGAGTGCAGCTCGACGACCTCGTCCCACGTGGGCACGCCACCGACCGGATCCAGCGGCTGATCGACCTGCTTCATCTTCGCCCCTCTGCTGCGCACTCTCCGACTGACCTCTCTGACAGTAGGTAGTCCGGCTGAGAGAATCCTGTGAGGATCCGGACCAGACGACTCATTGACGACAACGAGCCGGCCGATGGTGGTGTTCCCGTGTCCCGTGCCGACGCCGGTCAGCGGTTGGCGTGTGCCGGGTGTGTGCATCGGTGAGGCGGAGCGCCGGCATCTGGGCGCACGTCGAGCGACGCCGACGCAGCGAGGTGCGTGCACGGGCGCGCGAAGCGCGCAAGGACTTTGGGCACGGGTCACCAGATCGGCGGCTCGCAAGCGATACGTTGGTGACCCGCCCAGACAGGAGGCCCAGTCATCGCCACTCCGACCCAGCCGATCAGTGCTGCCAGCTGGACCTACGCCGAGCAGTTCGTCGCCGAGGACGAGGTCCTCGCGACCGCCCGCGCCCGCGCCGACGAGGTCGGCGTCGTCGGCATCGGCTCCGGGGGCGGGGCGGCCCTGCGCTTCCTGGCGTCGCTGCTCGACGCCCGCTCCGTGGTCGAGATCGGCACCGGCACCGGTGTCTCCGGGGTGTGGCTGCTGCGCGGGATGCGCGCCGACGGCGTGCTCACCACCGTCGACATCGAGACCGAGCACCAGCGCCTTGCCCGCGAGACGTTCACCGAGGCGGGGTTCGCCCAGCAGCGGATCCGGACGATCTCCGGCGCCGCGCTCGACGTACTCCCCCGGCTGACCGACGGCCACTACGACATCGTGTTCTGCGACGGTGACAAGGCCGAGTACTCCGCCTACCTCAAGGAGGCCCTGCGGCTGCTGCGACCCGGCGGTGTGGTGGCCTTCGACAACGCGTTGTGGCACGACCGCGTGGCCGACCCCTCCCAGCGCGACGAGGACACCGTGACCATCCGCGACCTCGGTAAGGAGATCGCGGAGAGCGACTCGCTGGTCTCCGTTCTGCTGCCGGTGGGCGACGGGTTGCTCATGGCCAAGAAGGAATGGCTACCCGAGCCGGAGTGATCCGTGCCCGGGGGCGTTGGGATCCCAGGTAAACCTGGGATGCCGGACGTTATGGGCCGTTGCACCACCCGAGAACGTCAGGGATCCCAGGTAAACCTGGGATCCATCCGCCACCCTGCCTCAGGCGCGCGGGGTGGCGGAGAAGCCGTCCCAGCCCTCGGCGATCGCGACGATGTCGCACTCCTCGATCAGGATCGGGGCGCTGCCGATGATCTTCGAGCCGGGGGCCTCGGCGGCGCCTTCCGTGAAGGTGCGCTGGAACTCCGAGCGCGCCTCGTCGGTGGCGAAGACGTAGTTGCCCTCGAACCACTCGCCCGGCCGCACTCGCCAGGTCTTGTAGTTGAGCCCGGCCATGCCGGTGAACCTCGCGTGCGACGTGCCTTCGACGTACGACGCCAGCTCCTCCTCGGCTCCGTCGGGGGCCTCGGCGAGCGACCAGCGAACGGTGAGACCTCTCATTTGCCGACTCCTTCCAGGGGATGGTCGCTGCCCAGCCAGGCCAGCAGGGCGCGGGCGCCGAACCCGGACGGCCCGACCGTCCACTCGTGCAGCTCCTCGGGCACGTCACCGACCGAGGCGAGGTCGAGGTGCGCCCACGGGACGTCCTTCACGAAGTGTTGGAGGAAGAGCGCGGCCGTGATCGCCTGCGCGTGCTTCGGGCCGTTGTCGGCGTCGGCGACCTTGGACGCCAGCTTGTCCTCGTAGCCGGCATGCAGGGGGAACCGCCACAGCGGCTCGCCCGCGGCATCGCCGGCGCCGAACAGCGCGTCGGCGAGAGCGTCGTCGTTGGCGAAGAGGCCGCCGACCTGCTGGCCGAGCGCGACCTTGATGCCGCCGGTGAGCGTTGCCACGTCGACGATCGCGGCCGGGCTCAGCTCGGCGACGGCGTACGCGAGCGCGTCGGCCAGCACCAGCCGCCCCTCGGCGTCGGTGTTGGTGACCTCGCTGGTGCGGCCGCCGTAGTGGCGGACCACGTCACCGGGTCGGATGGAGTTACCGGAGACGGCGTTCTCCGCAGCGGCGACCAGGCCGACGACGCGCAGCGGGCAGCCAACGGCAGCAAGCGCGGCCATCGTGGACATCACCACCGCTCCGCCGGTCATGTCGCGCTTCATGTTGACCATCGCCTGGCCGGGCTTGATGGTCAGGCCGCCGGTGTCGAAGGTGATGCCCTTGCCGACCAGCACCACGGTGGGCGTGCCGCGGGCCGCCTGCTTCGGGGAGTAGTCCAGGCGAATCAGGCGGGGCGGTGTCGCCGAGGCCTGGCCGACGCCGACGATGCCGCCGAAGCCCTGCTCGGCGAGCTGCCGCTCGTCCCAGACCTGGAAGCCGAGCCCGTGCTCCGCCGCAAGCGCCTCGGCCTGCTCGGCCAGCCAGGGCGGGTTCTTCAGGTTGGACGGGACCGTGGCCAGCATCCGCGAGCGCCAGCCCGCGCCACCCACGGCGACCGCCCGCTCCAGGACCGGCCGGGTCTCCTCCTCGGGAAGCTCGGCGAGCACGACGCGGCGTACCGGAGTCGTGTCGGGCGGGGCGGACTTCCAGTGGAACGCGAAGGATCCGAGCATCAGGCCCACGACGAACGGCTCGACGGCGTCGGCCGCGAGCGCGGGGATCGAGGTCGCGAGGGCGGCGCGGTTGGTCACCTGCTTGGCGACCGCGGCACCGGCGCGGCGGAAGTCGACGGGGTGCGCGGCCCCCACTCCGACCAGCAGCACCAGCCGGAGATCGGCGTTGTCAGAGGTGCCCAGGGGCACCGGCACCGCGACCACCTCGCCGGTCCTGCCGGTCGCCTGATGGGCCTCCAGCACCCCGAGCAGGTCGGTCGCCAGGGCGTCGGCGAGACCCGCGGCGCCGGGGCCGAGCACCGGCGGACCACCGTCATCGCCCGGTTGGACGGGGACCGCTACGCATTCGGCCCCGAGGATCGCGTGCGGGAGAAGGTCGCAGACGGCGAACTCCGGCGGGGAAACCTGACTGGGAAGGCTGAGCGACACGTCTTGGGCGGGGGTCACCCTACGACGTTCTTGAGCGCGTCACCGAGGGCGCCGGCCTCCTCGGCGTTGAGCTCGAC
>JALZCZ010000066.1 GCA_030862825.1 Actinomycetota bacterium | reverse complement strand
ACGTCGGCCGACGGCTTGGTGGTCCAGTGGCGGAACGCCTCTTCCCACTCGGTCTGTGCGACCTTGCCCCGGGCGACCGCCTCGCGGGTGTGCTCGAGCACGCCCGTGGGGATCTCGAAGGTCTGCTGGGGGTCGAAGCCGAGAACCTTCTTGGTCGCCGCCACCTCGTCCTCGCCGAGGGCGGAGCCGTGCGCCTTGCCGGTGTTCTGGGCGTTGGGCGCGGGCCAGGCGATGATCGTCTTCAGGACGATGAAGCTCGGCCGGTCGGTCACCGCCTCGGCGGCGCGGATCGCGTCGTGCAGGGCAGCGATGTCCTCGCGGTAGCGCCCACCCTCGACACCGCCGCCGTGGGTCCAGTCGACCGTCTGCACGTGCCAGCCGTACGCCTCGTAGCGCTTCGCCACGTCCTCGCTGAGGGCGATGTTGGTGTCGTCCTCGATCGAGATCTGGTTGGCGTCGTAGATCAGCGTGAGGTTGCCGAGCTGCTGGGCCCCGGCGATGGAGGAGGCCTCACTGCTGACGCCCTCCTCGATGTCGCCGTCGCTGCACAGCGCGTAGATGTGGTGGTCGAACGGCGAGGCGCCCTCGTCGGCGTTGGGGTCGAGCATCCCGCGCTCGCGACGCGCGGCCATGGCCATGCCGACGGCGTTGCCGACGCCCTGGCCGAGCGGGCCGGTCGTGGTCTCGACACCGGCCGTGTGGCCGTACTCCGGGTGGCCGGGGGTCTTGCTGCCCCAGGTGCGGAGCGACTTGATGTCCTCGAGCTCGAGGCCCCAGCCGCCGAGAAACAGCTGCAGGTAGAGCGTCAGTGACGAGTGTCCGCACGACAGCACGAACCGGTCACGGCCAGGCCAGTGCGGGTCGGCCGGGTTGTGGCGCATCACCTTCTGGAACAGGAGGTACGCCGCAGGCGCCAGGCTCATCGCGGTGCCCGGATGGCCGTTGCCGACCTTCTGGACAGCGTCCATCGCGAGCACCCGGACCGTGTCCACGGCCTTGTCGTCGAGCTCGGTCCAGTCCAACGAAACGGGAGTGGTCACCATGGTCCTTTCGGGTTCGCACCGGGTTGTGCGAGCGTGCGGGTCGGCCAGGACCGAGCCTACTCACGGGGCCGGTTAGACTCACACCCGCTCCGCCTCGCATTCCGTCTCCATCCAAGGACCTCCGTGACCTACGTCGGCCAGTCGCCTGCTGCCCTGGGGCAGCCGGAGCCGCGCGACCGGTCGGCCGGAGTCACGGTGGATGCGGCCACGCTCAGAGACGTCGTGGCGGCGTACGTCGGACTGACCAAGCCGCGCGTGATCGAGCTGCTGCTCCTCACCACCGTGCCGGTGATGTTCTTCGCGGCCCGCGGGGTGCCCGAGCTGGGGCTGGTGGTCGCCACTGTGATCGGCGGGGCGCTCTCGGCCGGTTCGGCGTCGGCGTACAACTGCGTCTACGACCGCGACATCGACGAGCAGATGCGCCGCACCCGCCGCCGCGCTCTGCCTCGCCACATGGTCACCCCCGGCGCCGCGCTGGTCTTCGCCACGGCGCTCGGCGTGCTGTCGACCGTGGTGCTCGCCGTGTGGGTGAACCCGCTCTCGGCCGGCCTGGCGGTGCTCGCCAACGCGTTCTACGTCTTCGTCTACACGATGGTCCTCAAGCGCCGGACCACCCAGAACATCGTCTGGGGCGGGCTCGCCGGGTGCTTCCCGGCCCTGATCGGCTGGACAGCCGTCACCAACCAGCTGTCCTGGGTGCCGATCGTGCTGTTCGCCGTGGTGTTCTTCTGGACCCCGCCCCACACCTGGGCGCTCGCCCTGCGCTACCGCGAGGATTACGCCAACGTCGACGTGCCGATGCTTCCGGTGGTCAAGCCCGCCCGCGAGGTGGGGCGGCAGGTGGTCCTCTACAGCTGGGTGATGGTGGCGACCTCCCTGCTGCTGTGGCCGGTCGCCGACACCGGACTCTTCTACCCGGTGGCCGCCGGGGTCCTGGGGGCAGTGTTCCTGCTCGAGGCGCACCGGATGTGGGCCCGCGCCCGCGGCACCGAGGACCTCAGCGTGATCCAGCCGATGCGGCTGTTCCACTCATCGAACCTCTATCTCTCGCTGCTCTTCGTCGCGGTCGCTCTCGACCCGATCCTGGCTTTCTGACGGGGGCCGCCGGGTCTTCCGCTGCGTCTGTGGGTGCTTCGGGCGCGGCGCCGAGGGATCCCAGGTGAACCCGGGTCCATCCACCAGCCGCGACCGGCAGCGAGCGCCTGCTGGGACTGGTGGTGCCGCTGGGACTGCAACGTCTTCCGATGGGTCGCCAGGAACCGGCCGGGTCTCTGCCGTTGGTGACCAAACGACAGGGTTGGTGACACCCCCTCACCCACCGAGCGGCAGGACGATCTGGTGCGCGACTTCGCACGCCCTCCTATCATGTGCCCACCGCCGGGTTCAGCGGCCCCGGGGGCACCAAGAGCGACATGGGATCTCGGTGCGGAGGGAGACGTGGTCGTGCAGCGTGAGTGCAAGGTGTGCGGTGCCGTCTACACGGACGCCGATAAACACCAGAAGTTCCACGACGACATCGCCGGGTGGATCCACCTCATCGAGCTCGAGGTCGACGCCCGGATCCGCTCGGAGCGTCGGCAGCGGGAGGCGTAGGGACGGCCTGGACCTGCGGCGTACGGACCGCCAGCAGCACCCAGGTGACCGTCGCCGAGATCAGCGCGGCGCCGAACATGTGGAACCCGACCAGCAGCTCGGGCAGATCGGTGGCGTAC